>NZ_CP031834.1:0-324375 GCF_003590645.1 Mesorhizobium sp. DCY119 | reverse complement strand
AAGGATGTGCATTTCGGCGGCAGCGACTGGCGGCTGGACAACATGCAGACGATGAAGGACACGAGCTCGCTGCGCATCCCGCCCGATTCCGCGCCGGTCTTCGTCGATTTCACCGTCAGGATCGGCGACGCCAATCTCGAACAGGCCTGGCTTGGCTGCAAGATCAGCCTTGTCGATGCCGCCGGACGTTCGTGGCTGCCATCCTATGTCAGCAATTCGCGTGTCGATGACATGGCGACCTGCAATTCGACGGTCTTTTCAGGCGCCAAGACGGGCGACACCGTCAAGATCCGCGAAACCTTCGTCATCCCGAAGGAAGCACTCGCCACCGTCGTACCGACGGTCGGGCTCGGCAGCGAGCGGCCGTATTATCTGCGCTTCAAACGCTCCTGATCATTCTGCCGGCTGCGGCACCGCTGCCTGCGCGCGTTTCGGCAGCGAGAAGGCTGTTTCGAGGATCGCGGCGAGAAAGCAGATGCGTAGCGGCTCGATGAGGATGCCGGTGGACGAATCCTGGAAGGGACTGCCGAACAGCAGCGACACGCCCTTCGAAAGGATCTGCCAGAGATCGAGGTCGTGCGGGCCGATCAGCCACGCCGAGCCGAGCCAGAGCCACGCGGCGGCCCAGTCGATGAAGCGATAGCCGACGATCAGCGTGACGATCAGGATAACGCCCGAACTCAGTGTGATGCGCACGCCATTGGCGATCGGCAGATAGCGCGAGCGATAGCCGCTGATGAAATGCTCGACAAAATCGCGCAGGAAAGCCGGCACCGCCTTGTAGCGCTCGCCGAAGCGCTCGACGCGGCTGTGGATGCGCATCAGTTCCTTGTCGTCGCGCACGTCGTAGCCATAGACCAGCGCGGTCATCACCAGCCAGATCACCGGCAGCATCATGTACCAGAACAGATTGTTCAGCGTCGTCGCCAGCCCGATCGACGACACTTCCACAGGCATCATGGAGGCCGCGTGCGCCGAAGAGACGACCATGTCGTTCATGGCCTGGAAATAGCTCCAGAAATTGCGGCTCATGACCCAGGCCAGCCAGTCGTCCTTCCAGCGGCTGAGCACATAGAGACCGACGAAGATCCAGTTGGTCTCGCAGATCACGACGACGATCTGCCAGAAGGAGTAGGCCGACCTTTTCTGCATGGTCTGGGCCAGCTTTCGTACCGCCCAGGAAATGGCCACCGACACCAGCAGCCAGCGCGAATCCAGCACGTCGAGAACGTTGGCGCGCTCGCCGAAGGGCGCCATGTCGAGCGCCATGCGTGAATATTGCCGCACCGTATCGCCGAGAAAACCCCATGTGGCGTAGTAGGCGAAGAAGGGCAGGAGCGCGATGGTGATCATCGAGGCAAAGCGCGTCTTGCCGCGGTCTTTCGCCGGCCCTGCCGCTTCGCTTTCGGCCTCTTCCTGCGCAGCACTGATTTCCGGCAGTCCCGGCCGCAGCACCTGGAACATCGCGACGGTGACGATCAGTTGGGTCAGCGCGACGAATGTCAGCAGCGCCAGCCCCAGCATGTGGTTGAGAAAGGCGGCCTTGGCGGCGAGCAGCATAAGCAGGTCGCCGGCTATGATGCCTATGAGCACGAGTGCGACAAGCTGCGGCCAGAAACGCCACAACAAGCGGAAGGTCAGCGCAAACGGCGCTGCGACGTCTGCAAGCATGCGAATCTCTCACGACGCCCCCGCATGTATTTTAGGGGCTTTCGCGCGAGGATTGAAGTGCCGGCGAGGTTTTTTACCCCTGCAGGTTGCTGCGTCCGCTCTGGTTGCTGCGGTCAGGCCGCGCGCTTTACCCGGCGCGAGCCGGTTGTGCCAGCCTGCTTCACCCAGACCGGCGGAAACTGCCGAAGCTTGATGATCTCGGTCGCGGCAACGAGCACCATCTCGGCCAGATCGTCCTTGGTGAAGGTGGCCGGGTCCCGCGCCATGCCCAGCATTTCGTCAACGATGTCCATTCTTTCGCCCATCTTTCACGGTTCATGAGGCTCGGCGAGCTTCACGAGTGGATTCAAAAAGTGTCGCCGAGCCTCTTGCTGACCTGTTGCCTGTTATTGGCCAGAGCCCACCATCAGTCATGGACGGTGCTTATTGGCAGATGGGAAAAGGTGGTTATGCATTCGCCCGTTGGCGGTAGCATGTGCCTCCTACGAACTGACTGTCCGCAGGCGCTTTTTTGCACCGGACGAGCTAGATGGTTTGGCGGGGGTTCGCCGCATTGGCCTGCGGCGATACTGTTTTGCCGGCGAAAAGCCCGTCAGAAGCGGTGAATGCGCAGGCCCAGCACCTTTTCCGACACGATCACCACCACCAGCGTCAGCACGATCGACACGGTCGAGACGGCTGCCGCCTCCGGCGTGAAGTTGGTGCGCAGATAGTCGAAGAGCTGGATCGGCAATGTCGACGTTCCGATCCCCTTCAGCATGAAGGAGATGGTGAAGATGTCGAAGGAGATGATGAAGGCAAACAGCGCGCCGCCGATGACGCCGGGCTTGATCAGCGGCAGCATGATGCGGCGGAAGCGCGTGAAACGTCCCGCGCCCAGGCTGCGTGCCGCCATGTCCCACGCCGGATCGAAGGTTTCCAGCGAGGCCGAGACGTTGATGAAGACGAAAGGCAGCGTGATCAGCACATGGCCGACGATCATGGCGAACATCGTCTGCGTGCCGATGCCGACCGAATAGACGAAGAACAGCAGCGAGATCGCCGTCAGCACTTCCGGCAGCAGCAGCGGCGAGAGCATGGCGATGCGGATCGCTTCCTTGCCACGGCCCGCATGCTGCACATAATAGAGCGCCGCGGCCGTGCCGATCAGCGTTGAAATGACGGTCGAGACCGCCGCCACCCACAGCGATGTTCTTATCGCCCGCATGAACACTTCATTGTTGAAGAAGGTCACGTACCAGCGCAGCGACAGGCCCTGCGGCGGGAAGGTCAGGAACGAGCCCGCATTGAACGAAGCCCCAACGACCACGAGGATCGGCGCCAGCAGGAAGGCGTAGACGAGAAGACAGTAGACCGTGAGAACTTTTCTCGACATGTCAGGATGCCTTCCATTTCATGCGCGTCAGGCGGGCAAAGATCACCACGGCGATCGCGCCCGTCACCGACAGGCAGAGCGCCAGTGCCGAGCCGAACGGCCACTGGAACGTGTCGATCAGCGCGTCGACCACCGTCACGGCCATGGTTTTCACGCGCAGGCCGCCGATCAGCGACGGCGTCACATAGGCGCTGAGCGACAGCACGAAGACGAGGATGCAGCCGGCCTGTATGCCCGGCAGCGACAGCGGCAGGATGATGCGGCGGAAAGCCGTTGTCTTCGAGGCACCAAGCGAGCGCGCCGCGGCATGCAGCGAAGGATCGACGCCCTGGATCGCCGCCATGATCGGCAGGATCATGAAGGGCAGGAAGACATGCACCAGCGCAATGACGATGCCGAGCGCATTGTACATCAGCGGCAGCGGCCGCTCGATCAGGCCGATATTCATCAGCGTGCGGTTGATCAGCCCGTTGTTGCCAAGCAGGATCGTCCAGCCATAGCTGCGGATGACGATGCCGACCAAGAGCGGCGACAGCACCAGCCCATAGGCCAGCCCGCGAAATTTCATGTCGGCCCTGGCGAGCTGCCAGGCGACGGGAAAGCCGACGACGAGGCAGATGGCGGTCGTCAGCAGGCCGATCCACAGCGTGTTGACCACCTGCATGATGTAAAAACTGTCGGTGAAGAATTTGACGTAATTGCCGGCGGTAAAGCCCACGCCATAGGGCGTGCCCTGGCCCGGCACGCGAAAGCTCATCAAGACGATGTTGAGATAGGGCAGCACGAGAAAAATGCCGAGCAGCAGCACCGCCGGCAGGATCAGCAGATAAGGGCCGATGCCCTTTGTTCTACCCGGTGTCATGCCGCGGCTCCCAGCAGCCAGAAGCGGTCGGCGGGTGCGGAAACCCCGACCCGTGCCTTGTCGGCGAAGCGGTTGTGGGGAAATGCCTGCGTGTGGATGATCTCGCCGCCCTCGAGTTCGATGCGGTAGTCGATCAGGCTGCCGGAGTAATAGCTGGAAAGCACCGTGCCCTTCGCACCCTTGCCGGGTGCGCCAAGCTCGATGGCTTCCGGCCGTAAGGTGAGCGTGACCGCGGTTCCCGGCGCATGCATCCGGGCGCTATGGACTTCGATGACACCGAACGTCGTTTCCACGGCGCAACGGCCGTCGCTGCCGCCTTCGCGCACGGTGCCCTTGACCAGATTCACCTGGCCGACGAACTGCGCGACATCCAGATTCTCAGGCCGTTCATAGATATCGGCAGGCACGCCGATCTGGGCGATGCGGCCGCCGAACATGACGACGACGCGATCGGACATGGTCATGGCCTCGGCCTGGTCATGCGTGACATAGACTGTGGTGATGCCGACGCGGCGCTGCAGGTCGCGGATGAAGACGCGCATTTCCTCGCGCAACTTGGCGTCGAGATTGGCGAGCGGCTCGTCGAGCAGCAGGATCTTGGGTTCGATCACCAGCGCGCGGCCAAGCGCTACGCGCTGCTGCTGGCCGCCGGAAAGCTGGCGCGGATAGCGCTCGGCATACCCGGTAAGCTGCACCATCTCCAGCACGCGGGAAATGCGGCTGCGCATCTCCGGCTTGGCGACCTTGCGCATCTCCAGCCCGAAGGCGAGGTTCTGCTCCACCGTCATATGCGGAAACAGCGCATAGTTCTGGAACACCATGCCGATATCGCGCTTTTCGGCCGGCACGTTGACCACGTCCTGCCCGTCGAAGCGGATCGCGCCGCCGCTGACATCCTCGAAGCCGGCGATCATCTTCAGCGTCGTCGTCTTGCCGCAGCCGGAAGGGCCGAGCAGCGAGATGAATTCACCGTTTGCAATGCGGACGGAAATGCCGTCGACGGCGCGCGCGCTGCCGAAGGTCTTGGTCAGCTTCTCGATGCTAACCTCTGTCATTGATCAATTCTCCACATCGCTATGCTGCCGGCGCGCGGCTTGGCTGCGCCCGGCGAATAAGGCAGCCGGCGCATCCCGTCGCCAGACGGAATGCGCCGGCTATGCTCCGGACTACCTACTGGATGGTCTTTGCCCAGCGTTCGGCGAGATCGCCCTGCTTTTCGTTCACAAAATCCCAGTCCCATGTCAGGATCTTGGACATGGCCTCGCCCGATACCGGAACATCGGCCTTCAGGTCGTCCGGAATGACAACCTTCGAATTGGTCGGTGACACAAAGAATTCCTTGGCCATCAGCGTCTGAACTTCCGGCGACAGAAGGTAATTCGCATATTCATAGGCGAGCTCCTTTTCCGGGCCGTTCTTCAGGATGCTGATGGTCTGGTCGAACATGATCATGCCTTCTTCCGGCACGATGCAGTCGACCGGCAGTCCCTGCTTGCGCAGGCGCGCGATCTCGCCGAAATCGAAGGGCGCTACCACGATCTCTCCGGCTGAAAGCGCCGTCGAGAGGTTGAAGTCGACCTGCACGACCTGGCCGAGCTTGGCCAGCGCATCGAAGCCGGCATCGACATCGTACTGGTCCTTGCCGAACAGCTTGGAAGCGAGCAGCAGCTCCATCTTGCCGGCGCTGTTGGCGAAATTGTAGAGGCCGATGCGGCCCTTGAATTCCTCGTTGGTCCACAGGTCTTTCCAGGCCTTTGGCGGCGTCTTTATCATGTCGGTGCGGTAGCCGATGCCGATCGGCGAGATCGCGCCGGTGGCGCCAAAACCGTCGGCGACCTGCGCCAGCGGGTAGAGGTCGTTGTAGTTGGGCATCTTGGCGAGATCGAGCTTCTCGAAGAAACCTTCCTTGCGCAGGCCCGATGCAAAGACCTCATTGGTCATGATGACCGAGTAGGGCGGCTTGTCGGCGCCGGCGGCACGAAGATTGGCGCCGAAGACGCGGCCGTTGCCGACATCCAGCGTCACCTTGGCGCCGGAGGCTTTTTCGAAATCGGGCGCGACGGTGGAGCGCCAGAACTGTTCCCACACGCCGCCCAGCGTCGGCACGATCAGCGTGCGTGCCTGCGCAATCGCCGGCATTCCGAGTACGCCGGCAGCGCCAAGCGCGCCCATTCCGGCCAATGTCTGTCGTCTCGTCAGTTTCGTCATGTCCAGTTCCCCTTTGTTGTTCATGTGCGTCTTGCAGTCGATGGAGAAGGTTGCGTTTGTGCCCCGCCTTGCCCTCGCCCCGTATTTCGTCAGCGGCCGAAAGCCTGCTTGGTCTTCAGGTCGATATAGTCTCCATAGCTGATCGGCTCGTATTTGGCCTGCTTGCCGTCGGCGCAGAAGGGCTCCAGGCACTTGATCAGCGTGTCTTTGCTCGGATTGACGAAGAACGGGATCGACTGCCGGCGCGAAGAGACTTTCTTCTCGCGCGGCGGATTGGCGACGCGGTGCGGCGTCGACACCCACTCGTCATTGCTCCAGCGCATGAAGGCGTCGGCGATGTTGATGACATAGGCGCCGTCGATGGAGGGCGCGTCGAGCCAGCGGCCGTCGCGGCTCTGCACCTGCAGGCCGCCCGACGAGGCTTCCGAGCGCAGGATGGTCATGAAACCGTAGTCGGTGTGAACGCCGGCGCGCAGCTGGCCGGGCAGGGGGTCTTCTTCCTGCTCGGGATAATTGATGACGCGCAGCGCCGAGAGATGGTTGTCGAAAGCCGGTTCGAAATAGTCGGCATCAAGGCCGATCGCCTGGCAGAAGATGCGGCGCAGGTGCCGCGCCAGCGTTTCCATCTCGGCGAAATAGTCGTGGAAGGCCGCTTCGATGCCTTCGGGCTGGCCGGGCCAGACATCGCCGGGCAGGCGCAGGCCGAAGTTCAGGCTTTCCTTGTAGTCGCCGGGCGTCTTGATGCCCTTGGTGGCGGCCAGCGCCTCATCGGCGATCGGCGAGAAGGAAACGCCGCCGAGCACACCGGTGCCGCGTCCGTGGCTGCGCTTATAGTCTTCCGACAGGTCGAAATAGGCACGCGCCAGATTGTAGAGCTTCATCGTCTTTTCCGGCGAAACGCCGTGGCCGGTGACGAGAAAGAAGCCGGTGTCGCGGGCAGCCGCTTCGATCTCGGCAACGACTGCTTTCGCGCCCGCCTCGTTTCGGATGAAAGGCCCGATATCGATTACCGGAATTTCCTGATCCACTGTCTGGGTCTGCGGCGCGGACTGCATGATCGCTGTCACCTTCCTGCTGATGGTATGAAATGGGAGAGGGCGAGGAAGCGAAGGCGATGCATGGCCGCTTCAGTGTGCTGAAGCAGCGAAAACGGACAGGGCGGATGACCTTGCATATGCGTCACGATGCCTTCCTCTGTGCCTTGTTCTCCGCTTTCGAACAGGAAGCGGAAACGCCGGTTGACCAAACGTTATATGTACAAACACATGTTGACAAGATCATCTGTTGTTGTCCATATCGAAATTATTCAACGGCGATTTCAACCCTGCGGGTGGTGCGATGGACGACCTTGGAGCACAGGAGCAAGCGGTTCTCGAGCTCATCGCGGCGAACCCTTTCGCCGGTCAGCAGGACATCGCCACGGCACTTGGCCTCGCCCGCTCGACGGTGGCGGCCCACATCGTGCAGCTCGTCAACAAGGGTTACATCCTCGGCCGCGGCTATGTGCTGCCGGCCTCCAAGCGCATGATCTGCATTGGCGGCGCGGTGCTCGACCGCAAGTACCACGCCAAGAAGGAACTGATCTTCGAGACGTCGAACCCGGTCGACGGCTATCGCAGCTTCGGCGGCGTCGCCCGCAACGTTGCCGAAAATCTCGTCCGCCTCGGCGTCGATATCTCCTTCGTCTCCATCGTCGGCGACGACGAGACGGGCCGCTCGCTGGTCCGCCATCTGCGCGATCTCGGCGCCGATGTCAGCCAGGTCATCACCACCACGGAACGGCCGACGGCGGAATATGCCGCGATCCTGGATCCCAAGAACGACCTTGCCCTCGGCATCGCCGACATGGAGATTTTCGATCTCTTCTCGCCCTCCTATCTCGACCGTTTCTGGCCGCATCTGGCCGCCGCGACCTGGGTGTTCATCGACTGCAACCTGCCCGCCGCAACCATCGAATCGCTTATCGCGCGCAAGCAGGGCGCCCGCTTCAAGCTGGCGGTCGATACCGTTTCGTCTCCGAAATCAGCCAAGCTTCCCAAGGATTTGAGCGGCATCGACCTGCTCTTCACCAATCATGACGAAGCCAACACGATCCTTGGCATCACCGAGCCGGAAAAGCGGCTTAAGCCCAAGGATGCAGCCGCAGCACTGCGCGCTGCCGGCGCCGGCGAGGTCATCGTCACCATGGGCGCGCATGGCTATGCCGTCGCCACCGAGGAAGGCGTCGTCACCATGCGCTCGGTGCCGGCGCGTCCGGTCGACATCACCGGCGCGGGCGATGCCATGATCGCCGGCACCATGTACCGCGTGCTTTCGGGCGATCCGACGCAGAACGCAGCACGCACCGGCGCGCTGCTCGCCACGCTGACCACCGAAAGCGAATCCAGTGTTCACCCCGATCTGTCGGCGCGCTTTCTTGCCGCCGGCATGTATCGCATCCCCGCCTGACAGGGAGACCAGAATGACCAGAGAACTCATCCGCCTCAGCGACGAAGTCGCCGCCGCCCTTAGGGAGGGCAGGCCGGTCGTTGCACTTGAATCGACCATCATCACCCACGGCATGCCTTACCCCGCCAATCTTGAAACGGCGCGCGGCGTCGAGGCCGTCGTGCGCGACAATGGTGCGGTGCCGGCGACGATCGCTGTCATCGACGGCGAACTCCGCGTCGGCCTCACCGACGCCGAACTGGAAAGCCTCGCCAAGGCCAAGGGCGTGGTGAAGGCCTCGGGGCGCGACCTAGCCGCCGTCATGGTGCGCAAGGGCTCTGCCGGCACGACCGTCTCTGCCACGATGCGGCTGGCCGACCTTGCCGGCATCTCGATCTTCGCCACCGGCGGCGTCGGCGGCGTGCATCGCGGCGCGGAAGCCACCTTCGACATTTCCGCCGATCTCACCGAACTCGGCCACACCGGCACGACGGTGGTTTGCGCCGGCGTCAAGTCGATCCTCGACATCCCGAAGACGCTGGAGTTTCTGGAAACACAGCGCGTGCCCGTCATCGCCTA
Organism: Mesorhizobium sp. DCY119; assembly: GCF_003590645.1. Taxonomy (NCBI): domain Bacteria; kingdom Pseudomonadati; phylum Pseudomonadota; class Alphaproteobacteria; order Hyphomicrobiales; family Phyllobacteriaceae; genus Mesorhizobium; species Mesorhizobium sp. DCY119. The sequence goes on along the minus strand of NZ_CP031834.1, from coordinate 315,253 downwards.
TGGCACCGACGATTTCCCCGCCTTCTTCACCCGTTCCAGCGGCGAGAAGGCCGACCACCGTCTCGACACCCCCGCCGAGATCGCCGAGGCGATGATCCTGCATGAGGACATGGCGTCCGGCACCGGCATCCTCATCGCCAATCCCATTCCGGAAGCCGACGCGCTCGACCCCGCCTTCATCGACGGCACGATTTCTGCTGCCGTGAAGGAAGCCGACGAGAAAGGCATTTCGCGTAAAGAACTGACGCCTTTCCTGCTCGCCCGCATCAACGAGCTTTCGCAGGGCCGCAGCCTCAAGGCCAACATCGCGCTGGTGCGCAACAACGCAGCACTCGCGGCAAGGATCGCCGTCGAACATGCGCGGCTGAAGAAGTCGGCTAAGTAATTCCATTCAATCCCGCCGGCGCCGTCCCCCGCGGGCGGTCCTGCGAACCGCCTGCCCAGGAGACAGCATGAGCGACCAGACCTTCGAGACGATCCTTTACGAAAAGGATGCCACCGACAAATTCGCGACCATCACCATCAATCGCCCCGACAAGCTCAACGCGATGAACAAGACGGTGATCCGCGAGATCGACAAGGCACTGGCTGCTGCCGTCGCCGACCCGGACGTCAACGCGCTGGTCATCACCGGCGCCGGCCGCGCCTTCTCCTCCGGCTATGACCTGCAGGGCGGCGATTTCGACGTCGATATCGATTTCTGGCGCTCCGACATGGGCGAGAATGCCGAGGCGCTGCTCAACATCTGGAAGGCGCCCATCCCCGTCATCGCCTCCATCAACGGCTATGCGCTGGCCGGCGCGCTCGAACTGATGATGTGCTGCGATCTGGCGATCGCCGCCGACAACGCCAAGTTCGGCGAACCGGAAGTGCGCCACAATTCCGGCCCGCCCGCGCTGATGATGCCCTGGCTGCTGGCCACCCGCGACGTGCGCTGGCTCATGTATACCGGCGACCTCGTCGATGCCGAGGAAGCGCTGCGCATGCACCTCATCAACAAGATCGTGCCCGCCGACCAGCTCAAGCTGAAGACCGAAAACCTCGCCCGCAAACTGGCGCGCATGCCGGTGCCGGCGCTGAAATTCACCAAGGCCTCGATCAACAACCAGCAGATGGTCGCCGGCCTGCTGCCGTCCTTCCAGTACAACATCGAAGCGATTGCCGCGCTGCATGTCACCAAGCAGGGCCGCGAATGGATGGCCAATCTCGCCAAGATGAGCCTGAAGGAATACCTCGCCTTCCGCGACGGGCCGTTCAAGGATCTGGACTGAGGTGAAGTGGGGTGGGGAACGTCGATCACCCCCACCCCTAACCCCTCCCCACAAGGGGGAGGGGAATACTGTCAAGTGTTCTCGACCCAGCCTGTCGGAATTCGGCGCAAGCGACACCGAAGTTCCCCTCCCCCTTGTGGGGAGGGGCTAGGGTGGGGGTGCTTCATATGCGATCGGCGTGCACTTGTGGGCGCTGAGGTTGGGGGAACTGAAAAACGATGGCGATGAAATCACCTGACATGACCGCCGCAATGCAGGCCCTGATGAACCCGCGCTCCGTTGCCGTCATCGGCGCCACCGAGCGAGCGGACGCTTCTTCGAGCTATGTCATGCGCAACCTCATGGCATTCGGCTTTTCCGGCACGATCATCCCGGTGCACCCCAAGGCCGAGCAGGTCTTCGGCATCCCGGCCATTCCCGCCCTCGATCGGCTCGACAAGCCCGCCGACGTTACCGTGATCGGCATCGGCGCAGCGCATGTTCTGGGCGCGCTCGAAGCGGCAGCCAAGGCCGGCACGAAGGCCGCCGTCGTGCTGGCCAGCGGCTTCGGCGAGACCGACGACGAAGGCAAGGCGCGCCAGCAGGCGCTGGTCGACATCGCTGAAAAATACGGCATGGCGATCTGCGGGCCGAACTGCCTTGGCCTGTTCAACCTTTCCAGTGGCGCGGCACTGTATTCGTCCACCCTGTCGCCGAATCTGAAGAAGGGCAGCCTGGCCCTGCTTTCCCATTCCGGCGCCAGCGCCATCGCGCTCGCCAACACCGGCCGCTTCGGCCTCAGCCACATCGTCTCGTCCGGCAACAGCGCTGCGACTGACATCCCGGATTATCTCAATTTTCTCGCTTCCGACGAGGCGACCCGCGTTGCCGGCGTCGTCATCGAGGCGATCCGCGATCCAAAAGCCTTCTCAGCGTCAATGCAGGCCATGCACGCCGCCGGCAAGCCGGTCATCGCGCTGCGCGCCGGGCGCTCTGCCAAGGGGTCTGCCGCGACCGCCGCCCATACCGGCGCGCTCGCCGCCGCCAACGAAGCCTATGAAGCCTTCTTCCGCAACAGCGGCGTCATCGAAGTGTCCGACATGGATGCTTTCGTCGAGACGGCCTCGCTCTGCCTGTCGCTGAAAGCAAAACCGCGCGCCAAGGGCGTTGCGGTGGTTGGCGTCAGCGGCGGCGGCGTCGCCCATGTTTCCGACATCGCCTCCGAGATCGGCCTGGAATTGCCCGAACTTGCCACCCAGACGAAAGCCGACCTGAAAACCTTGCTGCCGGCCTTCGCCACGCCGCAGAACCCGGTCGATACGACGGGCATCGTCTTCGCCGACGGCTCAATCTACGCCCGCGTTCTGGAAACGCTGGCCGGGGATCCCTCGATAGGCCTGATCGTCGCGTCCCAGGATGCACCGGTCGGCCTCGATGCGGACGGGGCCGCCGAATATGTCGGCATCGCCGAGGCCGTTGCAGGCTATGCGCGCAGCGCAGCAGTGCCGGCTGTCTTCATGAGCAATCTCTCATCGGGCCATCATCCCTCGATGCGCGCGGTTCTTGACGGCGTCCCGGTGCTCAACGGGACGCGCGCGGCGTTGACGGCCATCCGCAACATGGTCGAGCGGCTCGCGCCACGAGTTGCCATATCGCCCGCCATCGAACCGGCTCCCGCAGACGATCCATGGGCGAAGCGTCTCGCCGCCGGCGAAAAACTGACCGAGCGCGAAGCCAAGGAACTGCTCGCCTCCTGCGGCCTGCGGGTCACAAAGGAACGGCTTGCGACCACGACAGACGAAGCGGCCGCCGCAGCTAAAAAGATCGGCTTCCCGGTCGTGCTGAAGATCGAGTCGCCGGACATTCTGCACAAGACCGAGGCCGGTGGCGTGCGGCTGAACATCGCTTCCGAAGCCGAAGCGAGGCAGGCTTTCGAGACCATCATGGCGTCGGCGCGCGCCTATGCGCCCAAGGCTGAACTGCGCGGCGTCGTGGTGCAGGAAATGGCCGGTCGCGGCGTCGAGGCGCTGGTCGGGCTGGTGCGGCATGAACCCTTTGGGCTTGGCATCGTCGTCGGTGTCGGCGGCGTGCTGGTGGAACTGGTCAAGGATGCCGCCTTCGACCTCCTGCCCATCGACCGGTCAGCCGCCGAAGCCCTGATCGACCGCACGCGCCTCGGCCATCTGCTCGCCGGCCATCGCGGCGCGCTGGCAGCCGACCGCGAAGCGCTGGTGGATGCCATGCTGGCGCTGTCCCGCTTCGCCGACCGCTACGGCCCTCTGGTCGAGGCGGTCGACCTCAATCCGGTCGTGGTGTTCGCCAAAGGCGAGGGCGCCTGCGCGCTCGATGCGCTGGTGATTGCACGGTAGGCGGCAGCCTTGGATTTGGGGGAAAGAATTTTATCCGATTTCCACCCAACCTATTGATTTCGCTCACCCCACATATTTTTTCACACCCGATTTATCCCCCTCATTCTCATCCCCCGCATAATCCCCGTATCGCTCCTGCGGGACCGGGTCTGGAACCGGGATCAAGGGGGAGTGGCGGTGACCTCCCGCCCTGGTGTGGTAGCCAGGGACCCGAGGGCCCGACACAGGCCGGCGTGGAACGAGCACGGCGCAAATGCCACTGCCCAAAACCATGCGGAGAACCCGCGGCGTCTTGTCCATGGAATGTACATGGAGCGGGCGTTGTGACCGGCCGACTTCGGGACAGACACCGAGCGGGGCGCGGAAGCTGCGCCACGTACTAAACACTAGGAAGGCACGGCCAGGCGCCCCGCTTCCCGATCTTTGACAATGGCCAGACGGTGAAAACCGGGCGTGGCGATGAACAGGTGCGTCCTTCGAGGCTCGCTAACGCTCGCACCTCAGGATGAGGGAGGGTGTGCCGGCAGAAGCCTACATTCTGAAATGCACTTACACCTCAGGATCAGGATCATGGGCGCCAGCCTCCCTCATCCTGAGGTGCGAGCACTAGCGAGCCTCGAAGGACGCACCTAAGCGGCGACCTCTCCAACGGAAGGCGAAGCTGCAGCAGCGTCGACTTTCACCACCAGCGCCGCGCGCTTCTTCTCATAACGCTCCACCGCCGCCAGCTTGACGTGACCAAAGCCGCGCACCTCGTCCGGCAGCTTTGCGAGCTCGATCGCGACTGTACGGTTGTTCGCGGACAACTTTCCCGCCAAATCCTCCACCATGGCAAAATAGTCGGCGATCAGCTGCCGTTCCATGCGGCGTTCCTCGGTGCGGCCGAACGGGTCCAGCCGTGTACCGCGCAGCCCCTTGAACCGCGCCAGCAGACCGAACACCGGCCCCATCCATGCCCCGAAGGCGATCTTGCCGGGATGGCCGGTGCGCGGATCGATGCGCGAGATCATCGGCGGTGCGAGGTGGTATTTCAGCGTAAAATCGCCTTCGAACTGTTCAGCCAGTTTTTGCGCGAAGGAGCGGTCGCGGTGCAGTCGGGCGACCTCGTATTCGTCCTTATAGGCCATCAGCTTGAACGCCCCATGCGCGACCGCCAGGCCGAAATCGGCATCAGCCTTGCGGACCTTTTCGACCAGTGCCCGGTAGCGCCCGGCATAGGCGGTGTCCTGATAGGCGGTGAGGAATTCGGCGCGCCGCGCCACGATTTCATCGAGCGTCTCCGGCTTTGCCGCTTCCGGCCCGACATGCGCGGCCTTCGACACCGCGTCCGCATCGACCGCCGCGCGCCGGCCCCAGCCGAAGGCCGCGCGGTTCATGGCAACACCTGCGCCGTTCATCTCGATAGCCTTGTCGATTGCAGCAAGGCTGATCGGCACCAGCCCGCGTTGCCAGGCATTGCCGAGCAGGAACATGTTGGCGGCAATCGCGTCGCCAAGCAGCGCCGTGCCAAGCTTGGTGGCCGAGACCAGCGTCAGCGCGTTCTCGCCGGCTGCCTGCCGAAGCTGCTTCAGCGTCGCCTCCTGCCGGAAGTCGATGGTGGTGTTCTTCACGAAGGAGGCGGTCGGCGCGAAATGGTCGTCCAGCACCAGTTTGGTGCGGCCATTGGCGACGGTGGCGAGTGAGCCGGCCGACGCCGCCACGACGATGTCAAAGCCGAGGATCAGGTCGGATTCGCCCGGGCCGATGCGGATGGTGTTAAGCGATGCGGGATCGCGCGCCAGCCTTATATGCGAGGTCACCGCGCCGTTCTTCTGCGCCAGTCCGGTCTGGTCGAGCGTGAGCAGGCCGAGCCCGTCGAGATGTGCTGCCTGCGAGAGGATGGCGCTGACGGTGATGACACCGGTGCCGCCGATACCGGCGAGCAGCATGTTGTAGGGCCGGTCGATTGCCGGCAGAGCAGGCATCGGCAGGTCGGAGAAATCGGCTTCCCTCGCCTTGCCTTTCGGCTTGCGCACCTGCCCACCCTCGACCGTCACGAAGCTCGGGCAAAAGCCCTTGATGCAGGAGAGATCGGTGTTGCAGCTCGACTGATTGATGGCGCGCTTGCGGCCGAATTCCGTTTCCTTCGGCTCGATCGAGATGCAGTTGGAAACGGCCGAGCAATCGCCGCAGCCCTCGCAGACAAGCTCGTTGATGAAGGCGCGCTTGGGCGAAACGGGAAAGGCGCCGCGCTTGCGCCGGCGGCGCTTTTCCGCCGCGCAAACCTGGTCGAAGACCAGCACGGTGACACCCTCGATCTCGCGCAATTCGCGCTGGGCGGCGTCGAGTTCGTCGCGGTGATAGATGGTGACGCCGCGCGGCAGCACGCCCTCCCAGGCTTCCGGCTTTTCGGAGACGACGACGACGCGTTTCGCGCCTTCCGCCAGCACCTGATCGACGATGCCGGGCACCGTCACCTCGCCGTCATGGCGCTGGCCGCCGGTCATGGCGACGGCATCGTTGTAGAGGATCTTGTAGGTGGCGTTGACCTTTGCCGCGATCGCCGCGCGGATCGCCAGCAGGCCGGAATGGAAATAGGTGCCGTCGCCCATATTGACGAAGATGTGCTTCTCGTCGGTGAAGGGCGACAGTCCGATCCAGGCGCCGCCTTCGCCGCCCATCTGCGTGAAGGTCGAGGTGTTGCGATCCTCGACGCCGATCACCATCATGTGGCAGCCGATGCCGGTCGAGGCGCGGCTGCCCTTGGGCACGACGGTGGAAATCGAATGCGGGCAGCCCGAGCAGAAATAGGCCTCGCGCTTCAGCGCGATCGCCTCGGCGGGAACGGCTGCCGCGATCTCTTCGATGCGGCTCGCATTGGCGGCCAGCGCCTTGTCCGGCTTGCCGAGGCGCGACATCACCGCCCGTGCGACCGCGACAGAATTGATCTCGCCGATCGACGGCAGCAGCGGTGCACCCTTCTCGTCGGCCTTGCCGACGACGCGCGGGCGGCGCTCAGTCGGCATGTTGAACAGCAGCGACTTGATCTGCTCTTCGATCACCGGCCGCTTTTCCTCGACCACCAGAATCTCGTCCAGACCGTCGGCAAAAGCGCGCAGGCCTTCCGGCTCCAGCGGCCAGACCAGCCCGACCTTGTAGAGGCGGATGCCGAGAGCCGAAGCGCGCTTTTCGTCGATGCCGAGGGCGGAGAGCGCGCCGAGCAGGTCGAGCCAGGATTTTCCGGTCGAGACGATGCCGAGCCGCGCCTTGCTGCCACCATTGGTGACGCGGTCGATGCCGTTGGCGCGGGCGAAGGCGTGCACGGCCTCCAGCTTGTGCTCCAGCCGCCGCTCCATCGCATGCGGGCCGTCCGGCCAGCGCAGCGACAGCCCGTCGCCGGGCAGCACGAGGTCGGGCATGACGATCGAAAGCCCGTCCGGCGCGACGTCCACGGTCGCCGTGCATTCGACGATTTCGGTCTGGCATTTGAAGCCGACCCAGGCGCCGGAATAGCGGCTCATCGCCCAACCGTAGAGGCCGTAGTCGATATATTCCCCGACGCCGCCCGGCGACAGCATCGGCACCATCGCCGAGATCAGATTGTGCTCGCTCTGATGCGCCAGTGTGGAGGAGACGGCGCCGTGGTCGTCGCCGGCCAGCAGCAGCACGCCGCCATGGCGGTCGGTGCCGACGGCGTTGGCGTGGCGGATGACGTCTATCGAGCGGTCGACGCCCGGTCCCTTGCCGTACCACATGGAAAAAACGCCATCGTAGCGCGCACCGGGAAACATGCCGGTCTGCTGCGTGCCCCACACGGCGGTGGCGGCCATGTCCTCGTTCAGGCCGGGATGGAAGACGACATGATTGGCCTTCAGATACTTGCCGGCACGCGCCATCTCGCGGTCGAAACCGGCCAGCGGCGAGCCGCGATAGCCGGAGACATAGCCGGCGGTGTTGAGGCCGGCGGCAAGGTCTCGCTGGCGCTGCATCATCGGCAGGCGCACCAGCGCCTGCGTGCCCGAAACGAGGATGCGTCCGTGCTCCAGCGCGTAGCGGTCGTCGAGGCTTACCCCTTCCCCTATTGGCGAGGGCGCTTTGTCATGTTGCGTGGCTGAAACGGTGGCTACGGACATGGTTTGCTCCGTCAGGCGGAAGGATCGGGTGGCGCGATGTCGAAGACGCGCCCGCGATTGAGGATGTTGTTCGGGTCGAAAGCGGTCTTCAGCCGCCGCATCGCTGCGAGTTCGGCGTCGCTGCGAACAAGCGGCAGCCACCGCTTCTTGTCGAGGCCGATGCCGTGCTCGGCCGATACGCCGCCGCCGGCAGCGGCGACGCCGCGATAGATGATGTCGTATGCGGTGGCCGGGTCGGCAGTGAGCACCTGATAGTGCAGATTGCCGTCGCCGAGATGACCGAAGACATAGATGTCGGCGCTGGCATCGATGGCGCGGATCGCGCTTTCGGTTTGCGCGAGAAACGCCTTCATACGCGCCAGCGGCAGGCTGACATCGACGCCAATCAGCCCCTTCATTGCGAACAGGAAGGGATTGACGCTTTCGCGTACCGCCCAAAGCGCATGGAATTCGCGCGGCGATTGCGAAACGACCACGTCACTGACGATGCCGTCTTCCACGGCCTGCATCAGCACCTCGGCGAAGCGCTCGCCGTCACGATCCGGCTCGTTGCCCTGGATCTCGGTCAGCACATAGACCGGCGAGCCGGCGGGCAATGGCGCGGGTGCTGCCATGCTGGGTATCATGTCGTCATAGAGCGGTGCGAAATTCACCTCATAGGCCGAAAGCAGCGGCCCAAGCTTCTGGCGCAGCAGGCCAAGCAGTGCGATTGCGGCCTCGAATGAGGGCAGCGCGCAAAACGCATTGACCTCCGAAAGCGGCTTGGGATGCAACCTGAGTGCGGCGCGGGTGACGACGCCGAGCGTGCCTTCGGTGCCGATGAAAAGCTGGTTGAGGTCGTAGCCGGAATTGTCTTTCGGCAGGCCTTTCAGCGAGGTCAGCACGCTGCCGTCGGCCAGCACTGCCTCCAGCCCCAGAACCTGGGCGCGATACATGCCGTAGCGCAGCACGCGAATGCCGCCGGCATTGGTGGCGATGTTGCCGCCGACAGTGGCCGAGCCGCGCGCGCCGATATCGACGCCGAACATCAGGCCGGCATTGTCGGCGGCCTCTTGGACGGCCTGCATTGTCGCGCCAGCCTGCGTGGTAATAGTTGCAGCCTCGCGATCCGGGTCACCGAGCCCCGTCATGCGCTCGAGCGACAGCACCACTTCGCCGGGCTGCACGCGTGCCGAACCCGCAAGCCCGGTGCGTCCGCCTTGCACGACGACAGGCTGGCCGAGACGATTGCAGGCGGCCATCGCCATAGCCACGGCCTCGGTATCGCGCGGACGCAGGACAATTTGGGGCAATGCGCCGAGCTTGCCGTCGGGATCGTCACGGTAACGCTCGTCAACGGCCGGGCCGGCAAGAATGCCGCCCGCGTCGAGCTTGCCGTCTAGTTCGGACAGAAGCCGATCGCCTTCGAAACTCATGAACGTCAGCAACCGCGCTGAAGGGAGAAGGTTTCGACCGGCCGGCTGCCGCCCTGCGAACGTTCGTAACCACGCGCCAAAAAGACCCGACGAAATGCCTGACTGGACACGCTTGCCACCTGTTGAAACCGCTATCGATCAACCATATTCTCGGGTGGCTATTTGTCAAACCTATATTCATTAAAAAGATATGGCTTTCCGCGCCGCTTCGTGGCATCCATCACAAAGCCAAGGGACGGAGCATATGATCCTCAAATACGATGAAGTCGTGCGGTCGGGGGTGGCCAAGCAGGTCGCCGACAACATCCGCGCGGCCATTCTGGATGGCAGGCTCAAGATCGACGAGCGCCTGCCGACCGAGGAAGAACTGGCAAAAAGCTTCGGCATTTCCCGGCCGACAGTGCGCGAGGCACTCAAGCGCCTTGCCGCGGAGAATCTCATCCGCTCAAGGCGTGGCCCGACCGGCGGCAATTTCGTCACGCGGCCCGATCCCGAAGGACTTTCCGCAGCCATCACCGGCGCTGCCACGCTGCTGGTCGGCATCGGCGCTTTCGACATCGACGAGATCATCACCGCACGCCTCGAAACCGAGACGATCTGCTGCCGGCTGGCTGCTGCCAATCGCACGGATGCCGATATCGAGGCGCTCGAATCGGAAATCCGCGTCCAGCTCGATGAGACCATTTCCGATGAAGCCTTCTGCGCTTCCGACGTGCGCTTCCACCGCGCGCTGGTGAATTCGGCCGGCAACGGCCCGCTCAATCTGATGATGTACACGGTGGTCGAGGCCTTCATGCCGATCACCAACATGATCGTTTCGCGGGTGCGCGATCGGCGCGCCGTCGCCGGCTTCCACAAGCAGCTGGCGTCGGCCATCAGAAACCGTGATGCGGTAAAGGCAACGGAGGCGCTTGCCGCCATGCTCGCCTATCTGCGCGACAACTATTCCACCAGTCTCGAACGGCGCGAGCGCGCCTTGGCCGCCCGCGCCTGAGGGCATGATAGCCCTCGTAACAACCACCGGATAATTTGGAGGTACCATGTCCGATACGTTCACCGCACTCATGATCGAAGACGAAGGCGGCAAGCCCAAGGCTGCGTTCAAGCAGATCACCGTTGCCGATCTGCCTGACCATGACGTGCTGGTCGAGGTCGCCTTCTCGACGCTCAACTACAAGGACGGTCTTGCCGTTTCCGGCAAGGGCCGCATCGCCCGCAAACTGCCGATGGTTGCCGGCATCGATATCGCCGGCACGGTGGTCGAATCTCGCTCCGACAAATGGAAGGCCGGCGACAAGGTCGTGCTCAACGGCTGGGGCCTGTCGGAAACCGAATGGGGCGGCTACACGCGCTTCCAGCGCGTCAAGCCGGAATGGCTGATCCGCCTGCCCGACGCCTTCAGCCTGCAGGACGCGATGGCCATCGGCACCGCCGGCTATACGGCAGCCCTTTGCGTCGATGCGCTCGAAGCCTGGGGCACGATCGCTGCCGACCAGCGCGAAATTCTGGTGACGGGTGCCGCCGGTGGCGTCGGCTCGACGGCGATCGCGCTGCTCGCCAAGCGCGGCTACAAGGTAACCGCCGCCACCGGCCGGCCGGAAACGCATGATTATCTGGCCAAGCTCGGTGCGACCGCCTTTGTCGATCGTGCCTTGCTCTCCGAAAAGGGCGGCCCCTTGCAGAAGGAGCGCTGGGCCGGTGCCGTCGATTCCGTCGGCTCGACCACGCTGGCTAATGTCCTGTCGCAGACCGTCTATGGCGGTGCGGTGGCTGCCTGCGGCCTCGCCGGTGGTGCCGATCTGCCGGCGACCGTGCTGCCGCATATCCTGCGCAGCGTTGCCCTTCTGGGCGTCGATTCCGTCATGGCGCCGATTGCCAAGCGCGAAAAGGCTTGGGAGCGGCTGGCCCGCGATCTCGACCGCGACGCGCTCTCCAGCATCACCCGCGTCGAGCCGATGTCCAGGCTGCCGGAACTCGCCAACGAGATTCTGGCCGGCCAGGTACGCGGCCGCGTCGTCATCGAAATCGGCAAGTAGTTTCTGGCAGGCGGCGGTGTCGTTAGACGATGCCGCCGCTTCCGCCCGCAACCGCCGGCCGTTCCGCCGCGACCTTGGCGCGGTAGCCAGCAGCCCGGTAGGCGGCAACCGGGTCGATTGCGCCGCCTGAATCGAGACGCGCCATGGCAAGGATCGGCTCGACGTCGGTCCGGTACGCGACCTTCAGCGTCTGCGTTGCCATCAGTGCATCATTGTCATCCTGAAAGCCCTCCAGCGCCTTGCGATCCACCAGCAAGGCGGCGACATAGGCGCGCTGGACCTCGATCGCCGACAGCATCAGGCTTTCGATCGGGTCGGTCACATTGTGGCTCTGGTCGAGCATATGGGCGGGGTCGAATCCCTTGGCGTTGCTCAGCTCGGCATCGACCAGCTCGTTGAAGATCAGGAACAGCCGGTAGGGATCGATCGAACCCGCATCGAGATCATCGTCGCCATATTTCGAATCGTTGAAATGAAAACCGCCCAGCTTGCCGAACTGGATCAGTCGGGCGACGATCATCTCGATATTGACGTTGGGCGCATGGTGGCCGAGGTCGACGAGGCAGTGGGCTTTCGGCCCGAGCTCCTGCGCGATGAGATAGTTGGTGCCCCAGTCCTGCACGACCGTCGAATAGAAGGCCGGCTCATACATCTTGTGCTCGGTGAACAGCCGCCAGTCGTCCGGCAGCTCGGCATAGACGGCCTTCATTGCGTCGAGATAGCGCTCGAACTGCTTGGTGAAATTGACCTGCCCCGGAAAGTTCGAGCCATCGCCGATCCACACCGTCAAGGCCTTCGAGCCGATCGTCTTGCCGATCTCGATGCATTCCAGATTGTGCTCCACCGCCTGCTGGCGCGTAGCGGCATCGGCATGCGACAGCGAGCCGAATTTGTAGCTGAGCTTCTGGTCCTGCGCGTCTGAAAAGGTGTTGGAGTTCATCGCATCGAAGCCGAGCCCGAAGCGGCTCGCCGCCTGCTTCAGCCGGTTGGCATCGGCCTTGTCCCATGGAATATGCAGCGAGACCTTTGGCGTTGCATGCGTCAGCTGCTGGATGACGGCACAGTCCTCGATCTTGTCGAAAATATCGCGCGGCTCGCCGGCGCCCGGAAAGCGCGCGAAGCGCGTGCCGCCGGTGCCGACACCCCATGACGGCACGGCAACCTTGAACGCCGCCACCTTGTCGCGGATCGCGTCAATGGCAATGCCGCGCCGGTCGAGCCGCTCGCCGAGGGAGGCGTAGTCGCGCGCGAGTTCGGCGCGGCGCTTTTCGTTGCCCTGCTCGACGATGTCGGCGGAGATGATGGTTTCCGTCACTTATGCCTCCCAAGTCTTGTCATGCGGGCTTTGCCCCTCACCTGCCTGCCGGCATCGACCGGGGTCGAGCCGCGGGTCTCGACCCGTCCTTCGACCCCCGTATAGTGACGGGGAGAGGAAGGCTGGCCGCAACCTTGCCGCTCTTCCTTCTCCCCGTTTACGGGGAGAAGGTGGCCCGAAGGGTCGGATGAGGGGCAGCGCAACCCTCAAATGACTACCGCGTAAAACTCTGCGCATTGCCCGCATCGACATTGACGATATTGCCCGTGGACTTCGCCGACATGTCCGACACGAAGAAGAACACGGCCTCCGCAATGTCTTCCGGATAGACGCTGAGCTTCAGCATCGAACGCTTGCGGTAATGCTCTTCGAGTTCGTCCGGGCTCATATTGTAGGCGGCGGCGCGCTGTTCGCGCCACTCGCCGGTCCAGATTTTCGAGCCGCGCAGGACGGCATCGGGATTGACCGTGTTGACCCTGATGCCGAACTCGGCACCCTCCAGCGCCAGGCAGCGGGCGAGGTGGATTTCGGCGGCCTTGGCGGTGCAATAGGCCGATGCATTAGGCGAAGCGGCAAGGCCATTCTTGGAGGCGATGAAGACGATGGCGCCGCCGGTCTTCTGCTTTTTCATCAGGCGAAAGGCTTCGCGGGCGACGAGGAAATAGCCGGTCGACAGGATGTCCATGTTGCGGTTCCACATCGACAATTCCGTCTCGTCGATGGGCGCGGAAGACGAAATCCCGGCATTTGAGATCAGGATATCGATGCCGCCGAATTCCTGTGCCGCAGCGGTGAAGGCGTCGATGACATCCTGTTCGCGGGTCACGTCGAGCCGCACGCTGCGCACGACATCGGCCGTGTGCCGGCTGGCGAGATCGTCATTGGCAGCGGCTAGTGCGCTTTCGTCGATATCGGCCAGCACCACGCAGGCGCCGTCACGAAGCAGGCGCTCAGCGGTGGCCTTGCCGATGCCGCCAGCGCCGCCGGTCACCAGTGCCACCTTGCCGGCCAGCGGCTTCGGCTTGGGCATGCGCTGAAGTTTTGCCTCCTCCAGCACCCAGTATTCGATGTCGAAGGCCTCCTGTTCGGGCAGGCCCATATAGGATGAAACGCTCGACGCGCCGCGCATGACGTTGATGGCGTTGACGTAGAACTCCGCCGAAATGCGCGCGGTCGCCTTGTCCTTGGCGAAGGTGATCATGCCGACGCCGGGCACCAGATAGACGACCGCATTCGGGTCGCGCATCGGCGGGCTCTCAGGCCGCTTGCAGCGCTCGTAATACGCGGCATGGCCCTTGCGATATTCCTCGACCGCTGCGCCGAGGCCAGCCAGCGTCTTGTCGAGGTCGGGCTTTGCCGGGTCGAAATCGACCACCAGCGGGCTGATCTTGGTGCGCAGGAAATGGTCCGGGCAGCTGGTACCGAGGGCGGCCAGCGGCTGCATGTCGCGCGCGGCGACGAATTCCAGCACTGCGGGCGAATCGTCGAAATGCCCGACCTTGCGCTCGGCAGCCGAGATCATGCCGCGTATCGCCGGCATCAGCTTTGCTGCGATCGCCTTGCGCTTGGCTGCAGGCAGCGTCGGGCGCACTTCACCGCCGAATGCTGCCTTGCCGACGCTCTTTTCCTCGAACCACTCGATCGCGCGGTTGATGATGCGGATCGTCGTCTCGTAGCATTCCTTTGCCGTGCCGGCCCAGGTGAACAGGCCGTGGCTTTCCAGCACGACGCCGGTGGCCTTCGGGTTTTCGCGGCAGAATTTTTCCAGCCAGAGGCCGAGCTCAAAGCCGGGCCGCTTCCACGGCAGCCAGCCGATCTCGCCGCCGAAAATCTCCTGCGTCAATTCCTTGCTGTTCTTCGCGGCGGCAATGGCGATGACTGCATCGGGGTGCATGTGGTCGACATGCTTTTGCGGCACATAGGCATGCAGCGGCGTGTCGATGGAGGCGGCGCGCGGGTTGAGGTTGAAGGTGCAGTGGGGCAGGTAGCCCACCATTTCGTCCTCGAATTCGACGCCGCGGTAGAGACCTTTCAGCGCTTCGAGCTTGCCCATGTAGAGCGTGGCGAAGCCGTCGAGCTTGATGGTGCCGACATCACCGCCCGAGCCCTTCACCCACAGCACCTCGACCTGATTGCCGGTCAGCGGGTCCTTCTCCAACGCCTTGGCCGAAGTGTTGCCGCCACCATAATTGGTGATGCGCTTGTCGGAGCCGAGAAGGTTGGAGCGGTAGAGCAGGCGCTGCGCTTCCGACATGGATGCCGCCTTGGCCTCATCCCAAAGGTTGGCGAGGCGCTTGGCCGTGCGCGTTTCGAGCATTTTCCATCCTCCCAGAGCCGCGCGAGGGCAGCGCGGAATGCCCAAGGCTTTCATGATCGGGGCGTTACTGTCAATCAAAAACGATCACATTCGATCATATTGCGCTGCACAATGAAATAAAATGACCGAAGTTGATTGACAGTGACCGGTATGAATGACCTAATGACCAGCAACGGGAGGAACCATGCACGAAAAGGAACGCCATCGGATCATTCTGTCGGCCATCCAGGAAAAGCCTGTGGTGACCGTGCAGGAAATGGTCGATCTGACGGAATCGTCGGAGGCGACGATCCGGCGCGATATCGCAGCGCTCCACGTGCAGAAGCGGCTGCGCCGCGTGCGTGGCGGCGCCGAGGCGATCAACCCGCCGCAGTTCATCGGCCTTGCCGGCCGGCCCTTTTCCGTCAACGAAACGCTCAACGCCTCCAAGAAGCGGGCCATTGCCCGCGAGGCGGTCGAGCTTTGCGCCGATGGCGAGCCGATCATCATCAATGGCGGCACCACCACTTTCCAGATGGTGCATTTTCTCACCAACCGGCGCATGCCGATCTTCACCAATTCGTTTCCCATTGCCGAGCACCTGCTCAAGCATTCCAAGAACACGGTGATGCTGTCGGGCGGCACCATCTATCGCGAGCAGAACATCATCCTGTCCCCCTTCGACAATGACGTGACCCGCAATTTCTATGCGCGGCGCATGTTCATGGGCGCGCAGGGGCTGGGGCCGCTCGGCCTGATGGAAGGCGACCCGCTGCTGATCCAGGCCGAGCAGAAACTGATTGATCAGGCCGACGAGTTGGTCGTGCTGGTCGATTCTTCGAAATTCCGGCAGCGCTCAAGCCTGATCTTGTGCGGCCTGGCGCGCATCACCACCGTCATCACCGACGACGGCGTCGAGGACCGCGAAGCCAAGATGCTGGAGGACGCAGGCGTCAATCTGATCGTGGCGAAAAACACGGCATCGAAAATGGAGGAATCTTCGCTGCAGGCGTGAGGGAATTCCCGGTCGCAGCGCTGATGGAATACAACGTCAAAGGGAGGAACTCGATGAACATCTTGAAGAAACTGATGGTGACCGCAGCACTTTCGGCCGCCATGTTCGCAACAGCCGCGCATGCCGAAAGCACCAAGATCGCACTGGTCGTCAAGTCGCTCGGCAACGGCTTCTTCGACGCCGCCCACACCGGCGCGCAGGAAGCCGCCAAGGAACTCGGCGATGTCGAGATCATCTACACCGGCCCGACCAAGGCGACCGCCGAGGCTCAGATCGAAGTGATCAATTCGCTGATCGCCCAGAAGGTCAACGCCATCGCCATTTCGGCAAATGACCCGGATGCACTCGTGCCGGTGCTGAAGAAGGCGATGGAACGCGGCATCACGGTCATTTCGTGGGATTCGGGCGTTGCCAAGGAAGGCCGTCAGCTTCACCTCAACCCGTCGGCCACCGACCTGATCGGCAAGACGATCATCAAGCTCGCCGCCGACTATCTGCCTGAGGGCGGCGATGTCGCCATCCTGTCGGCATCGTCGACAGCCACCAACCAGAATGCCTGGATCGAAGCGGCCAAGAAGGCACTGCCGACCGACTTCCCCAAGATCAATCTCGTCGCCACCGTCTATGGCGATGACGATTCGGCCAAGAGTACCGACGAGGCCAAAGGCCTGCTGAAAAGCTATCCGGGCCTGAAGGCGATCATCGCGCCGACGACGGTAGGTGTTGTTGCCGCCGCGCAAGTGGTGACCGACGAGAACCTGATCGGCAAGGTCAATGTCACCGGTCTGGCGCTGCCGTCGGAGTTCAAGAAGTTCATCGACAACGGTGCTTCACAGGCCGTGGCTCTGTGGAACCCGATCGACCTTGGTTATTCGGCTACCTATCTTGCTTATGACCTCGCGGTGAAGAAGGAAGAAGCCAAGCCGGGTGCCGAACTTTCGATCGGCCGCGTCGGCAAGATCACGCTCGACGACGACAATTCCGCGCCGATGGCCGATCCCTTCACCTTCGACAAGTCGAACATCGAGAAGTTCTCGAAGATCTATTGATCTTTCGCACTCCCCGCCGCGGGGAGGGTGATCGCAGATAGAAGTCGACCCCCACTCCGTCTCGGCTTCGCCGAGCCACCTCTCCCCCGATCGACGGGGGAGAGGAAACGTCTGCAAAGCTCGCGCCCTTCCTCTCCCCTTTTGAGGGGGAGAGGTGGATCGGCGAAGCCGAGACGGAGTGGGGGTCGGCAGTGGCGTATGCGATTGCCCTTCGGGTGGGGTAGATTACCGAGATCGTAGCAGGATACCGTAATGCTTGCCGACCCCCACGCTGCTCGCATCGTTCGCGACCCGTCCAATAATGGAGAGGGCAAGACGCCGCTTCTGACGCTTTCGGGCATCAGCAAGAGCTTTCCCGGCGTGCGTGCGCTCCACGATGTGGCGCTGTCGCTTTATCCCGGACAGGTGACCGCGTTGATCGGCGAGAATGGTGCCGGCAAATCGACACTGGTGAAGATCCTCACCGGCATCTACCAGCCCGACGCCGGCGCAATCTCCGTTGCCGGCGACGCCGTGACCTTGCCGACCGCCCACGCCGCTTTCGAGCGCGGCATCACCGCGATCCATCAGGAAACGGTGCTGTTCGACGAGCTTTCCGTCGCCGAAAACATCTTTCTCGGCCATGCGCCAAAGACCCGTTTCGGCACCATCGACTGGGGCACGATGCGCAGCCAGGCTCGCGAGGTACTGGACGCGATGGGGGCCGCCCATATCGATCCCGACACGCGGCTGAAGGATCTCGGCATCGCCAACAAGCATCTGGTGGCCGTCGGGCGCGCAATGTCGATCGACGCACGCATCGTCATCATGGACGAGCCGACCGCCGCCCTCTCGGCCAAGGAGATCGAGGAGCTTTTCCTGCTCATCGAATTCCTGAAAGGCGACGGCAAGGCGGTGCTGTTCATCAGCCACAAATTCGATGAGATCTATCGCATCGCCGACCGCTACACTGTGTTCCGCGACGGTGAGATGGTGGGCGAGGGTCTGCTGAAAGACACCAGCCAGGGCGACATCGTCAGGCTGATGGTCGGCCGCTCCGTCGATCACATTTTCCCGCAGCGCGAGGCCCATATCGGTGCGCCGGTGCTGAAAATTTCCGGCCTGTCGCACCCGACCGAGTTCGACGACATCGGCTTCGAATTGCGCAAGGGCGAAATCCTCGGCTTCTACGGGCTGGTCGGCGCCGGGCGCAGCGAGGTCATGCAGGCGATCGCCGGCATCACCCGCACGAACCGCGGCACGATCACGCTGGAAGGCGAGGCGATCACGCCAAGGTCGGCCGCGGATTCCATCGAAAAGGGCATCGTCTATGTGCCCGAGGAACGCGGCAAGCAGGGCGTCGTCATCGGCATGCCGATCTTCCAGAACGTGTCGCTGCCGTCGCTGAAGCGCACCTCAAAATCCGGCCTCCTGCGTCTGGCCGACGAATTCGCGCTGGCGCGCAAATACACCGAGCGGCTCGACCTGCGCGCCGCCTCACTCAGCCAGGATGTCGGCACGCTGTCGGGCGGCAACCAGCAGAAGGTGGTGATCGCCAAATGGCTCGCCACCGCGCCCAAGGTCATCATTCTCGACGAGCCGACCAAGGGTATCGACATCGGTTCCAAGGCAGCCGTTCACGGCTTCATGGCCGAACTGGTCGCGCAAGGGCTGTCGGTCATCATGGTTTCCTCCGAACTACCTGAAATCCTCGGCATGTCTGACCGCGTCGTCGTCATGCGCGAGGGGCGCATCGCAGCGGTCCACGACAACAAGGGGCTCGACGCCGAGACCTTGGTGCGCACGGCTGCGGGGATTGCTGACCAATGAACGCCTTCCTGAAAAATCGTGAAATCTGGCTGCTCGCCGCGATCCTGTTGCTGATCGGCCTGATCTCGACTCGCTATGGCGCTTTCGCCAGCCCGCGTAACCTCGCCAATGTCTTCAATGACACGTCGATCCTGATGATCCTCGCGCTCGGCCAGATGGTCGTCATCCTCACGCGCTCGATCGATCTTTCCATGGCTTCCAACCTCGCCTTCACCGGCATGGTGGTGGCGATGATCAATGCTGCCTATCCGGCGGTGCCCGTGCCGCTGCTCATGCTGATCGCCGCCGGCGTCGGCCTGACGCTCGGCGCTGTCAACGGCGCGCTGGTCTGGAAGCTCGGCATCCCGTCCATCGTCGTGACGCTCGGCACGCTCACAATCTATCGCGGCGCGACCTTCGTGATTTCCGGCGGCGCCTGGGTCAATGCCGACAAGATGAGCCCGGCCTTCATCGGCCTCCAGCGCGCGCAGATGCTCGGCATTCCGCTGCTGTCGTGGATCGCGCTCGCCGTCATCGCTTCGTTCTTCGTGTTGCTGACGCGCACGCCGCTCGGCCGCTCGCTCTATGCCATCGGCGTCAACCCGACCGCCTCGGTCTATGCCGGCATCGATGTCGGCCGCACCAAATTCGTCGCCTTCTGCATCTCCGGCCTCGTCGCCGGCATCTGCGGTTATCTCTGGGTGTCGCGCTACGTCATCGCCTCGGTCGAAATCGCCAATGGCTACGAGCTCAACATCATCGCCGCCTGCGTCATTGGTGGCATATCGATTGCCGGCGGCATCGGCTCGGTCGGCGGCGCGGTTCTGGGCGCGCTGTTCCTCGGCATCATCAGCTCCGCCCTGCCGCTGGTCAACATATCCCCCTTCTGGCAGATGGCGATTTCCGGCAGCGCCATCATCCTGGCTGTCGTGCTCAATGCGCGCGGCGAACGCCGGCAAGGCCGCATTATCCTGAAGAAGGCGGAGGCAATATGAGCGCGACCGAAGCCCCGCATGGCCGCCATATCCCCGACCGTCTTGACCGGCCGTTGCGGTCGGCGCTGTTCAGCTGGGAGGCGCTGCTGATCGCGGTTGCCGTCACGATCTTCGCCGTCAACAGCTTTGCCTCTCCCTATTTCCTCGATCCGTGGTCGCTGTCCGACCTCACCTTCAACTTCACCGAAAAGGCGCTGATCGCGCTGGCCATGGCGCTGCTGATCATCTCGGGCGAGATCGACCTCTCGGTTGCCGCCATCATCGCGCTCGCCTCGACCATGATGGGCATGGCCGTGCAATTCGGCGTCGGCACGCCCGGGCTCGTCGCCATCGGCATCGGCGTCGGGCTCGCCTGCGGCGCGTTCAACGGCCTGCTCGTCACGCGGCTCGGCCTGCCTTCCATAGTCGTCACCATCGGCACGATGAGCCTATTTCGCGGCGTCGCCTTCATCATTCTCGGCGACCAGGCCTACAAGGGCTATCCCGAAAGTTTCGCGTTCTTCGGCCAGGGCTATGTCTGGTGGGTGGTGTCGTTCGAGCTTGTGCTGTTTCTGGTCGCGGCGGTCATCTATTACGTCATCCTTCACCGCACCAGCTTCGGGCGGCGCGTCTTCGCCATCGGCAACAATCCGGTCGCGGCGCAATTCTCAGGTGTTCGCGTCGAGCGCATAAAGTTCATCCTGTTCTGCCTCACCGGGCTGATGTCGGGCATCGCCGCCGTGCTGATAACCTCGCGGCTCGGTTCCACCCGCCCGTCGATCGCGCAGGGCTATGAGCTCGAGGTCATCACCATGGTCGTGCTCGGTGGCGTCAGCATTCTTGGCGGCGCCGGCAGCATTCCGGGCGTGGTTCTGGCAGCCCTCATCATGGGGCTGGTCACCTTCGGCCTCGGCCTGCTCAATGTGCCCGGCATCGTCATGTCGATCTTCATCGGCCTGCTGCTTATGCTGGTCATCGCGCTGCCGATCGTCTGGCGGCGTCTCATGAAGGAGCGGCTTGCCTGATGGCTGAGAAATACGCGTTCCGCATGAGGCTCAATCCCGGCATGAAGGCTGAGTACAAAAGGCGTCACGATGCGATCTGGCCGGAACTGACCGCACTTTTGAAGGACGCCGGCGTCTCTGATTATTCGATCCATCTGGACGAGGAGACCAACACTCTGTTCGGCGTGCTGTGGCGCAGGCAGGATCACGGCATGGCCGACTTGCCGAACCACCCGGTGATGAAGCGCTGGTGGGCGCATATGGCCGACATCATGGAAACCAAGCCGGATAACGAACCGGTCGCGGTGCCGCTCGAAACCGTTTTTCATATGGAATAAGCGATGGCCGAACCGCGCCACGTCGCCGTCATCGATATCGGCAAGACCAACGCCAAAGTGGTGGTGGTCGATCTCAAGGCCATGGCCGAGATCGACGCTCGCAAGATGCCAAATAGCGCGTCGAATGACGGGCTTTACCCGCATCATGACACGGAGCGGCTCTGGGATTTCATCATAGCCAGCCTGGCCGAACTTGCGCGCAAACACGCGATAGACGCCATTTCGGTGACCACGCATGGCGCGACGGCGGCACTGCTCAATGAGCGCGGTGAACTCGCACTGCCGATCCTCGATTACGAGCATGACGGTCCCGACAGCCTCACCGCCGACTACGATGCCGTCCGCCCACCTTTTGCCGAAAGCGGCACGCCAAGGCTTCCGGTCGGCCTCAATCTCGGAGCGCAGATTTTTTGGCAGTCGAAAGCGTTTCCGGATCAATTCTCTGCCGTCCGCGCGATCCTTCCCTATCCGCAATATTGGGCGTATCGGCTGACGGGCGTTCAAGCGACGGAAGTCACCTCGCTGGGCTGCCACACCGATCTCTGGAATCCGGCCAGGCGCGATTTCTCGACAATGGTCGACCGCCTAGGTTGGCGTCACCTCATGCCGCCACTGCGATCCGCTAGCGATCGGCTCGGGTCCATCCTGCCGGAGATCGCGGCGCGAACGGGGCTTTCGCCGCTGACGCCGGTCCATTGCGGCATCCACGATTCCAACGCCTCGCTGCTGCCGCATATCCTCCACCGCAAGCCGCCCTTCGCCGTCGTCTCGACCGGTACATGGGTGGTGGCAATGGCGGTCGGCGGTGCGCCGCGTGGCCTTGACCCGGCGCGCGATACGCTGGTCAATGTCAACGCGCTTGGCGACCCAGTCCCTTCGGCGCGCTTCATGGGCGGGCGCGAATACGAGATGCTGATCGGAAACGATGTTTCGCTGGCGTCCGACGAGGACATCGCCCGCGTCCTCGCTGAAAAACTCATGCTCCTGCCTTCGGTCCAGCAGGGCTCCGGTCCTTTTCCGCAACGAACGGCCGAATGGATCGCGCCGCGCAACCTCAAGGCCGGCGAACGATCCGCCATCGTTTCGTTCTATCTCGCCTTGATGACCGCGACCTGCCTCGACCTGATCGGCGCTTCCGGCGAGACGATCGTCGAAGGCGGCTTTGCCGACAATCGGCTCTTTCTCGATATGCTCGCTGCCGCGACCCGAAGATCGGTACTCGTCAGTGCGGCCAACGCCACCGGCACCAGCCTGGGGGCCGCCGAACTGGCCTTTTCAGGACGTGCATGCAGCAATGTTACCCATCGCCGGCCGTCAGATGGCGATCTTCTGGCATCCTATGCCGAGACCTGGCGCTCGCGCATTTCCTGAGAACGCCCCCGCTCTCGAATGCTCCCATTCTGAAAAAACTCGATCCGGCCGAAACGGCAGGCGGGATTTTGTGATTTTCGGTATTGAAATATTTTTCATTGGGAAATAGAAATGTTCAAACGTTTTTGACGCCCGAATACCAATGCATGGGAGGACCGGCAATGTCTAATCCGCAGTTCGCTGCAGAGCTTCTTGAGCGCGCCGAACGGCAGGGGCCTGTCACCATCGGTCTCGCAGGGGCCGGGCAGATGGGCACGGACATCGTCGTGCAGGTGGCGCTCATGCCGGGCCTTCGCATCGGCGCGATCTCCGAAGTCAGGCCGCAGGCGGCCATCGATGCCGCACTTCTGGCCGGGCACGACCGTTCCGACATCGTGCAGGCCAGTTCCGCCTCGGATATCGATCGCGTCATCGAGGCCGGTAAGGTCGCGGTTACCGAAGACCTTCATGCACTTGCCGCTGCAGGTCGCATCGACGTCATCATCGACGCCACCGGCAATCCCAACATCGGCACGCTGTTTGCGCTTGAAGTGATGAAAAACGGCAAGCACATCGTCATGCTCAATGTCGAGGCCGACATCACCATCGGCCGCTTCCTCAAGGAAGAGGCCCGCAAGGCCGGCGTCGTCTATACGGGTGCCGCCGGTGACGAGCCGGCCTGCACGCTGGAAATCATCGGTTTCGCCAAGAGCCTCGGCTTTGGCATCGTCGCTGCCGGCAAGGGCAAGAACAACCCGCTCAAGATCGACGCCATGCCGGCCGATTACGAGAAGGAAGCCGCCGAGCGCAAGATGAATGCGCGCATGCTGGTCGAGTTCGTCGACGGCTCCAAGACCGCCATTGAAATGGTCGCCATCGCCAACGCAACCGGCCTCGTGCCTGATGTTCCCGGCATGCACGGCCCGACGGCGACGCTGGAACAGCTTGCCGACGTGCTCTGCCCGAAGGAAGATGGCGGCGTTCTCCATCGCAAGGGCGTCGTCGATTATTCCATCGGCAAGGGTGTCGCGCCCGGCGTGTTCTGCGTTATCGAGACCAAGCATCCTCGGGTGCTGGAGCGCATGATCGACCTGAAGGTCGGCAAGGGTCCGTATTTCACCATCTTCCGGCCCTATCACCTCACCAGCCTGGAAGTGCCGCTGTCGGCAGCCCGCGCCGTGCTTTACAAGCGCGCCGACATGGAGCCGCTCGACCATCCGGTGGCCGAAGCAGTGGCCGTCGCCAAGCGCGATCTCGGCGTCGGCCAGTCGCTAGGCATGATCGGCGAGACGGATTACCGCGGCTTTGCCATGACCTGGGAAGATGCGCGCAAGAAAGGCGCGCTGCCGCTCGGCCTTGCCGAACGCGCCAAGGTGGTCAAGCCGCTCAAGGTCGGCGAGTTCCTGACCTACGACAACTGTGTACCTGACGACTCGATGGTGGTAACCCAGATTCGCCGCCGTCTCGATCAGTCGGACGGTCGGTTTGTGACCAGCGCCGTCGCCTGAGAGTTTCATGTCCGATGTCGTAATCGGTATCGATGCGTCGACCACCGCGGTGAAGGCGATCGCCTTCACCCGCGACGGTCGCGAATTGGCGCAGGCGCGCGTCGCCTACCCGCTTTACAATCCGCTACCCGGCCATTTCGAGCAGGATCCGGAAGACTGGTGGGCAGCCCTCCTGCAGGCGTTGAAAGAGCTTGCCGGCCGCATCGATCCTTCTCGTTTTGCTGCCCTGTCGATAGCCCATCAGCGCGAAACCTTCACGCTCATCGATGATGCGGGCAAGGCGCTCAACCCGGCCATTCTCTGGCTGGACGAGCGCGCCCGTCCGCAGGTGGCGCGGCTATCCAAGGAACTTGGCCGCGACAACATCACGGCATGGAGCGGCAAGCCGCCGGATCCGACGCCGGCGCTTTACGCCATCGCATGGCTTTCCGAACACAGGCCGGAAGCGGTGCGCGCTGCACGCGCCATCGTCGATGTCGACGGTTTCCTGATGCATCGCCTGACCGGCAGGCTGGCCACCAGCACGCCGAGCGCCGATCCCCTAGGCCTACTCTCCCTCGAAACATCGACCTGGCACCGGACCCTTGTCGAGGCGGCCGGCCTGAAGCTCGAGCAGCTTCCCGAAATCATTGCCCCCGGCACGATATGCGGTGGGCTGACAGACGAGGTCGCCAAACTCACTGGCCTGAAGGCTGGCCTGCCGGTCGTTGCCGGCGCCGGCGACGGTCAGGCCATGGGCCTCGGCATGGGCGTGGTGGAGGCAGGAAAGACCTACCTTTCGCTGGGTTCCGGTGTCGTCAGCGGCGCTTATTCAGGAGAGTACAGGACGTCGGAAGGCTTCCGCACGCTGGCGTCGCCGACCGGCTCTGGCTTCATGCTCGAAACCGTTCTGCGCTCCGGCATGCAACTGGTCGACTGGATTGTCAGGACGACGGGTGCGCAGTCGGCCCCGGCGCTGGAAGTGCTGGCGAAGGATGTGGCTGCGGGCAGCGACGGCCTGCTCGTCATGCCCTATTGGGCGGGCGTCATGAGCCCCTATTGGGATGGCGCCGCGCGCGGTTCCATCGTCGGCCTCTCGCTCGATCACAAGCCGGCGCATCTGTTCCGCGCGGTTCTGGAAGGCATCTGCTTCGAGCAGGCGATCGCCACCGAGGCCATGGAAACCAGCATCGGCCACAAGTCGCCATCGATGATTGCTGCCGGCGGCGGCACCAATTCGCGCCTGCTGATGCAGATCATGGCGAGCGTGCTTGAGCGCCCGCTGTCGGTTTCGCCGGTCAATGAGGCTGCCGCTCTCGGTGCCGGCATGCTTGCAGCCTATGCGGCGGGCTGGTTTCCCTCGGTTGAGGAAGCGAGCAAGGCGATGACCGCCCAGCCGGACAACCGCGTCGATCCGGTCGCGGAGCTGTCGGCGAATTATGCAGTCCGCAAGGAGATCTACCGCGATCTCTATCACGCGACGCGAGACATCCATGCCAGGCTGGATGCTCTGAAGAGCGGCTAAAGGCCTAACAATCCCTTAGCCGCTTCCTCATCGGTGATGAGCACCGAAACCTTGGTGCGCGCCAGCATCGCGTTCATCACCGCGACCTTCTCGCGCCCGCCCGAAACCAGGATGGTGTTCGGGATATCGGCGAGTTCATCCATCGGGAAGGCGCAGACACGGTGGTTGACGTCATGGTCAATGGTTTTGCCGTTGGCGTCGACGAAATGGCACAGAATATCACCGACGGCGCCGAGCGCTTTCAGTTCCTCCAGCTCGCTCGGCTTGATGAAGCCATAATTGGCGATCGGGCTGTCCAGTGAGAACGAGCCGACGCTGAGCAGTGCGATATTGGCCCGCCGCGCCCGGAAAACCACGTCCTGAACGCTGCGCTGGCTCATGAAGGCATCGCGCTGTTCCGGCTTGTCGGCATAGACGGGAACCGGCAGAAGATAGCATTCGGCGCCGATCTTCTCGGCGAAATCCCACGCACTTTCGGTCGGGTTCAAAGGCTGCGCATGCGTCAGCCCGCCGAGCATGGAAACGACTGTCGTCCGGCTGATCTGGCGGTGCGGCAGCTGGTTGATGGCGAATTTCAGCGTTCGCCCCCAGCCCAGCGCGATGACGTCGCCGGCATTCACATTGTCTCCGATATAGGCGGCTGCGGCATGGCCGATCATCATCGGGCTGTTGCGGCTGTCAGCGGCTGCCGGCACCACGATCGCCTGGCCCAGGCCGAAACGCTCTTTCAGCTTCTGTTCCAGCACCACGCAATCGACCACGGTGTCGCTGATGCGGAACTGGACCACGCCTTCCTCGCGGGCGGCGGCCAGGATGCGGTGCACCTTGATGCGCCCGATTCCGAGCAGTTCGGATATCTTCTCCTGGGTCAGGCCCTCGACATAGTAATGCCAGGCCGCGCGCGCCTTGAGCTCAGCGTCGGGAAAGCGCGCGGCGCTGTCATTGTCTGCATTGGTCATCGTGCGCCTGTTCCTTCCCAGCCGGATACGTCCGAACCCGATACCGTTCATAATGCCAGTTTTCGCGTGTCACGAAACCCCATTATCGGGAGCGTTCTGTAAGCCATGTCTTTCATTAGCTGCTTTCCACGCTCCCTCTTGACAATTCGTTCAGTCGGAAGTTACTTTGAACAAAATTACAAAGCAAAGTTAAAATGTTCATCCTAGGGAGGTGTAACTTGGCTTTTGAACGCACGTCATTGCGGCCGGCGTCCGCGCATTGCGCAGGGACGGTGTGCCGATGAGTTCCAAACCCGGCAGCGCCGATCTTTCCGTCTCGGCAGGAGAGCCGCGTGCAGGTGGTCTGAAGCCGCTGTTCGCGACGCTTTTCGCCGGCGCCAAGGGTCCGCTTATCGGCCTCATCCTCCTGTGTCTGGTGCTGTCGGTTTCCACCGATACCTTCCTGACAGTCCGCAACATCCTGAACGTGCTCGACCAGATCACCGTTCTCGGCATCATGGCGATCGGCATGACGCTGGTGATCCTGATCGGCGGTATCGATCTGTCGGTCGGCTCCATCCTGGCGCTTGGCGCCATGGTCCTCGGCTACGTCGTGAACCCCGATTATCTCGGCCTGCCGATCCTGGCCGGCGTTGCCGCGGCCTTGCTCGTCGGCGGGCTTTGCGGGCTGGTTTCCGGCCTGCTGGTGACGGTGGCCAAGCTGCCGCCTTTCATCGCCACCCTGGCCATGATGTCGGTGGCGCGCGGCCTGGCCAACATCATCACCGACGGTTCGCAGATCGTCGGTTTCCCCGACTGGTTCACCAACCTGTCGATCGTTCGCCATTTCGGCTTCATCTCGGTGACGGTTGGCGTCATGATCGTGCTCGGCGTGATCTTCGCGATCTTCCTCAATTACCGCACCACCGGCCGCAATCTCTATGCGATCGGCGGCAGCCCGGAAGTGGCGCGTCTGTCCGGCATTCCGGTCAACCGGCTGACCAACTGGGTCTATGCCGTCTGCGGCGTTCTGGCAGCCCTTGCCGGCGTGGTGCTTGCCGCGCGTCTCGACTCGGTGCAACCGAGTTCCGGCTTCGGCTATGAGCTCGACACCATCGCCGCCGTCGTCATCGGCGGCGCCAGCCTCAGCGGCGGCGTTGGCTCGATCGGCGGAACGGCCATCGGCGTCCTCATTATCGGCGTGCTGCGCAATGGGCTCAATTTGCTCGGCGTGTCGCCCTTCATCCAGCAGATCGTCATCGGCGTCGTCATCGCCCTGGCCGTTGCGGCCGACACCTGGAGGCGCCGGGCCAAATAATTCCGGCCGGGTTCGCCCGGTCGGAACGGACTTTACTGACACTCGAAGTTCATCAGTTCAACGGAGGAGAAATACATGCTGACGAAACGTTCATTCCTGCTTGCTGCCGCGGCCATCGTTCCGCTGCTCGGTCTTGCCAACGGGGCTTCGGCCGCCGAAGCCAAGAAGCTCGGCCTTGCCGTCGCCAATCTGCAGGCCGACTTCTTTAATCAGATCAAGCAGTCGGTCGAAGCCTACGCCAAGGAAAAGGGCCTCGAGGTCGTCACCGTCGACGCCAAGGGCGATTCCGCTACACAGGTCAGCCAGGTGCAGGACCTGATCACGCAGAACATCGACGCGTTGATCTACATCCCGGCCGGTGCTACTGCCGCGACCGTCCCGACCAAGACGGCCAAGGCTGCCGGCATTCCCGTCATCAATGTCGACCGCAATGCCGACGGCGCGCCGGGCGACACCTTCATCGCCACCAACAGCGTCGCCTCTGCCAAGAGCGTCTGCGACTACATCGCCAAGCAGGCCGGCGGCAAGGGCGAGCTGATCATCATCCATGGCCAGAAGGGCACGACGCCAGAAGTCGACCGCTCCAAGGGCTGCGGCGAAGCCCTCGCAGGCTATCCCGACATCAAGGTCGTCGGCGAACTCTGGAGCGAAGGCTGGCACCAGGACGAAGGCTTCAAGCTGACGCAGGACCTGCTGCAGTCTCATCCGAACGTCTCGATCGTCGTCGGCCAGGCCGATGCGCTCGCGCTGGGCGCGGCACAGGCGGTCAAGGTCGCCAATCTCGGCCACAAGGTCTGGATCGCCGGCTTCGACGGCGACGTGGCAGCACTCAAGGCGCTGAAGGACGGCGTCTTCGACGTCACCGCCACGCAGCAGACACAAGGCATGGGCCGTCTGGCGGTCGACTCGGCTATCAAGCTTGTCGCCGGCGAGAAGGTCGAGCCGGAGCAGCTTCAGGACGCGACTTTGACCACCAAGGACAATGTCGCGCAGTTCATCGAGAAGCATCCGTAAGCTGTGTCGGGCGAAACGATGTCGATGACAACCTTGCCTCAGGAAGGCTCCCATCAGGGGCTTTCCGTGCGCGGCCTGTGCAAGAGTTTCGGGCCGATCCAGGTGCTGACCGAAGCGAGCTTCGACGTCAGGCCAGGCGAGGTGGTGGCGCTGCTCGGTGAGAACGGCGCCGGCAAATCGACCGTTTCCAACATCATCGCCGGATCGCTGCACGCAGACCGCGGCGCGATCACCTGGCAGGGGAAGCCCTATTCCCCTGCCAGTCCGGCACAGGCGATCGATGCCGGCATCGGCATGATCCATCAGGAACTGAAGCTTCTTCCCGATCTTTCGGTTGCCGAGAACGTCTTCGTCGGTCGCATGCTGACGCGCGGCGGCGCCATCGACCGCACCAGGATGAACGAACGCGCCTCTGCCCAACTCAGGCGGCTCGGCCTCAACGTTTCCCCCGATACCAAGGTTCGCGACCTCCGCGTCGCCGCCCAGCAGCAGGTCGAGATCGCCAAGGCGCTGACGCTTGATGCCAAGCTGCTGATCTTCGATGAGCCGACCGCTGCCCTTGGCGGTGACGAGACGGCACTTCTGTTCGAGCAGATCCGCAAGCTCAAGGCCGAGGGCATGGGCTTCATCTATATCAGCCACCGCCTCGAGGAGATCGTGCAGATCGCCGACCGCATCGTGGTGATGCGCGACGGGCGGGTGGTCGCGCGCCATGACCAGGGTGATATTCCCATCCGCACGGTCGTCGAGCAGATGGTCGGCCGCAGTGTCGACCGCATGTTCCCGACACTCGACGAGCCGCGCCCCGAAGTGCTGCTCGAGGTCGATAACCTTTCCTCGCCCGACCGCACTTTCAACGATGTCAGCTTCTCCGTGCGCGCCGGTGAAATCCTCGGCATTGCCGGCCTGATCGGCGCCGGCCGCACCGAACTCGTCCGCGCCATCGCAGGTGCTGACCCGATCTCCAGCGGTAAGGTCACCGTTGCCGGCAAGCCGGTGCATCTCGATGGTCCGGCCGCCGCCATCAAGGCGGGCGTCGTGCTGGTGCCGGAAGACCGCAAGGGGCAGGGCGTCGTGCTTGACCAGACTATCGGCGAGAACCTGGCGCTCGGCAATTTCGACCATGTCGCACCGGGCGGCTGGGTGTTTCCGAAAGCGGTGCAGAAATTCGCCGAGACCGGCATCCGCAAGCTCGGCGTCAAGGGCCAGCCGGGTCAGGCAGTGCGCAAGCTCTCCGGCGGCAACCAGCAAAAGGTGGTGATCGCCAAATGGATCGCGCGGCCGCCGAAGATCTTCATCCTAGACGAGCCGACGCGCGGTATCGATGTCGGCGCGCGCGCTGCGATCTACGATGTCATCGCCGACCTCGCGCGTTCCGGCATGGCGGTCGTTGTGGTTAGCTCGGATCTTGAGGAAGTGCTCGGCCTGTCGCATCGCGTCATGGTGCTGAGCCGGGGCCGCCAGCGTGGTATCCTGCCGAGGGCGGAAGCGAACAATGTCGCGGTTATGGAACTGGCGACGAGCTAGACCAGCGCGGTGCGGACATAGCGCAACAGGGTAAGCCTCCCAAGCACCCGGCCGCGCCGGGCGCCAGCGCCAAGTGCTGGCGTCCGCTCATTCGGGCAGGCAGTCTTTCGAGGGATGGAGACACAACCGTGGAACTCTTCGATCTCAGCGGCGAAATCGCGTTCGTCACCGGTGCCGGCAGCGGCATCGGCCAGCGCATCGCCATCGGCCTTGCCGAGGCGGGCGCGGATGTCGCCTGTTTCGGCCATGCTTCCAAAGGCGGTCTCGACGAGACGGCGAACAGCATCGCAGCACTCGGCCGCAAGGCGCTGGTGCTCAACGGGACGGTGACCTCGGAAGCCGATCTGGTTTCGGCGGTCGAACGCGTCGAAAAGGAACTCGGTGCCCTGACGATCGCCGTCAACAATGCCGGCATCGCCAATGCCGCGCCTGCCGAGACGCTGCCGCTGGAGCAGTGGCAGAAGCTCTATGAGGTCAATGTCAACGGCGTGTTCCTGTCCTGCCAGGCGCAGGCTCGCGTGATGCTGCCGCGCCGCAAGGGATCGATCATCAACATCGCCTCGATGTCCGGCTCCATCGTCAATCGCGGCCTCACCCAGGCGCATTACAATTCGTCCAAGGCAGCCGTCATCCACATGTCGAAGAGCCTGGCGATGGAGTGGGCCGATCGCGGCCTCCGGGTCAATGTCATCAGCCCCGGCTACACGCTGACGCCGATGAACCGCCGGCCGGAAGTGGCCGATCAGGTCAAGATTTTCGAGCGCGATACGCCGATGGGGCGCATGGCCAGCGTCGACGAAATGGTCGGCCCGGCGGTGTTCCTGGCGAGCCGCGCGTCCTCGTTTGTCACCGGCATCGACCTCATCGTCGATGGCGGCTTCGTATGCTGGTAAGGGAGAAGCAAGTGCAGAAGCGCTTTGAAGGAAAGACCGTCGTCGTAACAGGCGCGAGCGGCGGCATTGGTGCTGCCATGGCGAAGCGTTTCGCCGATGAAGGTGCGGCCATCGTCGTCAGTGCCATCGACGCACGTGTCGAGCAGGTCGCCGACGCATTGCGCAAGGACGGCGCCAAGGTGGTCTCCCAAATCATGGACGTGACCGACAGCAAGGCCGTTGCAGCGCTCTACGATCTTGCCGAGCGCGAATTCGGCCGCGTCGATATCTCGATCCAGAATGCCGGTGTCATCACCATTGCGAAAATCGAGGACATGACTGAGGCCGAGTGGGACAAGGTTCTGGCGGTCAACACGAAGGGCGTGTTCCTGTGCTGCCAGGAGGCCATCGCCCGCTTTCGCAAGCATGGCGAAGGCGGGCGGCTGATCAACACGGCCTCCGGTCAGGCGCGCCAGGGTTTCATCTATACGCCGCATTACGCCGCGTCGAAGTTTGGCGTCGTCGGCATCACCCAGAGCCTTGCCAAGGAAGTCGCCAAGGAAAACATCACCGTCAACGCGATCTGCCCCGGCATCATCGACACGGACATGTGGGCCTACAACGACAACGCCTGGGGCAAGCTGCTTGGAGATTACAAGCCGGGCGAACTGATGGCCGAGTGGGTGAAAGGCATTCCCATGGGCCGCGCCGGCAGCGGCGCTGACGTTTCCGGGCTGGTTGCGTTTCTCGCTAGCAACGACGCTGCCTACATCACCGGCCAGACCATCAATGTGGATGGCGGCCTCATTATGTCGTGAGCCCAAGCAGCGCTGGCGCTCACTGCGTCAGCGCTATGGCATCTTCCGGGCGCACGATGTCCGCGGGGCAGGCCGGCGCGACGGTCACGGCGAACAAGCGCAGGGCTGGCTCGTCAAAGCCTATATAGCGGGCGAGCCGGCGGCGATAGTTTTCGATCCACGTGCTCGTCACCGGCTGCTGGTCGTAGAAGCGGCCGTCGAAGGCATAAAGCAGCCGCTCGTTGGTTGCCTGCTGGGCGACGATGGCGCGCGACCAGCCCTCCGGCGCGACCTCGGCGATGCGCACGCGGCAATCGTCGAGGGTCCCCACGATCCAGGCAGGGGCGCCGACAGGATTGAAGGGTTGAACGGCAAGGCCGCGCTGGTTCATCAGAGCAACGGCGGCGGCACCTTCATCAGAAGCGATATCCGGCGTCCGGGCGAGGCTGGCGACCTTGCCCGCAAGGGTGGCGCAGAGCAGCAATCCCAGGGCGAGGCTAGCGAGTGACGGGCGCATCGAAACCGATCCTGTTGTAGCCGATGAAGGCAATCACACCGAAGGTGAGCCAGCCGGCTACGCTTGCGCCGATCGGCCCGTGCAGAAGCTCGTACTCCCAGGGGTAAAGCCCGATCAGGCTGATGCGCGTGATGTTGATCGCGACGACGGCGGCAGCACTCGCAGCGGTCCAGCCGATCGCGGGCAAGGTCCAGCGCCCGCTGCGCAGGTTGACGAAGACCGCCGCACTGACGAAGACGAGCGAAAGGTTCGCCAGCGAAGAGCAGGCCGGTGCGATGAACAGCGACCCGGAACCGTCGGCAAGCGGCACGACATTGGCGACCGGCACCGTTCCGATCATCCAGCCGACAAGCCTGGCGTCGATATGCAGGATCGTGCCGCTGAATGCCGCAAAGGCAAGGCGCGTCCAGAACAGGGGAATGGTCAGCGCAAAGACGATTGCCGCCGCGCGCCTGGTTGTCTCGTCGCTGGCCGTGCGCCGAAGATGGATGGCGATCAGGCCGATGCCGAGCCAGCTCAGGGCAGGCACTGGTGCAAGAAACGCGAGACCGGCGAGGAAACTCACCAGCACATCGCCGCGCCGGAAAACCTGCTCGGCGGATGGCCGCAGAAGCATCGCCATGGCGGCGAAACAGGCGCCCCAGAGAATGATGCTGATCTCGAAGGTGTTGAATAGGGCGGCGGCAAACCCACTGTCGGTCACGGACCTGTAGACTTTTTCACTGATGCCGTTTGCGAAGCCGACAGCCACCAAGCCGGCAAAGAAAGACTGCCGTGTCAGGGCAATGGTTCCGAGCCACGGAAGAGCGGCCGGCCGAAGCAATGGCGCGTGATGGTCTTCGCCCCCTGCCACGCCGGAACCGGATCTTGCCACCTGCCCACCACCTCGCATCTTCGGCTCGGATCAAGCTATTCTTTGTTCTTGCGATTACGCTTTCTCAGCCAGACAAGGCCGCCGACAGCCACGACGATCGGCAATCCTACGCCCGCCAACGGCCCCGGCACGGCATAGCCTTTCGAGCCTCCCGGTCCCCAACCCAGGCCGGGTGTGGGGCCGCGATCAGGCGGCTGCTCGGCAAGTGCCGGCGCTGCTGTCATCAGCCCGAGGATGGCCACGAAAAGGAATGATCGGAAGCCAGACATGGCTACCTCCTGTCAAATTGGTTTGAACAGAAGATTATGCCTTTGACGGCGGGTAGGTGAGGCATCCGTTCGATGTAATTCGGCCTCACCAGGGCGCTTGAGAGCCGGATTACTCCTGGCTCTTGCCGTCTTTGCCGCGACGGTTGCGCTTCTTCAGCCAGACATAGCCGCCGAATACGGCCAGAACCGGCAGACCGACGCCGGCAAGCGGACCAGGTACGCCGTAGCTCGTTCCGCCACCGCCACCGCCACCGCCGCCATAGCCGCCACCGCCGAGATCGATCTTAATGATGCCGAGGTCGATCGTCAGAGCAGATGCTGGAGATATTGCCATAAGACAGAGTGCTGCCGCGCAGACGGTTGATCGAATGCCATGCATGATAAACCCCCATGATGTTCAAGCCACACGGGAAGAATATTCCTTTGCCTGCGGTTAGGTGACGCATCTCTTTGGTGTAGGGAGTTCGCCGGGCGATCCTCTGCTTTGTCTAGCTCGGTTGAGCAGGGATATTGTCGATCAGACGTACGCCACCGAGGAAAGCGGCGACAAGCAGCCGCGCCGGACGGTCGAGCGTGTCCATCGGCTGCAGATCGTCCTCGGCTCGAAGCTCGAGATACTCGACCTCGCTGAAACCGGCCGCCTGAATGGACGTAATCGCGTGATCCAGCACTGGCTTCGCAAGCCTGCCGTCACGCAGCTTTTCCGCCGCTGCGAACAATGCCTGGGCCAGTTTCGGCGCGATTGCGCGATCTTGCGGCGATAGCCGCACATTGCGCGAGGAGAGCGCCAGCCCATCGGCCTCGCGCACGGTCGGGCAAGGCACGATCGTGATCGCGATGTCGAGATCGCGCGCCATGCGCTTAACGACATGCAATTGCTGGAAATCCTTTTCGCCGAAGAAAGCCATGTCGGCCCCGGTCTGGAGGAAGAGCTTGGCGACGACGGTGGCGACACCATCGAAATGTCCGGGCCGATGCGCCCCGCACAGCCCCTCGCTGACGCCGCTTACCGAGACGGTCGTCGAGAAGCCCTGCGGGTAGATTTCTGAGGCATCCGGCACATAGAGCATATGCGCGCCGACCGGCGAAAGCTTGGCTGCGTCTTCCTTCTCGGTGCGCGGATAGGCGGCGAGGTCGGCGGGATTGTTGAACTGCTTGGGATTGACGAACAGCGTGACGATAACGCGGTCTGCCTGCTCCAGGGCAGTGCGCACCAGGCTCAGATGCCCTTCATGCAGCGCTCCCATGGTTGGCACGACGCCGACTTTCAAACCCTCGCGCCGCCATTCGGCGACGGTGGAGCGGAGTTCGGCAAGCGTTCTGACGATCGGCACGCTCATGCGGCGGCCCCGCCCTTGATCGCCGTCGGCTTGTCGCCGAAAACATGTTCGCCTGCCGGAAAGCGGTGCTCGCGCACATCGGCGGCATAGGCCGCGATAGCGGTCTCGGCATCGCGGCCGAGTTCGGCGTAGCGCTTGACGAATTTCGGCCGGAAATCCGCGAACTGCCCGAGCACGTCGTCGACGACGAGGATCTGCCCGTCGCAGGCGGCGGACGCGCCGATGCCGATGGTGGGGATGGGGATCTTCTGCGTGATCGAGCGGGCCAGCGGTTCGACGACCTTTTCCAGCACCACCGAAAACGCCCCCGCCTCGGCAACGGCGACCGCATCGCGAAGAATGCGCTCGCCGGCTTCGCCACGGCCCTGAACCTTGTAGCCGCCGAATGTGTTGACAGCCTGCGGCGTCAGTCCGACATGGGCCATGACCGGAATGCCGCGACCGGTGAGGAAGCGGATCGTCTCGGCCATGCTCTCGCCGCCTTCCAGCTTCACC
The DNA here is from genome assembly GCF_003590645.1 of Mesorhizobium sp. DCY119. Classification (NCBI taxonomy): domain Bacteria; kingdom Pseudomonadati; phylum Pseudomonadota; class Alphaproteobacteria; order Hyphomicrobiales; family Phyllobacteriaceae; genus Mesorhizobium; species Mesorhizobium sp. DCY119. Next base: position 279,969 of record NZ_CP031834.1, on the reverse strand, counting down.
GCCGCGCAGCCGGTTTCCATCATCAGGCGCGCTGCGTTGCGAAATGCCTGCGCCGGGCCTTCCTCGTAGGAACCGAAGGGCATGTCCACCACCAGCAGCGCGCGCTCGACGCCGCGCCGCACGGCCTGTCCGTGCATGATCATCATCTCCAACGTCACGCCCAGCGTCGAAGGCAGGCCGTGCAGGACCATGCCGACGCTGTCGCCGACGAGAACCACGTCGCAATGACGGTCGACGATGCGCGCCACAGGCGTCGTATAGGCGGTCAGGCAGACGATGGGTGTCCGTCCTTTCCTGTCCGCGATATCCGGGGGTGTCAGCGCTTTTGTCTCTGCCGTTGCACTCATCGGCGTCTCCTTTCCTAGGGGTACTCTCTCCCGCCCCGCGCGCGGTTTTACATGGTTTTGTGCAAATGCGAAGGAAATTGTTGCGCTGCGGCGGAACACTGCTGGAAAGGAAACCGCCCGCCAGGACCTTTTCGCCGGCTAGGAATTTCGATGGTAGTGCCTTGATCCGGCACAGTTTTCGTCGTTGCGCTGATCCGACAATGATGGCACCTTGAGCCATCGCTTTGCATCTTCGGGTGGAAGAGCGTGCACGGCGACAGCATTTGCGAGGGACACTTGCATGGCGCTTCGAGGGGACGATAGCAGCCGCCTCTTTCCGACGGTCGCCTTGGCCGTTGCCCTGATATTGCTGCAAGCCTGCAGCGAACAGAAGCAGAGCACGCCTGAAACCATCCTCAATGTGAAGGCGACCAAGGCCGAGACGGTCGACTACCGGCCTCGCTTCTCGCTGACCGGCCAGGTCACCGCCCGCAACGAGGCCAGGCTTTCCTTCGAGGTCGGCGGGCAGGTCACGGAAGTCCTTGCCGATGTCGGCGTCCATGTCGAGGCCGGCGCGCTTCTCGCCCGGCTGGACCCCAAGCAGCAGAATTCCGACGTGGCTTCCGCCGAGGCCAGCGTCGACTCCGCGCAGGCACAGCTTGCACAATCCACCGCCGCCTTCGAGCGGCAGAAATCGCTGCTTGCCGGCGGCTTCACGACCAAGAGCACCTATGACAACGCGGCCGAAGCCGTCGATGTCGCGAAGGGCACGCTGGAAACCGCCAAGGCGCAGCTCTCGATCGCCCGCAAAAGCGTTGCCGACACGGAGCTGAAAGCCCAGCAGGCCGGTATCGTCAGCACCCGCAACATCGAGGTCGGGCAGGTGGTGCAGGCGACGCAGACCGTGTTCATCGTCGCGGTGGATGGTCCGCGCGATGCCGTCTTCCAGGTTCAGGAGCAGGTCGTAGCCCACATGCCCGAAGACCCGCTTATCCAGATCGGATTGCTTTCCGACCCCGAGGTCAAGACGACAGGGCATGTCAGGGAGGTCGCGCCCTCCATCGATCCGACCACCGGCACCGTCCAGGTCAAGGTCGCGCTCGACCAGACGCCGGCACGCGTGACGCTCGGCGAGGTGGTGCTGGGAACCGCCCCGGTGCCGGGCATTCAAGCTTTCATCATCCCCTGGTCGGCTATGATGATCGACAACGGAAAGCCTGCTGTGTGGACGGTCGATGCTGCGTCGAACACCGCCAGCCTCGCGCCGATCACGGTGGACCGCTACGAAACCGGCCGGATCATCGTCCGCGACGGGTTGAAGGACGGCGATCTCGTCGTGACGGAGGGCGCCCAGCTTCTGCGCGCCGGCGCGAAGGTCAACATGTCGCTGGAGGGTGCCCAATGAGACGGGCCGGCGTCGTTTCGATCCTGCTGCTCGCCGCCCTGTCCGCCGGATGCAAGCCCAGCGAAGAAAAATCCGCCGAGCCGGTGCCAAGAACGGTGCGCTCGGTGATAGCCGCTGTGCCGGATATAAAGTCGACCGGCTTCACCGGTCTGGTGCAACCGCGCTATGAGGCCGCCCTTGGCTTCCAGACCACCGGCCGTATCGTCTCGCGCGATGTCGAGCTTGGCAGCCTCGTTACCAAGGGCGAACTTCTGGCCACCATCGACGGCGAGCAGATCATGCTTGCCGCGCGTTCCGCCGAATCGCAGGCGACGGTGGCCGCCGCGCAGCTTGCCAACGCGCAGGCAAGCGAAGGGCGGCTGCGAACGCTGCTTGCCGAAAAAAGCATTTCGCAGGCCGATTTCGATTCGGCCACGCTCGCCACCGCAACGGCGCAGGCGCAGGTAAGGCAGGCACAGGCCGAGCTCGACAAGGCCAAGGACCGGGTGAGCTATCTGGAGCTTCGCGCCGAAACTGATGGCGTTGTCACGGCAGTCGATTCCGATGTCGGGCAGGTCGTCTCGGCAGGCACGGCGGTCATCACCGTTGCGCGAACCGACGTGCGTGAAGCGGTCGTGGATATTCCCAACGAAATCGCGGCTGGAATGCGCCCGGACGCCGAGTTCGATGTCGTCCTTGCCGTCGATCCGCGCACCCGCGCCAGTGGCCGCGTCCGCGAGATCGGGCCGCAGGCCGATGCCGCCACCCGCACGCGGCACGTCAAGATTCTTCTCGACAATCCGCCGGAAGCCTTCCGTCTCGGCTCGCTCGTCACCGCTTTTCCAAAGGAGGCGCCCTTCACCCAGATCGTTCTGCCGGTTTCGGCAGTGTTCGAAAAGGACGGCAAATCTTCAGTATGGGTGGTCGACCAGACGGCGAAAACCGTGTCCGAAAAACCTGTCGAAACAGGCAAGACGCTCTCAGGCTATGGCATCGAGATCAACAGCGGTCTCGCCGTCGGCGACCGCGTGGTGACGGCCGGCGTGCATGAGCTCAAGGACGGCCAGCGCGTGAACATCGATGGCGGTATCGAAGAATGAACGGTTTCAACCTGTCCGACTGGGCGCTGCGCCACCGATCGCTGATCTGGTACCTGATGGTCATCGCGCTGGTGGCGGGTGTGCTTTCCTATCTCAATCTCGGGCGTGAGGAAGATCCGGCCTTCGCCATCAAGACGATGACGGTCAGCGCTTCCTGGCCGGGTGCTTCGCTCGACGAGACGCTGTCGCAGGTCACCGAACGCATCGAACGCAAGCTCGAGGAACTCGACACGCTCGACTACACCAAGAGCGTCACGACGCCGGGCCAGACCACCGTATTCGTCAATCTGGCCGAATCGGTGCGCGGCGTGCGCATCACCGACAGTTGGACGCGCGTCCGCAACATGATGGCCGACATTCGCGGCGATTTCCCGGACGGCTTCGCCGGCTTTGCCTTCAACGACCAGTTCGGTGATGTATTCGGCAACATCTATGCCTTCACCACCGACGGCCTGACGCCGCGCCAACTGCGCGATTATGTGGAAGAGGTCCGCCGCCGCGTTCTTGCCATTCCCGAAGCGGGCAAGATCGACATACTCGGCGCGCAGGACGAGGTCGTCTATCTCGAATTCTCGACCCAGCGCATCGCTGCCCTCGGCCTGGACCAGCAGGCGGTCATCGACACGCTGCAGAGCCAGAATGCGATCACGCCGTCCGGCGTCATCCAGGCGGGGCCCGAGCGGATCGCCGTCCGCGTCAGCGGGCAGTTCACCTCCCAGGAAAGCCTGCGCAACGTCAATTTGCGCGTCAACGACCGCTTCTTCCGCCTGAGCGATGTCGCCACCATCAGCCGCGGTTATGAAGACCCGCCGCAGTCGCTGTTCCGCTATGGCGGCAAGCCGGCCATCGGCCTGGCGATCGGCATGAAGGACGGCTCCAACATTCTCCATTTTGGCGAGAAGCTGAAGGAGACCATGGCGCGCGTCGAGCAGGAATTGCCCATCGGCGTCAACGTGCATCTGGTGGCCGATCAGCCGGCGGTGGTCGAGGAAGCGGTCGGCGGCTTCACGCGGGCGCTGTTCGAAGCGATTGCCATCGTGCTTGCCGTCAGCTTCATCAGTCTCGGTTTCCGCGCGGGCATCGTCGTCTCGTTGTCGATCCCGCTGGTTCTGGCGATGACCTTCGTCTTCATGGAATATCTCGGCATCAATCTTCAGCGCATTTCGCTCGGCGCGCTCATCATCTCGCTCGGGCTGTTGGTCGACGATGCGATGATCGCCATCGAAACCATGGTGACGCGCCTGGAGGCCGGCGACACCCGCGAGAAGGCGGCCGGCTATGCCTGGACGTCAATCGCCTTCCCGATGCTGACCGGCACGCTGGTGACGGTCGCGGGCTTCATCCCGATCGGCCTGAACAGCAGCAGTGCCGGCGAATACACCTTCTCGCTGTTCGAGGTGATCGCCATCTCGCTACTCCTTTCCTGGGTCGTTGCGGTGCTGTTCGCGCCATTGCTCGGCGCGACCTTCCTGCCCAAGAACATGAAGAAGCATGAGGACCATGTCGGCTGGGTGCGCAAGAAATTCCGCCAGGTGCTGCATGCGGCCATGCGCTACCGCTGGATAACGATTGCCGCCACGCTGGTGCTGTTTGTCGGAGCACTTCTCGGCTTCCGCTTCGTGCAGCAGCAGTTCTTCCCGCCCTCGGACCGCCCCGAGCTCATCGTCGACATGACCTTGCGCCAGAACAGCACGATCCGCGAAACGCAGGTGCAGATGGACCGGCTGGAGGCGAGCCTCGTCGGCGACGACGACATCGTGCGCTGGACATCCTATGTCGGCGCCGGTGCCGCCCGCTTCATCCTCTCTTATGACGTCCAGCCGCCCAACCCCTATTTCGGCCAGGTGGTGATCCTGACCAAGAGCGTCGAGGCGCGCGAGCGCCTCCGTGCCAAGCTCGTGGAGAAGGCGCAGAAAGAGTTCCAGGGCATCGACGTGCTGGTGAAGGGCCTTGAACTCGGGCCGCCGGTGGGCCGACCGATCCAGTATCGCCTCAGTGGGCCCGACGTCGAAAAAGTGCGCGCGTTTTCGCTGCAACTGGCCGACGTGCTGGGCAAGGACACGCGGGTGGGCGCGGTCGTCTATGACTGGAACGAACCGTCACGGGTGATCAAGGTCGATATATTGCAGGACAAGGCACGGCAGCTTGGCGTCAGTTCCGAGCAGATCGCGTCGAGCCTCAACAGCATCGTGGCCGGTGTCACCGTCACCCAGATAAGAGACAGCATCTATCTGGTGAATGTGGTGGGTCGCGCGCAGGCGGTCGACCGGAACTCGGTAGAGGCGTTGCAGGGCTTGCAACTGCCAAGCGGCAGTGGAAGCTCTGTCCCGCTCGGCGCCATCGCCACATTCGAATACGGGCTTGAGCAGCCGGTGGTGTGGCGGCGTTCGCGTCAGCCGACTATTACCTTGAAGGCCAGCATCGTCGGGCCTGCCCAGCCGGCGACGATCGTGACGAGCCTCGCGCCGGCTGTTGCCGAATTCTCCGGCAAGCTGCCGCTCGATTACAAGGTCGAGGTCGGCGGCACCGTCGAGGACAGCGGCAAGAGCCAGGCGCCCATCGTTGCGGTCGTGCCGCTGATGCTGCTGACGATGCTCACGCTTCTGATGCTTCAGCTCCAGAGTTTCAACAGCATGGTGCTGGTGGTCAGCGTAGCACCACTCGGTCTGATAGGCGTGGTTGCGGCGCTGGTGCCGTCCGGCGCGCCGCTTGGGTTCGTCGCCATATTGGGTGTGCTGGCGCTGATCGGCATATTGATCCGCAACTCGGTCATTCTGGTCACGCAGATCGATGCGTTGAAGGCGGAGGGCAAACCGCTATGGGAAGCCGTCTATGAGGCAAGCGACCATCGCGCCCGCCCGATCCTGCTGACGGCTGCCGCCGCCAGCCTCGCGCTCATCCCGATTTCGCGCGAGATTTTCTGGGGTCCGATGGCCTATGCGATGATGGGCGGTATCATCGTCGGCACGCTGATCACACTGATCTTCCTGCCCGCGCTCTATGTCGCCTGGTTCCGCGTTCGCGAACCGGAAGCAGAGCCTGCGGTCGCGGAAGAATAGCGGCCGCGGCTTGGGCGGCGGCATATTCTTGACGTGATTGCGCGCAACATCCGTTCCGCCGGATCGCGACGCACGCCGGCATATCGACTGCCGGAAGCGTGACGGAAGACCAGATTGAACATGAAGACGAAGATTTTCGGGGGCGCAGCCCTGTGGGCGCTGCTGTTTCTTGCCGCCTGCCAGACGGCGCGCGCTCCGGGTGAGGGGGCCGGCGCCTCCAGTTCAGCCTATAGCTATCTCGCCGAGATACGCTCGGCAAACGGGCTGGGCACGCTGGTGGCGGACTCCCGCCTGGAGAAAGCAGCCCTTCAGCAGGCCGGCTATATGGCGCGTTCTGGTCGCATGACGCACACGACCGGCTGGGGCAAGGACTTTTCGGCGCGCATGAAGGACAATGGCGTCGAGGGGGCGGCGGCGGAAAATGTCGCCCATGGCGGCATGGACATGGCCAAGCTCTTTTCCATGTGGATGAATTCGCAAGGCCACCGCCGCAACATGCTCGATGCACGTTTCAGCCGCTACGGCCTCGCCTATGTTCGTGACGAGGCCGGCAGCGACCGGAAATACTGGGCGCTTGTGCTCGGCAGGTAAAATCGCCGAGCACTGTTCTCACATTCAGCAGGCGGCGTTTGCCAGCGCAGCGCTCACCCGGTCCTGCTTGCGCTCAAGTGCCCGGCTGAGCAGGGCGAGCAGAAGACCCGCGACCGTTACCAGCGCCGCCACCCAGGTCACCGCGCCGAGGCCGGGGCCATGCTCGATCACCACGCCTCCCAGCCAGGCACCCATTGCATTGCCGAGATTGAAGGCGGCGATGTTGAGGCTCGAAGCGAGCGTCTGCCCGCCGCCTTCCGCCTTCTGGAGAACGCGAAGCTGCAAGGGCGCAACCGTGGCGAAGGCCGCAGCACCGAGCAGGCCGACGAACAGCACCGCCGCGATCTGGTTGTGGAGCGCGAAGGTCATCAGGCCCATCACCACCGCCAGCGCGGTCAGGGTTCCGAGCAAGGTCGCCATCAGCTTGCGGTCGGCAAGGCGTCCGCCGATGAGATTGCCGGCGATCATGCCGCCGCCGAACACCAGCAGGATCGGCGAGACCGCCGTTTCCGGGAAACCGGTCACCTGCGTCAGCAGCGGCTGGATATAGGTGAAGACGGCAAACACGCCTGCATAGCCAATCACGGTGATGAGCAGGCCGAGCAGCACCTGCGGTCGTGCGACCGCCGCAAATTCCTCGCGCAGCCGCACCGGCTCGTCGGTCGCCTTGTCGCCGGGCACCAGCAGGGCGATAGCAGCAAAGCCGATGACGCCGATGGCAGCGACCGCCCAGAAGGTCGAGCGCCAGCCGAAATGCAGGCCGAGCCACGCGCCGAAGGGCACGCCGAGCAGGGTCGCAAGCGTCAGGCCGGTGAACATGATCGAAATGGCGGAGGCCTTGCGATCCTGCGGCACCAGGCCGGTCGCGACGACCGCGCCGACGCCGAAGAAGGTGCCATGGGTGAGTGCCGTGATGACCCGCGCCACCATCAGCCAGGTGTAGTCCGGCGCCAGCGCACTCGCCGCGTTACCGACGATGAAAATCACCATCAGCGTCAGCAGCACCGCCTTGCGCGGCAGCCTGAGGGTGAGGATGGTGAGGATGGGTGCGCCGACGAAAACGCCGAGCGCGTAGCCGCTGATTAGCAACCCGGCGGCGGCAATGGTTACGTTGAGGTCCGCCGCCACTTGCAGCAGCAGTCCCATGATGACGAATTCCGTGGAGCCGATGCCGAAGGCCCCAACGGTCAATGCGTAAAGCGCCCTGGGCATGGTCGAATTCCTTGTCAGCGCGGGTGAAAGATCGACCCTATATGGACCTCGATCCACCTGTGAGGTAGAATGCTTTTGGGAAAATCATTTATGAATTGAAGTCACCATGGCACGACTGGATGTCAACCGCTCGGGCGAGATGGAAGTCTTCGTCAGGGTCGTCGAACTCGGCGGATTTTCGGCCGCCGCCCGCGCCTTCCGCATGACGCCGTCGGCGGTCAGCAAGCTGGTGGCGCGGCTTGAGGCGCGGCTCGGCACGCGGCTGGTCAACCGCTCGACGCGGCGTCTCCAGCTCACACCGGAAGGCGGCGTTTTCTACGAGCGCAGCGTGCGCCTGCTCGCCGATCTAGACGAGGCCGAGCGATGCGCCTCGGCAAACGAGATTCCAGCTGGCCGCCTTCGCGTCAACACCAATTTCGCGCTGGGCCGGCACTATTTGCTGCCGCTGCTCCCGGACTTTCTCGCCGAGAACCCGGCCGTCACGCTCGATATCGCACTCACCGACACGGTCGTCGACCTCATGGAGGAACGCACCGACGTCGCCATCCGCAGCGGGGAGCTCAAGAACTCGCAGCTGATCGCGCGCAAACTGGGAGGATCGCGCATGGTGATCGTAGCGAGCCCGGACTATCTCGCCCGCCGCGGCACGCCACGCACACCGGCCGATCTCGCCGGGCACAATCTCCTCGGTTTCTCTTTCGCGCGCTATCTCGACGGCTGGCCCCTCATGGAGGATGGCACGGAAATCCGCGTTCCGGTTTCCGGCAACATGCAGATCAGCGACGGCGATGCGCTGATGCAGCTGACGCTTGAAGGGCTCGGACTTGCGCGCCTTTCCGATTATCATGCGCGCGCCGAGGTGGCGGCGGGCCGGCTGGTGCCGGTGCTGGAAGACTGCAACCCCGGCGACATCGAGCCGGTGCATGCCGTGTTCCTCGGGCAGGGCGGTCATCTGCCGGCCCGCGTCCGCGCGTTTCTCGACTTTCTCGTGCGGCGCCTCAAGATTTAGTTGGGGCCGCACCAGCCCGGCAGATAGTTCGCTTCCCTGGTCTTTGCGAGCTTAAGCGCCTGCTTGGCGATCTTGTCGAAATCGTCGTCTAGACGCGCGGCGTCGAAGCGACGGCGGAAGAAATCGGCCCAGAGAAACTCGCTGAACGGAACGATGCTCTTGGCATAGCCGCCGTTCCGCAGCACGTCGCCGGCGAGGCTGCGGAACGGGTCGTCCGTCAAGCCACTGACCGTCTTCGGGATGTCGGCATAAGTCCTGCGCACACCAGACTTGTCGAAGGGATGCATCCAGGAACGATTGTCGAGCACGATCAGGAACGCCTCCTTGTCGAGCGCTGAGAGATCGGAAATCACCGTCACGAAGACTTCCCTGATGCCCTCTTCCTGCAAGGCGCGGGCAAGATGGTGGTGATCGACGATATGGTAAAATCCCTTAGGCCCGAGAACGGCAGGGATAAAATGATGGCCGAGGAATTTGCCCTTCTTGCTGTTCGGCAACGCGCGCAGTTCGTGGCGTTTGAACGCCACTTCGCGCAAGCCCACGGTCATCTGTGTCGGCCGCAGCACCTCGATCGGAACCGGCTTCAGATTGGGTTTTACGTCGTCGGCCATCATGTTGCCTCTCTATCCAGCCGTTTTTGCCGTTCCTTGCCGTGTCAGCGCGTCGATGGCGTTGTCGACGCTGTGGAAGATCATGTTCGGGCCAAGCTCGCCGGCGATCCCGAACCGGGCAAGTGCTGCCTGCGCCCTCACCGATTCCATGCGGGCGATGCAGAAGGTAATGCCCCGATTGCGGCAATATGCGATCAGGCCCGAAAGCGCCTGCGCGGCGGTGTAATCGATATCGATGACGCTGCTCGCCTCGAATATCACATGCTTCACGCTGCCGGCGCGGGCATCGATCATGGCGCGAAAACCGCGGCCGAACTGATCGGCATTAACGAAGGAAAGCGGCGCCTGGAAGGCGGCGACCAGCACACCCGGCACCCGCTCGCCATTCGAGCCGGAACTCGGGGGCCACCAGATCGACGTGCCCGGAACATTCTCGAACTCGATCGCACGTGCCTGCGTGGTGCTCCAGATGCCGTGCAGCAGCGAAAGGCCGATGCCGATGGCCACGCCGATCTCGATCGGCAGTGCGACGATGGCAATGGCGGTGATGGCAATCAGCAGGAATTCGATCGGCGCCTGCCGAAAGGTACCGGCAAAGGTCTGCCAGCGCAGGATGCGCTGGGCGACGAAGAGCAGGATGCCGGCAAGTGCGGCGTCCGGCACATTCGCCAGAAGCCCGCCGCCGAACAGCACCAGCATCAGCACGATCGCCACAGCAAGCAGCCCGCTGATCTGCGAGCGGCCGCCGGTCTCCGAGACGATGGCCGTGCGCGGCGGGCTGGCATTCACCGGGAATGCACCGATCAACCCGGCAAGCAGGCTACCGGCGCCGACGCCGACGAAATCGCGGTTGACGTCGGGGCCGCTGCCGTCCTGACCGGCAAAAGAGCGCGTCGTCGCCGCGGTCTGCACCATCACGATCATCGCGATCAGTAGCGCCATCGGCACCAGCGTACGCAGATCCTCAAGCCCCACCTCGGGCACCGACAGTTTTGGCAACCCTTCCGGCAGCGCGCCCAGCACATGGACGCCGCGGCCGGTCAGGCCGAAAAGCGTCACCGCCAGCGTTGCCAGGGCCAGCGCGATCAGGGCGCCGGGCATGCGCGCGCTGATCCGCTCCGAGAAAAACACGATCAGGAAGACGCCGATCCCGAGCGCAATGCTGTAGGCGTTGATGCTGTCCCAGTCGGCAGCGATTGCGCTGACGCGGTCGAACACGCTGCCGCTGCCGCCGGGCAGGCCGAGCAGCGCCGGCAATTGCGAGATGACGATGTGGATGGCGATGCCGGCAAGGAAGCCGGCGGTCACCGGCACCGACAGGAGATCGGCGATCCAGCCCATCTTGAGCAACCCGCCGGCCGTTACGATCGCGCCCACCATCAGCGCCAGCATGGCAGCGTAGACCGCATATTGCGGCGAGCCGGATGTGGCGATCAGGGCCAGTCCGCCGGCAAAGATCGGCGTGATCGTCGAATCCGAGCCCGACGAGAGAAAGCGGCTTGCGCCGAACAGCGCGAAGGCCAGCGAACCTGCCATGAAGGCGAAAAAGCCGATCTCTGGTGAAAAATCGCCGAGACGCGCAGTCGCCATCTGTTCGGGTATGGCGATCGCGGCCAGCGTCAGGCCGGCAGTGACATCGCCGCCGAGATATTTCGGGCTCCAGCCTTGCATCGAGCGGAATGGAAGCCAGGACTTCCAGCCCGACCCGGTTCGGATATCGCCGTCCGCCTGCATGCGCCGCTTCCCGGATCGTGGCTTCCTTGCACGGCTCGCATGCCGGCGAGCAAGAGCCTAGCGCATAACCCGAAACACGGGAAGGATGTGCATGGATTCAAAGTGTTAGACTAAGCGCGAGCGCGGGGCCATGCAGCCGCGCGCTCGGCTCATCAGGCCGGGTTTTCCAGCGTAAACATGTCGGATGCCTCGTCATAGGCGAACAGCTCGGCATAGCGCGCCCAGCTTGTCACCGCCCGCACGGTCTGCTCGGCGTTCTCCTCCGACATATGGTCCTCCAGCTCGTCGCGGAAACGGCGCGCAGGGGCCACATGACCTGACCGCTCGTCCAGCACCCGACGAATATGTGCTGCCAGCGGCACATGCGTCGCCAGCTGCATCGCAAACAGCCGCTTGCGCTCGTCGACGTCGCCGTCGGCAAAGCGCTTGCCCGCCGGCTTCAGGCGGATGTCGCCTTCGGCCAGTTCGGCGAAATGCAGCAGCTGCAGCGTCTCGGCGATCGGAAACAGGTCGTCGATCTCAAGCTGCAGGCTGGCTGCCAGCGGCGGCAGGTCGGCCTGTCCGCGATAGGGCTCCGCGGCGATGGCCTCCATCAGGCCGGCGAGCAGGTTGGTCGAAACGCGCGGCAGCACCATCGCAATGCCGGTGCCGGGAAAGATGCCGCCGCGCGCCGGCTCGGCTACGCCCTTGCGCGCAGTCATGCGGGCGTAGATGTCGTCCACCAGCGCGCGGAACGCCGGGTCGAGCCGGTCGCGCGGCTGTGGCAGGTCGATGCGGATTTCCGCTGCCACCCGGCCGGGATTGGACGAGAAGATCAGCACGCGGTCGCACATCAGCACGGCCTCCTCAATGTTGTGCGTCACCATCAGGATCGACTCGATCGGCATGCGGCCTTCCGACCACAGGTCGAGCAGGTCGGTGCGCAGCGTCTCGGCGGTCAGCACGTCGAGCGCCGAAAACGGCTCGTCCATCAGCAGCACCTTGGGATGCACGACCAGCGCGCGGGCAAGCCCGACACGTTGGCGCATGCCACCCGAAAGCTCCTTGGGATAGGCGCTTTCGAAGCCGTCGAGGCCGATCAGGTCGATTGCCTCCAGCGCGCGCTTGCGCCGCTCGGCCGGTGCCACGCCGCGCGCCTCCAGCCCAAGCTCGACATTCTGCAAAACAGTGAGCCAGGGAAACAGCGCAAAGCTCTGGAACACCATGGCCACGCCGTCGGGCGTGCCGGTGACGGGCACACCCTCGAAGGTGATGGTGCCTCCGGTCGGCTTGATCAGCCCGGCGATGGAGCGCAGCAGCGTTGACTTGCCCGAACCGGAGCGGCCGAGCAGGCCGACGATTTCCGACGGCCGCAAGGTCAGTGCGACATCGTCGAGCACGACGAGGCGATCCGCGCCGCCATTGTCATAGGTCTGGCACACGCCCTTGACGTCGATAAGGGCGGTTTCGTTGGTGGTGATTGCAAGGTTGTTCATGATCGGTCTCCCGAATTGGAATGGATTCAGTCAAGGCGCAGACGGCGCTCGGCGAAAACGTAGAGCGGGCGCCACAGCAGGCGGTTGAACAGGGTGACGAAGAGCGACATCACCGCGATACCGAGCACGACGCGGGGAAAATCGCCCGCTTCCGTCGCCTTGGCGATGTAGGAGCCGAGGCCGTAGGCCTCGAGCTTCGTGTTGCCCCAACTCGCCAGCTCGGCAACGATGGAGGCGTTCCAGGAACCGCCCGAAGCCGTCAGTGCGCCAGTGACGTAATAGGGAAAAATCCCCGGCAGCATCACGTTTCGCCACCAGCTCCACGAGCGCAGCTTGAACACCGAGGCAACCTCCTTGAGGTCGGACGGGAAGGCGCTGGCGCCGGCAATGACGTTGAACAGGATGTACCATTGCGTGCCGAGCACCATCAGCGGCGACAGCCAGATATTGGGGCTGGCGCCGGTGGCGACGATGGCTAGAACGGCGAATGGAAACAGCACATTCGCCGGAAAGGCGGCGAGGAACTGCGCCAGCGGCTGCACCCGTTCCGCGACCTTCGGCCGAAGCCCGATCCACACGCCGATCGGCACCCAGACCACGCTGGCGATGGCGATCAGCACGATGACGCGCAGTAGGGTAGCGAACCCGCCGCCGAGAGCCTCTGCGACATCGTCCCAGCCCAGCTCGCTATGAATATAGTGCGCGGTGAAGATGGCGCCCGCCGTAGCCAGCACGGCAATGAGGGCAAGCCACAGCCTGTCGCCGAGCCGGCTAAGCTTTTGCGATTCGGCGGTTTGTGCCTTGAGACGCGGGCGGCTCAGACGCACCAGCATCAGCCGCTGCCAAACCCATGCCAGGGGGCACCGAGCGACTTGACGAACCGCGTCCGGCGCAAAAGATCGTAGACCCAGGAGCGCGGCTTTTGCTGGCTGGCGGTCTGCTCGGAGCGGAACTTGTCGGCCCAGGCGACGACCGGCCGGAACAGCAGCTGGTCGTAGATCAGGATCAGTATGCCCATCGCCAACACGGCCCAGCCGACGGCAACGAAATCTCGGCTGTCGATTGCCAGCGCCAGCCACGAGCCGATGCCGGGCAGTTCCACCGTTGTGTTGCCGACGGTGATGGCTTCGGAGGCGACGACGAAGAACCAGCCGCCCGACATAGACATCATCGTGTTCCAGATCAGCCCGGGGGCCGCGAAAGGTGCCTCCAGCCGCCAGAAGCGCTGCCATGCCGAAAGGCCGAAGCCGCGCGAGACCTCGTCGAGATCGTGCGGCACCGTGCGCAGCGACTGGTAGAAGGAAAACGTCATGTTCCAGGCCTGGCTGGTGAAGATGGCGAAGATCGACGCGCATTCCGCGCCCATCTGGCTGCCGGGAAACAGGCCCATGAAGAAGGTTACGGTGAAGGTGAGGAAGCCCAGCACCGGCACCGACTGCAATATGTCGAGCGCCGGGATGATCACCTTTTCGGCGCGGCGGCTCTTGGCGGCGAGCGTGGCGACGACGAAGGTGAAGATCAGCGAGGCGATGATGGCCGCGAACATGCGCAGCGTGGTGCGCAGCGCATATTCCGGCAGGTTGGCCGGGTCGAGCGTCACCGGCTGCGTGGTGAGCAGTTCGGCCGAGCCGCGCATGGCGGCTGCGCCATGGGCGAGAAGTACCAGCAGTGCCGCCATGATCGACAGCGCGACGATGTCGTGGATGTTTGGCACGATGCGGTTGCGTGCCAGCCGGGTGGCGTCGCTCAGCGACGCGCGATTGTGAGGCAGGAAGACCATGATGATCCCTCAAATTCCTGATGCTGCGGAGTAAGGTCGAATGGACGCGCGAAAGTCCGCGCCGCGAACATGGTCGTTCGCGGCGGGCGCATCCTCCTGGCGATCAGGAAGAAGGAATTTCTGATGCGTGCCGAAAGGTCAGGCGGCGAGAAGCAGGCTGACGCTTCGACTGACGCCCTCTTCGGAAACGGTGTTTTTCTCGCGCGTCCAGCGGCATTCCAGATGCCCGTTGGCCGGGTTGCGTTGCCAGCCGCAAGTCAGCGCGGTCTGGCCGATAGCCGCGTTGGCGGGCGGCGTAACCGGCAGAATGCGCTTGCGGACGACCGGCGTGGCACCCATGGAAAAGCGCACGGCGGGACGATCACGGAAAAAGAGGATGATGGTGTTCATGGCTCACCTCCTGGTCCAGCAGGACCCGGAAGCAAGCGGACAGACCGTTAGGCTCTGGCGCTCACCCGGCGGGACATGCCGGACACAATCTTGACTGACGATGTTGTTCGAACCGGGCCGGTGGCCTTGTCCGAACAGCGACTAGGGTAACTGTCCATAACCTGTTCGATCTGTTGTTGACGGCCTCGATTGCTCGAAGCGGGGGTGGCATACGCCCGTGGCAATTGGCGTGTCAAGCACCAAAGGGCCAGTCGCCGGAACGTGATCAGGGCGTGCGTTTTAGTGAGATGACAAAGAGCCCCGCGTCGTCTGCCTCGATGCGCAGATGCGACGATGTTTCAGTGAGATGAAGCGTGTCCAGAGGACCCAGTTCCGCTGTTTGGCCATCGGTCACAATGCGGGCATGCCCCGAGTGACAGAACAGCAAGGCTTCCGAATCCTCTAGCGGCAGCTTGGTCGAACCGGAGGCTCTTAGCCGTCTCATCGAGTGTGTAAGCTTGCCCCGCCGCGTCATGATGTTGAGGTCGGTAACACCCCCGCCGATCAGCTGGGCATTGGTCGGCGCATCGCCGGGGAAAGGCAGCGGCTCGGAGCGAGCGGTCAGTTCTGCCGGCTCCATGCCTTCGATCGTCAGCAGCAGCCCCTCGCCGTCGAGCACGGCAAGCGTCCGGTCGATGCCCGGAAATACCGAGAACGGCCCGCCGCTTTCCACCCGCGCCATCGACAGCCGCCAGTCGAAATCGCCGGTCGTCGCACTCTCTGGTGAGATCGCAATCTCTGTCGTTTCACCGCCGCCATTCTTCCAAGGCATGCGGCGATGCTCGGTAGCGCGGATGATGCGCATCAGCCGAGAATGCCGGGCAGATTGAGGCCATGCTCCTTCGCGCATTCGATGGCGATGTCGTAGCCGGCATCCGCATGGCGCATGACGCCGGTGGCCGGGTCGTTCCACAGAACGCGCTCCAGGCGCCGGGCCGCATCTTGCGTGCCGTCGGCGACGATGACCATGCCCGAATGCTGCGAAAAGCCCATGCCGACACCGCCGCCATGATGCAGCGACACCCAGGTCGCGCCCGAAGCGCAGTTGAGCAGCGCGTTGAGCAGCGGCCAGTCGGAAACGGCATCAGAGCCGTCCTTCATCGCTTCGGTTTCACGGTTGGGCGAGGCGACGGAGCCGGAATCGAGATGGTCGCGGCCGATCACCACCGGCGCTTTCAGCTCGCCGCTGGCGACCATCTCGTTGAAGGCGAGGCCGAGCCGGTGGCGGTCGCCGAGGCCGACCCAGCAGATGCGCGCCGGCAGGCCCTGGAAGTGGATGCGCTCGCGCGCCATGTCGAGCCAGTTGTGCAGATGATGGTTGCCGGGCGTCAGCTCCTTCACCTTGGCGTCGGTCTTATAGATGTCCTCCGGATCGCCCGAGAGTGCTGCCCAGCGGAACGGACCGATGCCGCGGCAAAACAGCGGGCGGATATAGGCCGGCACGAAACCCGGAAAATCGAAGGCGTTCTCCACGCCTTCCTCCAGCGCCATCTGGCGGATGTTGTTGCCGTAGTCGACGGTGGGAACGCCCTGCTTGTGGAAGTCGAGCATGGCGCGCACATGACCGGCCATCGAGGCGCGCGCCGCCTTGTTCACCGCCTTCGGGTCACGTTCGCGCTTCTCTTCCCATTCGGCGACCGTCCAGCCCTGCGGCAGATAGCCGTTGATCGGATCATGCGCCGATGTCTGGTCGGTCACCGCGTCCGGTCGAACGCCGCGCCGCACCAGTTCGGGAAACACGTCGGCGGCGTTGCCGAGCAGCGCGACGGAAATCGCCTTCTTGTCCTTGGTGGCCTTGTCGATGATCGCCAGGGCGTCGTCGAGGTCCTTCGCCTGTACATCGACATAGCCGGTCTTCAGCCGCATCTCGATGCGGCTCGGCTGGCACTCGACGGCAAGGCAGGAAGCGCCGGCCATGGTCGCGGCCAGCGGCTGCGCGCCGCCCATGCCGCCGAGCCCGGCGGTCAGGATCCAGCGGCCGGAAAGGTCACCATTGTAGTGCTGTCGGCCGAGCTCGACGAAGGTTTCGTAGGTGCCCTGAACGATGCCCTGGCTGCCGATATAGATCCAGGAGCCGGCCGTCATCTGGCCGTACATCATCAGCCCCTTCCTATCGAGGGCGTTGAAATGATCCCAGTTGGCCCAGTGCGGCACGAGGTTGGAGTTGGCGATCAGCACGCGTGGTGCGTCCGCATGAGTGCGGAACACGCCCACCGGCTTGCCCGACTGCACCAGCAGCGTCTCGTCGTTTTCGAGCTGCTTCAGCGCGCCGACAATGCGGTCGAAACTGTCCCAGTCGCGCGCGGCGCGGCCGATGCCGCCATAAACCACCAGTTCGCCGGGCTTTTCGGCGACGTTCGGATCGAGATTGTTCATCAGCATGCGCAAAGGCGCTTCGGTCAGCCAGCTTTTCGCCGAAAGCTCGGTGCCGGTGGCAGCGCGGATGGTGCGTGAATTGTCGATGCGGCTGTGTTGGGTCATGTGGCCTCCGAAAGAATGGCCGCGCTTCAGGTGCGCGCCCAGCCAAGTGCGGTTTCGAGAATGTTGGTCAGCGTCTTGCGCATGGGTGCGGCGAAGTCGGGATCGTAAGGCACCGGCCAATTGTCCGGTCCGACCGGCCCGATCGGCTCGCGCATGTAACCGCGGTTGGAAAGCTCCATCTGCAGGGCATGGACGCCGTCAGCCGGGTTGCCGTAGTGGCGCGTGATCCAGCCGCCCTTGAAGCGGCCGTTGACGACCCAGCTTTTGCCGCCGCCGGCGATGATGTCTGTCACCAGCTTTTGCAAAGCGGGATCGGCGCTTTTGCCGTCGTTTGTTCCGAAATTGAACACCGGCAATTCGCCGTCGAACAGGCGCGGAATGACCGAGCGGATCGAGTGGCAGTCATAGAGCACGACCTTGGGGTGAAGCGCGCGCAGCCGCTTGAGTTCCGCAGCCAGCGCCGCATGATAGGGCTCGAAATAGGTTTGACGCCGGCGGTCGATGTCTGCCGGCGTAGGCTCTTCGCCGATGCGGTAGAGCGGATCGCCGTCGAATGTCTCGGTTGGGCAGAGCCCGGTCGTCGTCTGGCCCGGATAGAGCGAGACGCCGGAGGGATCGCGGTTGACGTCGATGACAGTGCGCGAAATCGCCGTGTGCACGACGGTTGCGCCGAGCCCGGCGGCGAAATCATAGAGCTTGTCGATCCACCAGTCGCAATCGCGTTGCCCGAGCCAGCGCGACGTGAGCTGCGGTTCAATGTCGACCAGGTCGATGCCGGTGTGCGGCAGGCTGACGAGCAATGGAGTGTTGCCGCGCGTGACTGTGAGCCAGGAGGGCGAGGTCATGCTGCATCTCCTGCGATCTCCGGCAGCTTCACCGCGCCTGCCGCCTCAACCACCGCCCCGCTGCGCACCAGCGCGATAGCCTTTTCCATGTCGGGATGGAAATGCCGGTCTTCGTCGAGATGCGGCACCTTGGCCCGGATCGCCTTGCGCACCGCTTCAAGCGGCCCGCTGGAAGCCAGCGGCGCATGGAAATCGCAGCCTTGCGCTGCGGCCAGCAACTCGATTCCGATGACGGCGGTAGCGTTTTCCACCATGCCGATCAGCCGGCGCGCGCCATGCGCTGCCATGGAGACATGGTCTTCCTGATTGGCCGAGGTCGGAATGGAATCGACGCTTGCCGGATAGGCTTTCTGCTTGTTTTCCGAAACGAGAGCCGCCGCCGTCACCTGCGGGATCATGAAGCCCGAATTCAGGCCCGGCTTTGGCGTCAGGAACGCCGGCATGCCCGACAGCGCCGGGTCGACCAGCATGGCGATGCGCCGCTCCGACAGCGAGCCGATCTCGCAGACGGCGAGCGCGATCATGTCGGCGGCAAAGGCCACGGGTTCCGCATGGAAATTGCCGCCGGAAAGTGCGGTGCCATCCTCGGGAAAGATCAGCGGGTTGTCGGTGACGCCGTTGGCCTCGGTTCCCAGCGTGTCGGCCGCCTGGCGCAGCACGGTCAGGGCCGCGCCCATCACCTGCGGCTGGCAGCGCAGGCAGTAAGGGTCCTGCACGCGCTCGTCGCCGATTCGATGGCTTTCGCGGATGGCACTGCCGGCCATCAATGCGCGCAAGGCGTCGGCACTGTCGATCTGGCCTTTATGCTTTCTCAGCGCGTGGATGCGCGGGTCGAAGGGTGCATCGGAACCCTTGGCGGCGTCGGTCGAAAGCGCGCCGACGACAAGCGCCGAATGATAGAGCACTTCCGCCTCGAACAGGGCGGCGAGTGCATAGGCCGTCGAGAACTGCGTGCCGTTGAGCAGCGCCAGCCCTTCCTTGGCGCCGAGCGTCAGCGGCTCCAGACCATGCGAGACGAAGGCCACCTTGGCCGGCACGCGGCCATGCGGCGTAAAGCATTCGCCAACGCCGATCATCGCCGCAGTCATATGCGACAGCGGCGCAAGGTCGCCTGAAGCGCCAACCGAGCCCTGTGCCGGCACCACCGGAATGACGTCGTTCGCCAGCATAGCTTCCAGCAACGCGACCGTTTTGGGCTGAACGCCCGAAGCCCCCTGCGCCAGGCTGGCAAGCTTCAGCGCCATCATCAGCCGCACGATTGCCACGGGCATCGGCTCGCCGACGCCGGCGGCGTGGGAAAGCACGATATTACGCTGGAGCGTCTCGAGATCGGCAGCAGGAATGCGCACGCTGGCAAGCTTGCCGAAGCCGGTGTTGATGCCATAGACCGGCTCGCCCTTGGCCACGATCTTGGCCACGGTGTCGGCGCTGGCCTTGATCTTCGGCCGGCAGCTTTCATGCAGCTTAGGTACGGCGCCGCGATAAATGGCGCGCCAGTCGGCGAGGGTCGCGTGGCCGGGGTTGAGAGTGATGTCAGTCATTGGTTTTCCCCATGGCGATAAGCACCCCCACTCCGTCCCGGCTTCGCCGGTCCACCTCTCCCCCTGCCTGGGGGAGAGGAAACGCTGCCGTAATGCCGGCGCTTATCCAGCTTGGGTTCCTCTCCACCGGGCAGGGGGAGAGGTGGCCCGAAGGGACGGAGTGGGGGTGATTTAGATCGACGTTCACATCCCTCTCCAAACTCTCGCATGCAGCGGGTTGAACCCCATGCGATAGACCAGCTCGGCCGGGCTCTCGATGTTCCAGATGGCGAGGTCGGCCCATTTGCCGGCTTCCAATGTGCCGGTTTCGGCTTGCAAGCCCAGCGCATGCGCTGCCTCGCGGGTCACGCCGGCGATGCACTCGTCCACCGTCATGCCGAACAGCGTAGCCGCCATGTTCATGGTCAGCAGCAGCGAGGTCAGGGGCGAGGTGCCGGGGTTGCAGTCGGTGGCGATGGCCATCTTCACGCCATGCTGGCGAAACAGCGCTACCGGCGGCTTCTTCGTCTCGCGGATGAAATAGAACGCACCGGGCAGGATGACCGCGACCGTGCCGGCCTTGGCCATCGCTGCAGCGCCTTCCTCGTCGGTATATTCCAGATGATCGGCAGACAGCGCGCCAAAACGCGCGGCAAGGGCCGCCCCATGCAGGTTCGAAAGCTGGTCGGCGTGGAGTTTTACCGGCAGGCCGAATTCCCTGGCCTTGTCGAAGACGCGGGAAATCTGCTGCGGCGAGAAAGCGATGCCTTCGCAAAAGCCGTCGACGGCATCAGCCAGTTTTTCCGCGGCGATTGCCGGCAGCATGTCGTTGATGACGCGGTCGATAAACGCGTCCTTGTCGCCTTTCGCTTCCGCGGGCAGCGCATGCGCGCCAAGGAAACTCGTCCGCACCGTCACTGGCCGCTCAACGCCCATGCGCCGTGCAGCCTTCAGCGACTTGCGCTCGTTTTCGAGGTCGAGCCCGTAGCCGGATTTGATTTCGATGGTGGTAACGCCTTCGGCGATCAGCGCGTCGAGACGGGGCAGGGTCTGTGCGACCAGATCGTTTTCGCTCGCCGCTCGTAGCGACTTCACCGACGAGACGATGCCGCCGCCGGCCTTGGCCACCTCTTCATAGGTCGCGCCGGCCAGCCGCATCTCGAACTCGTTGGCGCGGTTGCCGGCGTGAACCAGATGCGTGTGGCAGTCGATCAGGCCGGGGGTGATCCAGCGGCCTTCGCAGTCGACGGTTTCGGCCTTTTCGTGCAAGGCGACCGGAAGATCGCTCTCAGGTCCGGCATACATGATGCGGCCGCCTTGAGCGGCGACGGCGCCTTTCTCGACAATGCCCAGGCCCGGCGTGCGCTCGGCGAGCGTCGCAAGGCGCGCATTCCGCCAGATGCGGAAGCTGTTCGACTGGCTTCTGTCCCGTTCCGGCATGATCTTTTCCGTTTCCATCCCGCTCTGATATGTATATACATATTGAAGGTGGACGCAAGCGTCTTGCTGATGGATTATACGCGAATTGGAGGGCGGGGCCGATGGCGGCAATCTTTGCGGAAAATGTCCTGCTGGCAGGTGGCTGGAAACACAATGTCCGGCTGGCCGTCGAGGCAGGGCGCATCGTCAGCATCGAGCCCGATGCTGCGCAGCAAGTGGGCGACGAGCATCACGCGATCATCCTTCCCGGCATGCCGAACCTGCACAGCCACGCCTTCCAGCGCGGCATGGCCGGACTTGCCGAGACGCGCGGCCCGTCCGCCGACAGTTTCTGGTCGTGGCGCGAGGTCATGTACCGTTTCGCGCTGTCGATGACGCCGGAGCAGGTCGAGGCGGTCGCCGCCCAACTCTATGTCGAGATGCTGGAAGCCGGGTTTTCGCGCGTCGGCGAGTTCCACTATCTGCACCACGATGTTGACGGTGGGCACTATGCAGACATCGCCGAAATGGCCGCACGCGTTACGGCGGCGGCGAATCGCACCGGCATCAACCTCACGCTGTTGCCCGTCTTCTATGCCCATTCCGGCTTCGGTGGCACTGCGCCCAATGAAGGCCAGCGCCGTTTCATCAACGATCTCGACAGTTTTGGCCGGCTTCTGGAAGGCGCCCGTGCTGCGGTGAAGAGCCTGCCCGGAGCTGTCGTCAGCGTCGCCCCCCACAGCCTGCGCGCCGTCACGCCCGAGGAGTTGGCCGCTGTCACAGCGCTGACGGACGGCCCCATCCACATCCATATCGCCGAGCAAATGAAGGAGGTCGAGGATTGCATCGCCTGGTCGGGCGCGCGCCCGGTGCAATGGCTGCTCGACCATGCGCCGGTCGATGCCCGCTGGTGCCTGATCCACGCCACCCATATGCTTGATGCCGAGACCGTCGCCGTGGCGAAAAGCGGCGCGATCGCAGGGCTTTGCCCGGTCACCGAAGCCAATCTCGGCGATGGCACTTTTTCTGCGCCGCTGTTCATCGAACATGGCGGCCGTTTCGGCATCGGCTCGGATTCGAATGTGCTGATCGGGATTTCCGACGAACTGCGTCAGCTCGAATATTCGCAGCGGCTTTTCCATCGCCAGCGCAATGTGCTTGCCACCCCCGGTGGCTCCAACGGCCGCGCGTTGTTCGATGCGGCTTTGACCGGTGGGTCGACCGCCCTCGGCGCGGGTCCGGCGCAAATAGCCGTCGGCGCATCAGCCGATTTCATCTCGCTCGACGCCGGGCATCCCTCGCTTGCCGGCAAGTCGGGCGATGGCATTCTCGACGCCTGGATATTCGCCAATGGAACGCGTATCGACAGTGTCTGGGTCGGCGGCAGGAAGCTTGTCTCGGGCGGGAGACATTTCCAGCGCGAGGCCATTGCTCAAAACTTCCGAACAGTGATGATGCAGCTCTCCGCCGGGTGAGTGGCGAAGCTGGATAGGGGAAACACGGTGGAAGCGGTGAAGGAACAGGAAGCGACGTCGCTGCACCAACGCATCCTCGCCGATATCAGCGAGCGCATCCTTTCGGGTGAATGGGCGCCCGGCCACCGCATTCCATTCGAGCACGAGCTGACCGAGCAGTATGGCTGTTCGCGCATGACGGTGAACAAGGCTCTGTCGCAGCTCGCCAAGGCAGGGCTGATCGAGCGCCGGCGTCGTTCCGGCAGTTTCGTCCGCCGGCCGCAGTCGCAGGCCGCCATCCTCGAGATACACGACATCAAGGTCGAGGTTCAGGCGCTTGGCCTGCCCTACCGCTACGAGCTCGGCACGCGCCAGAAGCGCAAGAGCATGGTCCAGGACCGTGCCCTCATGGATCTCCGCCCATCAGGCCTTATCCTCGACCTGACCTGCCGGCATTTCGCCGGGCAACGCCCCTTCTGTCTGGAAGAGCGGCTGATCAATCTGGCGGCCGTGCCGGAAGCGGCGGATGAAATGTTCGAGGATACCGCGCCGGGGCCGTGGCTGATCGCCCGCGTGCCGTGGAGTGCTGCCGAACACCGCATCAGGGCGAGTGCCGCCAGCGATGACGTAGCCGACGCGCTGGACATCGAAGTCGGCTCTCCCTGCCTCGTTGTCGAACGCCGCACCTGGAGCGCCGAGCATCCGGTCACCCATGTCCGCTTCACCTATGCCGCCGACAGCCACACGCTGGTGGCGCGCTTCACGCCGTCGCAGAATGGTTGAGGCGAGACCGCCGTTGCTGCTTAGAGACCGTTTAATAATTCGCCCTGCCGAGGCATATGGCGTGGGGCTTCGAGAACCGGAGCGAAGCGTACATTTAAGTACGTGAGCACCGGAAGCGCAGAAACCCGCGTCAGATGACCGGCAGGGTAGAGTTAGCGAATAGTCTCCTAGCCGGTGATGATCCTGTCCATCGGTATGTCATGCGGCTGCGGGTAGATCGTGGCTAGCCGAGCCTGCGCATAGCCGATGCCGATCACCAGCGGCTTCTTCGGCATGGCCGCCAGCGTGCGGTCGAAGAAGCCGCCGCCATAGCCAAGGCGATAGTTTTCGCCGTCGAAGCCGACCAGCGGTGCGATCACCACGGTCGGAAAAACCGCCGGCCCATTGGACGGCACGAGAATGTTCCACACGCCGCGTTCCAGCGGTTCGCCGGGCGCCCATTGGCGATAGTCGAGCGGACTGCCGGCCTCGATGACCACGGGCAGGGCGATCTTTGCGCCTGCCGCTATCATCTCGTTCATCCAGCCGCGCAGGTCGGGCTCGGCCCTGAACGGCCAGTAGATGCCGATCAGTTGCTTCTCGGGGTTCTCAATCGCGCCGGTCAACGCCGCCGCGATCGTCTCCGTGCGGGCGCTGCGCTCTTCCGCCGGCACCGCCATGCGCTCGTCGATCAGGCGCTTGCGTTCGGCCTTGCGCCAGCGCGCCACGTCGGTCCAGGCGACGAGATCGGCGGGGCGTCCGTCTGGCGTCAGCTCGTGCATGAAACAGGGCGGAGAAGCATAGCCGCGCGCTTCTGCATCATCTTCGCTGTCCATCGAAAATCCTCCGAAGGCAGCATTGCGCCGTGATCCGCCCCGAGCAAGCGAATAAGGCCGCTGGCCCATATGTTTGGCCGCCTCAGGTCAGCGACCGACCTCAAACGGGCAAGGCATCAGATCCGGTAAAATCTCGCTGCCGTTCCGCCAAAAATCGCCTTGCGCCCGGCCTCGCTCAAGCCGGCGGTCAGCTCATTGGCGATCCGCCACCAGTCGTCATAGGTGGCAGCCAGTTCCACGACCGGCCAGTCGCTGCCGAACATCAGGCGCTCCGGCCCGAATGCCGACAGCAGGGTGTCGACATAGGGTTTCAGCGCTGCGGCAGACCGGTCCGCGCCTGCTTCGGTCAACAGCCCGGAAATCTTGGCGAATACATTCTGGTGCTTTGCCAGCGCCGCCATGTCGCTCGCCCATGGCTCGATGACACCCATGGCAATGAAAGGCTTCGCACCATGATCGACGACGATTTTCAGCTCCGGGAGCCGGTCGGCAAGTGCTGCAACAACCGGCAGATGGCGCGGCTGCACCAGCGCGTCGAAAGTCAGGCCGAGCGAAGGCAGCGCCTCCAGCACCGCGACCCGATGCTCGGCGAGGATGAAGAACGTATCGTCGATATCCTGCAGCATCGGCCTTATGCCGCGGAATTTCTGGTGGCCGGCCAGCCGTTTCAGCACCGCAGGCGCGTCCGGCGCATCGAGGTCGATCCAGCCGACGACACCCCCGATCGTGGCTTCTCTCTCGGCGAGTTCCAGCATGAACTCGGTTTCCGCCACCGTCGCTGCCGCCTGCACGAGAACGGTTTTCTCGATGCCGGCAGCCTTCAGGTGCGGCTGCAAATCGGCGGGCAGATAATCGCGGATGATCGGCGCGACCGGCGGTCCCATCCAGTCATAGTCGCCGCGCGCGATTTTCCAGTAATGCTGGTGTGCGTCGATCCTCACGATGAAACTCCGCGATTGCGCCTATTCGCCGACGGCGATGACGGCCTTGATCAGGCCGGATTTTTCATGCGCCCATCGTGCGAGGTCACCCGGTGCCTCGGCAAGCGTGGTGCGATGCGTGACGATCCGGTCGAGGGGCACGAGACCGCGCCTGATCGACTCCGCGACATGGTCGAAATCCTCCCGCGTCGCGTTGCGGCTGCCGATCACCATCATCTCGCGCTTGTGGAATTCGGGGTCCGAAAAACTGATGTCGTCCTTGACCACGCTGACGATGACCAGCGCGCCGCCATGCGCGACATGGGCAAAGGAGGACTTGATCGACGCGGTGTTGCCGGTCGCGTCGAACACCACGTCGAAGCCTTCGCCGCCGGTGGCGCGGGAAACGCCCTCCGCTGCCGGCACATCCGGGCCGATGGTCGAGGAAAAGCCCAGCTCGCGCGCGGCGAAATCGAGCCGCTCGGCGCTCATGTCGAGCAGCGTCACTTCATGCCCGGCGATGCGTGAAAAGATCGCCGTGCCGATGCCGATCGGGCCCGCGCCGATGACCAGCGCCCGCGAGCCTGAAGGGGTCAATGAGCGCCGCACCGCATGCGCGCCGATCGCCAGGAACTCGACTGTTGCAGCATCGGCGGCAGAAAGCCCATTGGCCGGGTAGAGATTGCCGGCCGGGACGAGGATTTCTTCGCACATCGCGCCATCGGTATGGACACCGAGCACCTGGATTTTCGTGCAGCAGTTCGGTTTGCCCTTGCGGCAGGCAATGCAGGTGCCGCAGGCGAGGTAAGGGTTGACGATGACCGTCTCGCCGACCGGCAGCGAAACGCCTTCGCCGGCTTTCAGCACCGTGCCCGAAACCTCGTGCCCCATGACGCGCGGATATTCGAGGAAGGGATGCTTGCCCTCGAAGATATGATAGTCGGTGCCGCAGATGCCGACATGGCTGACGCCCACCAGCGCCCAGCCGGCGGGCGGTTCGCCGGGGGCGGGCCGCTGTTCCAGCACCAGTTCGCCGGGCGCGCGGCACACCAAGGCCTGCATCGTTTTCACAGCCCGGTTCATGCGCTGCCTACTTGCCGCGCCGGCGCAGGCCGTCGAAATAGACGATGACGATGATCAGCGCGCCGGTGATGATGCGCTGCCAGAACGAATTGACGTTCAGCAGGTTGGCGCCGTTGTTGATCGTCGCCAGGATGAAGGCGCCGAGCAGCGGCCCATGCACGGAGCCGATGGCGCCGAACAGCGAAGTGCCGCCGATGACCGACGAGGCGATGGCCTGCAGTTCCCAGCCCTCGGCCTGCGTCGGGTTGCCGATGCCGATGCGCGAGGCCAGCAGCACGCCGACGAAAGCCGCGCACAGCGCCGACAGCGTATAGGCGAGATAGATGGTGCGGTTGACGTTGACGCCGGACAGGCGCGAGGCCTCGGCATTCGAGCCGACTGAGAACAGATAGCGCCCCCAGCGGCTGTGGTGCAGGAAGATATAGGCGGGAATCGCCACCAGTATCACCATCCAGAACAGGTTCGGCACGCCAAGGAACGAGTTGCGCGAGAATTCCGAAAAGGCGTCGTTCTTGATCGAGATGGAATTGCCGTTGGTCATCAGAAGGCCGATGCCGCGCAGCGAGGTCAGCGTCGCCAGCGTGATGATGAAGGGCGGCAACCCCATTTTGACGATGCCGAAGCCATGGAACACGCCGATTGCCACGCCGAGTAGAAGCGTCGCGAGTATCGCCACCCACACCGGGAAGCCGGCATTGATGAGCATGGCGACGGTGACCGTGCAGAAGCCGACGATCGCGCCGACGGAAAGGTCGATGCCGCCGGTGATGATGACGAAGGTCTGCCCGACCGCGAGGATGGCGATCATCGAGCCCTGCCGCAGGAGATTTGCGATGTTGATGCCCGACGCGAAGCTCGGCGTGGCCAGCGAAAGGGCGATCCACAGGAGCACGAGCAGCGCCAGCAGGGTCAATCCGAAAAGGATGTTGTAATTCCGCTTCGGCTTCTCGATCGGTGTCGTTTTGGTGCTGGTGGTCATCGGCGTTCCCTGTCGTTCTTTTTGGTTTTGTTTGGCGTCACACGCCGATTGCTTCGGTCAGGACTTCTTCGTGGCTTGCCTGTCCATGGGCATGGCTTGCCACCAGCCGCCCGCGCCGGAACACGTGCAGCGTGTCGGCCAGCTCATAGACTTCCGGCAGATAGGACGAGATCAGGATGATGCCCGCGCCCTTCGAAAGCAGGGTCGAGAACAGGCGGTAGATTTCCGCCTTGGTGCCGACATCGACGCCCACGGTCGGTTCGTCGAAAATGAAGAGCTTGGCGCCGTGGTTGAGCCATTTGCCGATCACGATCTTCTGCTGGTTGCCGCCCGACAGGCTGGAAGCCAGCGCGTGCCGGCCCGCCGTCTTGATGCGCAGCCCGCCGATCTGGCGCTCGGCATGCGACTTTTCCTGCGCGCCGGAAATCAAAAGCTTGCTGCTGATGCGCTTGTAGATGGGCAGGTTGAGATTTGTGCCGACCGACAGATTGAGGCAAAGGCCCTGGTCGCGCCGGCTTTCCGGCGCCAGCGCCATGCCGAGCTTCATCGCGTCGTGCTCGTTGCGGATGTTTGCCGGCTTGCCGTTCCAGAAAACCTCGCCGGCGCTCTTCTTTTCGCGGCCATAGAGCGTCAGTACGAATTCGCTGCGGCCCGCTCCAATCAACCCGTAGAGCCCGACGATCTCGCCCGCCCGCACGGAAAGCGAAACGTCCTCGAAACCCTTGCCGGACAGGTTCTTCGCCTCGACGATCGTCTCGCCCGGCTCGAATTTGTCCTTGTGGTAGATCTGCTCGATCGAGCGGTTGATCATCATCCGCACCAGCTCGGCATCGTCGGTCTCGGAAATGTTGCGGGTGCCGACCAGCGTGCCGTCGCGCAGCACCGAAACACGGCTCGCCAGCTCGAAAACCTCTTCCATGCGGTGGCTGATATAGACGATGGTGACGCCTTCGGCCTCCAGCCGCCGGATCAGCGCGAAAAGCTGCTCGGTCTCCTTGCGGGTGAGATAAGCGGTGGGTTCGTCGAAGATCAGGAAGCGCGTGCCGCGTATGGTGGCGCGTGCGGCCGCGATGAGTTGCTGCTGGCCGATGGTGAGATCGCCGAGCATGACATGCGCCGGCAGGTTAAAGCCGAGATCGTCAATGATCTTCTGCGCTCGCTGCACCATGGTGCGGCCCTGCAGCATGCCGAAGCGGGTGTCTTCCTCGCCGAGGAACATGTTGGCGGCGACCGTCAGGTGGCGGCATAGCACCACCTCCTGGTGCACGGCGTTGATGCCGAGCGCGATCGCCTCGTTGGGCGTTGCCAGCGCGACCGGCTTGCCGTCCCATAGCACCTCGCCCGAGGTGCGCGGGATGACGCCGGTCAGAAGCTTTATCAGTGTAGATTTGCCGGCACCGTTCTCGCCGACGATGGCGTGGATTTCACCGGCCTTGAAGGCGAGGTCGACGGGTTTTAGCGCATGGGTGCCGACATATTTCTTTTCCAGCCCCTTCAGTTCCAGGATCGGCTGGCCGGGCACCGCGGCGTCGGGCGCCGGGTGGTCGTGACCGTCAAGTGTCGATAATATCATGACAATCCTCCCGATTGGCATGCGCGGCAACGCCGGCGACATGCCCATCCTAGCCCGTTTCCGTTGCAGGTCGAGTCTGCCCCTCGTCCGCCTACCGGCACCTTCTTCCCGCAGGGCGGGAGAAGAAAGAAGCTCCTACGCCGACGCCTCCCTCTCCCCATTCTTCACGGGGAGAGGGTAAGGGTGAGGGGCATCTCGACTTAGCTGTTGTTAGTCGAGCTTCGGGTTCAGCAGGGCGTTGATCTTCTCGTCGGCCATGTTGGCCTTCGTCACCAGATTGGCGCCGGTGTCGACATTGGCCTCGACCTTCTCGCCCTTGGATGCGGCAAGCGCGGTCTTGATGCCGTCATAGCCCATCCGGTAGGGGTCCTGAACGACGAGGCCGGAGATGACGCCGTCATTGAGGAACTTGATCAGCTTGTCGTCGCTGTCGAAACCGATCAGCGCCACCTTGCCGGCAAGGTTGTTTTCCGCGATCGCCTGACCGACGCCCTGCGCCATGATCAAGTTGGAGGCGAAGATGCCTTTCAGGTCAGGATTGGCGGTGATCAGGTCGGTGGCGATGTTCAGGCCGGTCGTGGCCTGGCCGTCGGCATATTTGTCGGCAACCAGTTCCAGGCCCGGATACTTGGCCTTGAGCTGCTCCTTGAAGCCCTCGGCGCGCTGCTCGAGCGAACCGGCACCCGGCAGTGCGGTGATGAGGGCGACCTTGCCCTCGACCTTGCCGCCATTGGCTTCGCCGATCGCGGCTGCCAGACCGTCGGCTGCGACGCGTCCACCCTGGACGTTGTCGGTGGTCAGGAACGAGGTGAAGGCCTTGGAGTCGGCGCCGGAATCAATGCCGATGATCTTCACCTTGCTTGCCGCCTCGTCGATCGGCTTGCCGAGCGCCTTGGCTTCGGTGGGCGAGATGACGATTGCCGCCGGATTGCCGGCGACGGCGTTTTCGAGGATCGAGATCTGGCCGTTGACGTCGGTTTCAGCCTGCGCGCCGAGTTCCGGCACGCTGACGCCGAGATCCTTGCCTGCCTTGCGGGCGCCGGCCAGCACGATCTGCCAGTAGAACGAGGTCGTGTCCTTGACGATGATCGGAATGGTCACGTCGGCGGCCGATGCCGGCAAGGTCGGCGCAAGGCCGAGCATGGCGGTGGCCGTCGCCAGCGCGACGAAGCTGCGGCGGTTGATCAGTGCATTGACGAATTTCATTAGGTTCCTCCCTAAATCGCCTGTTGCAGTGCTGTTCGCTACGGTTCGGCTAGGCGTCTCCAAACCGGACTTTATAGATAAAAAACAGATGCACGTTTTTGTTAGTCCATTCCTGAAGGTGTTGCAAGCGGCGTTTCATGGCCCTCTTCGGCGCCGATAACGATGCTGTGCCTCGGCCTGCGATCGTCTGTGGAGGCTCTAGCCCCTCCCGTTCCAGCGATGAAATATTAATTCCATCGATAGGTCAAGATGGAATTTATGTTCCCCCGTCGCGCGGTTCATCCGAACTGCGCCAGCTCCTCCTTGCGCACCACGCCTTTCTTCAGGATGACATTTGCGTAGAGCTGCAATTCGCCCGTGGCGACCACATAGGCGGCCTTGCGCGAGCGCTCGTAAAAGGCGAAGCGCTCAAGCGGCTCGACCGGGAAATCACCGGCGAGGCGGGTGATGATCTTCTGGAACGAGACGCAGACCGGCGGCACGACATCCGGCGTATCCACCATCGCCATCCGGAACGCTGACGCTGGCGCGAATGTGTCGAGCGGAAAATGCGTCAGGATCGCTGCCAGCAGCGGTTCGGCGAGCACGCCGTCGGCGCGGACGACAGGGCAGCCGAGCGTGCTGGCCGGGAAATTCGCATCGGCAATCACGATCTCGTCGCCATGGCCCATGGTGCGCAGCGCATGTAGCAGTTCGGGTCCGAGCAAGGGGTGAATTCCACGCAGCATCAGGCAAGCTCCAGGGTTAAGGCGGAAAGGGAGGCGCGCGCTCTGCCGCGAGAGGGTTGGCGTTGTCTCATTCGCGCACGGCTCCTGTCAGCGGCGGCTGAACCGTCGTATGCGGCGCGTATTTCTCATAGTCATCTTCAGGAACGTGGGCCTTTGGCAGCTCCATGTTGCGCAGGAGACTAGATGTCTTGGCGGTGCCGATAAGCACCGTCGCGACAGCCGGCTCATGCAGGGGAAACTGCATCGCCGCCGCCGCCAGCGGATAGCCGCCCCTCGAAGCAATCGCTTCCATGGCCGCGACCTTGGCAAGGATATCCGGCGAAGCCGGGCCATAGTCGAAATTAGCCCCCGGCTTGGCGCCTGTCGCCAGTATGCCCGAATTGAAAGCACCGCCGATGACGAGCGAGGTCTTCTTCTGCCGGCACAGCGGAATGAGCTCCGCCTCTGCGGACCTGTCGAGCAGGGAATAGCGCCCGGCGAGAAGGATGCAGTCGAGCGGCGCGCGCCGCATCACCTCGAGGCAGATTTCGACCTCGTTGACGCCGAGACCGTAGGCCGAGATCACGCCGGCCGATTTCAATTCCTCGAGAGCCTTTACGCCGCCATCGAGAAACTGGCGCAGATGCGCCTTGGTCGTCTCAACGCCGTGGGTGTAGACGCCGATATCGTGGACATAGAGGATGTCGATGCGGTTGAGGCCAAGGCGGGCATAGCTGAAATCGACCGATCGCATGATGCCGTCATAGCTGTAGTCATATTGCAGCTTGAAGGGCAGCGGATCGACAAAGCCGAGGTTCGGTACCTGATCGGCGGGCGCAGGCGTCAACAGGCGGCCGACCTTGGTCGAGAGCACATATTGATCGCGCGGCTTGTGGCGCAAATAGTCGCCGAAACGGCGTTCCGAAAGGCCGAACCCGTAATGCGGTGCCGTGTCGAAATAGCGTATGCCCGACGTCCAGGCTGCATCGAGCACAGCCGCTGCATCGGCCTCCGATACCGCCTGGTAAAGATTGCCCAGAGAGGCGCCGCCGAAGCTGAATTCGGTGACCTCAAGTGCTGTTTCGCCGATGCGGCGTTTCTTCATCGATGTCCTCCCGAAGTCCAAGCCGTTTCCCGGCCTTGTCGATGCTGGCGCAGTCTCTAAAGCGTCGCGCCAAGGTGCCACGGCACGAATTCATTGTCGCCGTAGCCGAAGAGTTCGCTTTTGGTCTTGCGGCCGGATGCCGTCTCCACGATCAGGTCGAAGATTTCGCGGCCGAGTTCGGCAACGCCGATCTCCCCGGATGCGATGCGCCCGCAGTCGATGTCCATGTCCTCCTCCATGGAGCGGAACAGCGCCGAGTTGCTGGCAAGCTTGATCGAGGGCGTCGGCCGGCAGCCGAAGCACGATCCTCGCCCGGTGGTAAATGCGATCACATTCGCGCCGCCGGCCACCTGGCCGGTCGCAGACACCGGATCGTAGCCCGGCGTGTCCATGAAGACGAGGCCGTGCTCGGTCACCTTTTCGGCGTAGCCATAGACGCCGTTGAGCGTCGTCTGCCCGCCCTTGGCGACTGCACCGAGCGATTTTTCAAGAATGGTGGTCAGCCCGCCCTTCTTGTTGCCGGGCGAGGGATTGTTGTCGAGGGAAGCGCCGTGCAGGGCGACATAGTCCTCCCACCACTTCACATAACCGTCGAGCTTTTCGGCGATCTCAGGCGTCGCCGCGCGCGAACCGAGCAGATGCTCGGCGCCATAGATTTCGGAGGTTTCGGAGAGGATGCCCGTGCCGCCGGCGCCGGCAAGAATGTCGACCGCAGCACCCAGTGCCGGATTGGCGGTGATGCCCGACATGCCGTCCGAACCGCCGCATTGCAGGCCGACGATGATCTCGCTCACCGGTATCGGCTCGCGCTGCAACTGTCCCACCTCCTCGGCGATTTCGGCAAGCACGCCAAGCGCTTTCTCCACCGATTTGCGCGAGCCGCCGGCCTCCTGAATGTTGAAATGCCGCTTGCCGGCCGCCACGCCCTTCTGGCCGTAGAGCGTCAGCTGGTTGACCTCGCAGCCGAGCCCCACCATCAGCACGCCGCCGAAATTCGGATGCCGTGCATAGCCGGCTAATGTCCGGTGCAGCACGCGCATGCCGTCGCCGGTGCCGCTCATGCCGCAGCCCTGATCGTGCACGATCGGAACGAAGCCGTCGATGCCGGGATAGTTCGGCAGAAGCTTCTGGTTGGCCTGCTCGGCGATTGCCCGGCACACCGTGGTCGAGCAGTTCACGCTGGCGATGATGCCGATGAAATTGCGCGTGCCGGCGCGGCCGTCGGCGCGGCGATAGCCCATGAAGGTGCGGGCGCGGTCGTCGTCTGTCGCATGTTCCGCTTCCGATGGCGGCACGACGGGAAGACGCCCGGATTCGAAAACCAGATTGTGCGAATGGATATGCTCGCCCGGCGCGATATCCTGCGTCGCGCGGCCGATCGCCTGGGCGTATTTCACCACCGCCGACCCTGCCGCAATGGCCTTCACGGCAACCTTGTGACCGCCGTCGATAGCAGCCACGGTGACCGCGCCGCCAGGCAGGGGCGTGCCTGCTTCTAGGCGGCCATTGGCAACGGCTACATTATCGGAGGGCGAAAGAAGAATTGCCTGGGCGAGGTTCACGCTGCGATTTCCTTGGCATATCTGGCGGCGATGGCCGCAAGCCTGGGTGATTTATAGTTGGCGTCGGCCGCCGTTATCCAGTTGATAAAGCCGCCAATGCGGCGCGCGACCTTGGTCTTGTGACCGTTGGCTATGTCGGCGAGGCGATGATCGAGGAACGGATTTTCGAACCGCTCCAATGTCGTCGCCGCATAGGCGCTCGCCGCCTCGCCCATGCCATGCGCGGCGAAACCGGGAATGACCTCGTCGCGATAGAGCAAAAGCAGGTCGCTGCGGATTTCCGGCCTGGCCAGCATGCCGCGCACCGTTTCGTCGGCGGCCATGCGCGCGGTCAGCCAGGTCTCGGCCAGGAAACTATGGCCGAGATTGAGGATATGGATTTTCAGCCGCTCGACCGGTTCGAGATCATCGACAATGCGGATCGCCGGATGCGCGCATGGCAGCTTCAGGCCGGGCTGGTTCTCCACCGCCCACAATGCGTAAGGTTCGGCAATCGCACCAGCCGGGTCCAAGGGTGCCGAGACGATGCGGTCGACCAGCGAATTGGCGAAGATGCATTGCTCTTCGATCCAGGTAAGCAGCGCATCGGAGGCGCGGCTTCGCCCAGCAAGGTCAAGCACCGTCCTCTTCAGCACGTCGCCATTGCGGCCGACGAGTTCGGTCGGAAGGATCGTAAGCCCCGATCGACCGGCGGTGAAACGCGCGGCAAGCAGCGCCAGCAGTTTCGCCGGAAAGGAAGGCGGTGCCGAAGTCGTTGTTCCCGTGAGGTCAAGCACCAGCCCCGCCGGTACGGCAAACCCCGATTCCGTCGTGTTGGAGAGAATGAATTCGGCCTCATCGACGACAATCCGCGTCAGTTCCGCCCAATCCGCCTCAGCGTCGAGGCCGCGCCCTACGCTCTTCACCTGGATTGTATGGTCGACGGTCTGTCCCGCCTCCAGCCCGCGAATAATCACCGGAAACCCTGCCGGATCGGAGAAGGCCTGCAGCCGCGTCAGCCCTGCGGCGGAACCGCTTGCTGCAACGATGGTCACAGTGCCTTCCATGCCCGCCTCGTGCAGGAACAGGTCGGCATGCGCCTGAAGAAACCGGCTGGTGCCGAACTGGACGACAGGCGTTTGAACCGAAGACACTTGCAACTCCTTTGATAATGTCTTTTATCGTCAAAAGACATTTTGTCGTCAATAGATTTTCCTTGTAAGGGTCGACCGGGGCGCAGACGTGCAAGCGTGCGACGGGCAGAAGGTAGGCGATGGCGAAGCAGAACAATGTCTACAAGGACGCATATAATCGCTGCCTGGCGCTGCTCGGGGCTGGCGAAAGCCTGCCTTCGGAGCCTGAACTTGGCACCACCCTTGGCGTCAGCCGTACGACCGTGCGTTCGATCCTGTCGCGGATGGAAGAACGTGGCCTGATCGAATGGAACAAGCGCAGCAAGCTGGTCCTGCGCGCGCCGGAGGCGGATGATTTCTTTCCCGATGACGAGACCGATTCCCTGTCACTGATCATCGAGCGCTCCTTCATGCGTCGCCTGCTTGCCGGCGGCGCCCAGGCCGGCATGCAGATCAACGAGCTGGAGCTTGCCCGCGAAATCGGCGTCGGCACCACCAGCGTGCGCGAGTTCCTGATCCGCTTCAGCCGCTTCGGCCTGATCGAAAAGCGCCGCAATAGCCATTGGGTGCTGAAGGGCTTCACGAGTTCCTTCGCGCTGGAGCTGACTGAGATCCGCGAGATGTTCGAGATGCGCTCCGCCGCTGCCTTTGCAGCGCTTGAAAAGGACAACCCCGTCTGGGCCGATCTCGATGCGATGGAACAGGAACACCACGAGCTGATTGCCGCGATAGGCACCCGTTACGGCGAATTTTCAGAGCTGGACGAACGTTTCCACAGGCTTATCCACAGCGCATCGCACAACCGCTTCATCGTCGACTTCTACGACGTCATCGCCATGATCTTCCACTATCACTACCAGTGGAACAAGACGAATGAGCCCGGACGCAACAAGATAGCGCTGCAGGAGCATCTTCAATACATCGCCGCGCTGAAATCCGGGAAGCTCGACCATGTCGAAAAGGCCTGCCGCCGGCACCTGAGATCGGCACGCGAGACGCTTCTCCAGTCGATTCCCGAAAGCTGGCAGTAGCGCGAACGATTATCTTGTCATAAGCTTCTTTCGATGCGTTTTGAGAAGACGGCAAAATAGTCGCTGGGGCGCATTTTTCATGTGTACTGACCTTGAGAGCCGGGCGTTATTTGACGGCCAAGATACTTGCAGTATCTCTAAAACAGTGCATTCTGAAATATGTTTGAGGGGCTTGGGAAAATGAAGAAAAAACTACGCGTCACCGTTTCGGTGACAGTGTCGGATGACGACGAATTTTCAACCGAAGAACAGGCTTTTGCCGTATGCGACGGGTTGCAGCGCATCCTCTGCTATGACGAGGTGGCTTTGCAGAGCGTCGAGTCTTTTACCGATGGCGTAAGCTATGAGAATACTGGCGGTTCTGTCCGCTTCGAAAGCGAGCACGGCTGAAGATTGATCCCGCCGCTCAATGGCGTATCCTGAGTCCAGGGTCTGTCCCTGGCTTCGGTCGCGTCCGTCTGCGCGGCGTGCCCGAGGCGAAAACCATCGGAGGAAGCTCATGAACACGCCGCCGCTGGCCGCACGGGCCGAAGAAGAACAGATCGACGGCGCCCCCGAGCGTGTCGGTGCCGTCATCGGCGCGCTGATCACGATCGGCAGTTTTGCCCTGGTGCTCTGGCCGGTCGCCCGCATCTGGCTGTAACGCGATAAGACGTTGGCCTCGCGTTCCCGCGCGCTTAGCCGCCCGAAATCCAGCTGAGATCAGTCTGAACCGGCAGCAACTGCTCGCCGGCAGGTTCCCCAGCACCGCCCATTTGGGTGGTGACGGTTGCTTGTTCCACGCCTAGACGTTGGCAAGGGTAGGCAATCTTGGGGAAATATCATGGCAACGTTCAGCGCATATCGCGCATTCGACATGGCTGGTATGAGTTTTGAAAATCTTACACCAGAGCTTTTCTCTTCTTACTACGAGCCGTTGGTATCTGCGTCAGATGGACATATTCTGTACGAGTATGGAAGTACAGATAGTGGAGAATCTTATTATTTCGGCGGATATTTTACCTATTTATATGACGAATTCGGAAATTTATCCACAATAGGTGGCTATGTAACGAGTTTATCATATGAGTGGCATGATCATGACTACTCTAAAAATCCAGCAGTTGCTTATGGAGGGGGGTGGAGCATCGGAGGCATTAATATTAGTGCTTCAGAACTTCTATCCGGCGATCCGATTGTTAAAGTTTTTTCCGGCGATGACCGGATCTACGGGTCCGAAGGCGACGATCGTCTCTACGGCTATGGCGGCTCCGATGTCATTGAAGGAGGCGGCGGCAACGACATCATCAATGGCGGAACCGGTGCTGACATCATGCTCGGCGGCACGGGTAATGATATCTATTATGTCGACAATGCTCGGGACGTCGTCTTTGAATTTGCCGGCGAAGGCACGGACACAGTCCGCAGCTCCATCAGCTGGACGCTCGGTGCCAACATCGAGCGGCTGGAATTGCTCGGCACCGGCAACCTGAACGCTTCGGGCAATGCGCTCGCCAACACGCTCGTCGGCAATGCCGGTAACAACACTCTCAACGGCGGCGCCGGTGCCGACAGCATGACCGGCGGTGCCGGCAACGACATCTACTATGTCGACAATGCCGGCGACAAAACCATCGAAGCGGCCAACGGCGGCACCGATACCGTCCGCAGCACCATCAGTTGGACGCTCGGTGCCAACATCGAGCGGCTGGAACTGCTCGGCACCGGCAACCTGAACGCTTCGGGCAATGCACTCGCCAACACGCTCGTCGGCAATGCCGGCAACAACACTCTCAACGGCGGTGCCGGCGCCGACACGATGACCGGCGGTGCCGGCAACGACATCTACTATGTCGACAATGCCGGCGATAAAACCATCGAGGCGGCCAACGGCGGCACCGATACCGTCCGCAGCACCATCAGCTGGACGCTCAGTGCCAACATCGAGCGGCTGGAACTGCTCGGCACCGGCAACCTGAACGCTTCGGGCAATGCACTCGCCAACACGCTCGTCGGCAATGCCGGTAACAACATCCTCAACGGCGGTGGCGGTGCTGACCATATGGTCGGCGGTGCTGGTAATGACATCTACTACGTCGACAATGTGGGTGACAAAACTGTCGAGGCGCTCAACGGCGGCACGGACACCGTTCGCTCCTCCGTCCACTGGACGCTCAGTGCGAATACGGAGCGTCTGGAGTTGCAGGGCACTGGCCATCTGAATGGCACAGGCAATGCGCTCGCCAACACCATCGTCGGCAATGCCGGCAACAACGTTCTGAACGGCGGCGCCGGCAGCGATATACTGACTGGTGGCGCCGGCAGCGACACCTTCTTCTTCAATACGGCTCTTGGCGCATCCAACATCGACAGGATCACCGACTACAATGTCGCGCAGGACACGATCCGGCTGGAGAATGCCATCTTCACCGGCCTCGCGGATGGCTGGCTGAAAGCATCGGCCTTCCACATAGGCACTGCCGCAGCCGATGCATCGGACCGCATCATCTATAACAAGACGACCGGCGCGCTGCTGTTCGACAAGGATGGCGCTGGCGGGGCCGCCGCCGTGCAATTCGCCACGCTGTCACCCGGCCTTGCCATGACGGCCAGCGAGTTCTTCATCGTCTAGTTTGCGATGGGTCTTCGGGCTCTCTCCGACGGCAGCGGAGCAGAGTTCAGCGAACAATTCTGGTGCTCACTTTCCATTGCGGAGTGGGCACCCGAATGCATGCTGGACAATGCCGTGCACCGGGCAGCGTTTGTCCGTTCGACATGCTGATATCCGGCAGGTCCGGTCGAGCGTCATAGGTGATCCGGTTTGCCATGGCTCGGCTCGGAAAAATCAGCGCGAAAAGCGCAGAAAACGGCTGGTGCCATCGAAGCCAACGGTGCCCAGCAGAGGCCTCCTGATAGGCTGTCATCAGAAAAAAGTACAACAAACGCAACATATAGCCGCTGCATTTGTTACCCGTTTCGTTACCGAATTTCCGAGCGGAACGCCCATCGGCGCTTAGAGACCGTTTGAAAACGAGGTGGCGGTTGGAGGCGGTGCGTCAAGCGTCCGTTGTTGGACCAGGCGACACCTTCTAGATTGTGGTGACACCTTGGAGGTTGGAAACATGGCGCTCAAGCGGATGGACAACATAGGTATCGTCGTCGAAGACCTCGCAGGGACGATTGATTTCTTCCGCGAACTCGGCCTCGAGCTCGAAGGGCAGGCCACGATCGAAGGAGAATGGGCCGGACGCGTCACTGGACTGGGCGATCAGCATGTCGAGATTGCCATGATGCGCACGCCGGACGGCCACAACCGGCTCGAGCTCTCCCGCTTCCTCAGGCCAGCTGTCGTCGCGGATCACCGGAACGCCCCGGTCAACGCCCTGGGCTACCTGCGCGCCATGTTCACCGTGGACGACATCGACGACACGCTTGAAAGGCTCCGCACGCACGGCGCGCAGCTCGTAGGCGAAGTCGTCCAGTACAAAGACGTGTATCGGCTCTGCTACATCCGGGGGCCCGAAGGGCTGCTTATCGGGCTCGCCCAGGAACTCAGCTGAGCGCAATCCGCCCGCAAGGGCGTTTCTAAAGATCAATGATTTCAGATGTTGCGAGAAAACCTGTCGAAAACGACTGGTGCCATCGAAGCCGATGGTGCCCAGGAGAGGACTCGAACCTCCACGCCTCGCGGCACACGGACCTGAACCGTGCGCGTCTACCAATTCCGCCACCTGGGCAAGGTGCGCCGCTGATGTAAGCGGGCAGCGTCGCGGTGTCAACGCGCTTTCGGCAAAAAATCACGTTCAAACAAAAAGATAGTTCAGGTCGGCATTCTTGCCACGAAAGCGCGGCCGGCCGGCATTGAATCTGCCTGCAAAGCCTGCGGCAAAGAGGCAAAAGCCGACGCAAATGCATTGCGCCGGCTCATCACGAATCACATTGGGTGGGTTCTCGGCCGGACAGGCCTAGGCTGAAAGAACTTCCTTCGAAGCCACGGTCGAATCGGCGTTGAGCTTGTAGACGACCGGCACACCCGTGCCGAGTTCCAGCTTGACGATGTCGGGGCCGGAAATCCCCTCCAGCGCCATGATCAGCGCCCGCAGCGAGTTGCCGTGGGCTGCCACCAGCACCGTTTCGCCGCGCAGCACATGCGGCTGCATCTCATGCATGTAATAGGGCCATACACGCGCCCCGGTGTCCTTCAGGCTCTCGCCGCCGGGCGGCGGGGTGTCATAGGACCGGCGCCAGATATGCACCTGCTCCTCGCCCCATTTGGCGCGGGCGTCGTCCTTGTTGAGGCCGTTGAGGTCGCCATAGTCGCGCTCGTTCAGCGCCGCATCGCGCACCGTCTTCAGGTCGCTCTGGCCGGTGGCGTCGAGGATGAACTGGCAGGTCCGCTGCGCGCGCTTCAGCACTGAGGTGTAGGCGATGTCGAATTTCATTCCGCGCGCAGCAAGCTTCTGACCGGCTGCCTTGGCCTCGCTCACACCCTGCTCGGTAAGGTCGACGTCGCGCCAGCCGGTGAAGAGGTTCTTGAGGTTCCATTCGCTCTGGCCGTGGCGCACAAGCACGAGAGTTCCGGTCATTTCAATCCTCATGACTGATGCGGGATTCGTGGACGCCTCTTTAGCTCAGTCCCAGCACATCGCGCATCGAATACAGTCCGGGCTTCTTCCCACGCGCCCAAAGTGCAGCCTTCACCGCGCCGCGCGCGAAAATGGAGCGGTCCTCGGCATTGTGGGAAAGCGTGATGCGCTCGCCGGTGCCGGCCAGGATGACCGAATGGTCGCCCACCACCGAGCCGCCGCGCAGCGTGGCAAAGCCGATCGAGCCGGCCTCGCGCGCGCCGGTTTGGCCGTCGCGCACCCGCACGCTGTGTTCGGCAAGGTCGATGCCGCGTCCCGCCGCTGCCGCGTTGCCAAGCAGAAGCGCCGTGCCGGACGGCGCGTCGACCTTGTGCCGGTGGTGCATTTCCAGCACCTCGATGTCGAAATCGTCGGAGCCGAGCGCCTTCGCCGCCTGCTCGACCAGCACCGCAAGCAGATTGACGCCGAGGCTCATATTGCCGGATTTGACGATCGTCGCGTGGCGGGCCGCCGCGGCGATTGCCGCGTCGTCCTCGGGCGAACAGCCCGTCGTGCCGATGACATGGACGATGCGCGCCTGCGCGGCATAGCCGGCGAATTCGACGCTGGCTGCCGGCGTGCTGAAGTCGAGCACGCCGTCGGCCTTGGCGAAGGCCGTCAACGGGTCGTCGGTGATCGGTACGTTGATGATGCCGATGCCGGCAAGCTCGCCGGCGTCACGGCCGATATGTGGCGAGCCGGCGCGTTCGATGGCTGCCGACACTTTCGCGCCCGGCACGGAATGGATGGTTCGGATCAGCGTCTGGCCCATGCGGCCGGCTGCCCCGACGACGACGAGACCCATATCGCTCATGCGCTTTTCTTCCTTGCGACCTTCGCCGGCTTGGCTGGCTTTACCGTTATTCCCACCGTTTTTGTGTCGTCGACCAGTCCCAGCCCCTTCTGGCTCTGGAGCCGGTGGAAGCGGGCATAGACGCCGTGCGGATTGGCCAGCAGCGACTCGTGATTGCCTTCCTCGACCAGACGTCCATCCTCCAGCACGATGATGCGGTCGGCATTGACCACGGTCGATAGGCGATGGGCGATGACGATGGTGGTCTTGCCCTGCATCACGGTTGCAAGCGCTTCCTGCACGCGCGCTTCGGACTCGTTGTCGAGCGCCGAGGTCGCCTCGTCGAGAAGCAGGATCGGCGCATTGCGCACGATGGCGCGCGCGATGGAGACGCGCTGGCGCTGGCCGCCCGAAAGCGTCACGCCGTTTTCGCCGACGGGCGTGTCGTAGCCGTTCGGCTGCTGGCGGATGAAGCTGTCGGCGGCGGCCTGGTCGGCTGCGCGCCGGATTTCTTCGTCGGTCGCGTTCTCACGGCCATAGCGGATGTTGTCGGCAATCGTGCCTTCGAACAGGTAGGGCTGCTGCGAAACGAAGGCGATCGAATTGCGCAACGAATGCTTGGTCACCTTGGCGATGTCCTGGCCATCGATGAGGATGGCGCCGGAATCGAGATCGTAGAAGCGCTCCAGCAGCGCCGTCAGCGTCGTCTTGCCGGCACCCGAAGCACCGACGATCGCCGTCGTCTTTCCGGCTTCCGCCACGAAGCTCACGCCATGCAGCACCGGCATGTTTTCGGCATAGGAGAAGGCGACGTTTTCAAAGCGCACTTCACCCTTGGCCACCTTAAGCGGGGTGGCGTTTGGCGCATCGTCCTGCTGCGGCTCGAGATCGAGGATCTCGTAGATCATGCGCGCATTGACCAGCGAGCGCTCCAGCCCGACCTGCAGCCGCGCCAGGCGCCGCACCGGGTCGTAGGCAAGCATCAGCGCGGTGATGAAGGACATGATCGCGCCCGGCAGTTCGCCGCCATGGGTGGAGCGATAGCCGGCATAGGCAATGACGCCGGCAACCGCGATGCCGGCCAGCATTTCCGTGATCGGCGTCAGCCGCTCCGAAACCCTTGCGATCTTGTTGGAGCGTTCCTCGGCGCGCTCGATCATCTCGCCCATGCGGCGGGAAAGCTGGTATTCCATGGTGAAGGCCTTCACCACGGCCACCCCTTGCGTCGCCTCCTGCATGGAGCCGATCAGCCGCGAATTGATCTCGACGGACTGGCGCGTCACGCGGCGCAAACGGCGCATCAGGTAGTTGACGGCATAGACCAGCGGCGGGCCGATGACGAAGGCTATCGCCGACAGGAACCAGTCCTGCACGAACATAACCGTCACCAGCGCCACCAGCGATACGACGTCGCGCGCCACAGCCGTCAGGGTCATCGACAGAAGGTCGCGTATGCCGCCGACATTCTGGTTGATCTGGGCGGCAAGGTGGCCCGAGCGCGTTTCGGTGAAGAAGCTGACGCCGAGCTTCATCAGGTGGTCGAACAGGCGGCGCTGATAGCGCGCCACGAGGTTGTTGCCGACCTTGGCCAGGATCACCGCCTGCGCATAGCCGGCAACCCCGCGTATAACAAAGGCGCCGAAGATAGAGGCGCAGAGCCACAGGATCAGGTCGCTGCGCTGGTGATAGAAGATATCGTCGATGACGCTGCTGATGATCCACGCCGGATAGGCCGTGGTCAGCGCCACCGCGATCATGCAGAGCGCCGCGATCGTATAGGACCAGACATATTCGCGGCCGTTCTCGGCCAGAACGCGCCGGATGACGGCGATGATCTCGCCGCTGTCGGCTTTCTTCTTCTTTTGGGTCTGAAGGCTCAAAGTCCGGTCTGCCCGTCCGTTTCAGCAATAGTGCGGCACGTGCTGCCGCATTTCCGCGCCCCTAATAGCGCCATCATGCCGGCTTGCCTATGGCCGGAGTGCGAAACATTGCCGCTGTGGCGGCAATGCCGCGAAATGCCCCTACGCCTGCCAGCGTCGGCCCGCCGTTTCGACGCCGAAGCGCGACGGCGTGCGGGCAAAGGCCGCAAGCCCGTTCAGCGCTGCCAGCGGGTGGGTGATGACATAGACCGGCATGTCGCGCAGCAGGGCGCTGTGCGGCGCCTTATCCTCGAAGGCGGCGCGGAAATTCCCCGCCTTCAGCGCCGGCACGATCTTCTGGGCGATGCCGCCGGTGAGATAAACGCCGCCGCGGCTCATGAACACCAGCGCCAGGTCGCCGGCTGTGCGACCAAGGCAAGTGACGAAGAATTCCACCGCCTCGACGGCGACCGCGTCGGATTTTTCGAGTGCGGCAGCCGTGATTTCGGCCGGCGTCGTGAAGCGCGGTTCCTTGCCGTCGGCCTTGGCGACGGCGCGATAGGCGTTCACCAGTCCGCGCCCGCACAGGATCTGCTCGCCCGAGATGCGGCCCTCGATCGCTTCGAGATGCGGGAAGATTTCGCGGTCGCGCGCCGTGCGCGGACCGATATCCATGTGGCCGCCTTCGCCCGGCACCGGTATCCATTTGTGGCTGGCATGGATCAGCCCGGCAACGCCAAGCCCGGTTCCGGGGCCGAGTACGACACGGCCGGCATTTTCCTCCGGCTCGCCGGGGCCGATCTTTTCCATATGCTCTTCGCCGAGCGCAACGACGGCCAGCGCCTGCGCCTCGAAATCGTTGAGCACGACCACGTCATGCAGGCCGAGCGTGTCGAACATCGCCTTCGGCCGCACCACCCAGGGGCAGTTGGTAAGCCTGATCTCGTCGCCGTCGACCGGGCCGGCGACCGCCAGCACGGCCGAACGTGGCCGGAGCGATGTGTGGTCGAGAACGGCCTGCTGGATCGCCTCGTCGATGGAGGCAAAGCTTGCGGTCTGCACGATCCGCGTTTCGCCGGGCTCGGAATTGGCATCGACGACGATGGCAAAGCGGGCATTGGTGCCGCCGATATCGCCGATCAGGATCGGAAACTGCAGGACGGCTTCGTCGTCGGCGCTGGAAACAGACATCTATCTGGCGTCCCTGGTCTGCGACGGCTGCCCGCCGTTCTCGTTCAGCATTATCTCGGCAGTGGCGTGGTTCAGCGCCAGCGGAATGTCATAGACGATCGCCAGCCGCATCAGCGCTTTCACATCCACGTCATGCGGCATCGGCGTCAGCGGATCAACGAAGAAAATCACG
The DNA here is from genome assembly GCF_003590645.1 of Mesorhizobium sp. DCY119. NCBI lineage: Bacteria > Pseudomonadati > Pseudomonadota > Alphaproteobacteria > Hyphomicrobiales > Phyllobacteriaceae > Mesorhizobium > Mesorhizobium sp. DCY119. The sequence goes on along the minus strand of NZ_CP031834.1, from coordinate 236,045 downwards.
CCGTCGATCCTGCCCTCGGCAATCAGTGCGCCGATCTGCTGGTCGCCGCCGAGCGGGCCGCTTTTCAGGCGGGTAATCTTCAATTCAGGGCAGGCGTCCAGAACGCGCTGGCCGGTCGTGCCGGTGGCGACGATGTCGCAGCCTGCGAGGAAATCGGCATGAGCGCGCGCGAAGGCGACCATGTCGTCTTTCTTCTCGTCATGCGCGATCAATGCCAGGCGGTAGGGGGATGCCACAAGGGAGCCGTTGAAAAGTGCTAAATCGGTTGAAACCTATAACCGAGGAACTTCTGTGGGGGAAGGGGCGGCAAGACCCGCCCCGCCCGTTCCTATCGGCTCTGATCCGAGGGCCTGGCCAGGGGCAAAGGCGGACGCTTGATCGGCGTCGGCGCAAAGGCGCTGGCCGGCATTGGAGGCGCGCCGACATCGACCGTATCCGTCTCGGGTGCTGCCGGTGCAGGGGCGGTGGCAACCGTCGAGCCCATCCCGCCGACCGTCACGGCGGCTTCCGAAACCGGATTGGGAGCACTCAGCACGGCCCTGCATGCCGCCGGCAGGCTCGCCATCGTCATCTTGTCGCGCGCCTTGGGTGCGTCCGGGTTCTTGTTGGGGCGCCACGGCTCCTCCGTGAACCACCATGCGAGCGACTTGTCGCAGCCGTCGCCGGCGGCCGTCGCTTCCTGCCGCTTGCAGCCCGGCGAACCCGGCTGGCAGCCGATGCGGACATGGAAATGATAGTCATGGCCCCAGAAGGGCCGGATCTTGCGCAGCCAGGTGCGGTCGCCCGTCACCGTGTCGCACAGCTTCTTCTTGATGCCCGGATTGACCAGAATGCGCTCGACCTCGGGGTAGCTCGCGGCGCGTTTCAGCAGCCGCGTATGCGCCGCCGTCCAAAGCCTGTCCTTCACCAGATGGGTCTTCTCGTTGACCATCGACACCGCGCTCATATTCTCGCGCTCGGTCGGCGAAAGCCGGCGGTCGGGCATCGGCGTGAACCAGATGTCGGCGTCGAGCCCGATCTGGTGCGAGGCATGTCCCGTCAGCATCGGCCCGCCGCGCGGCTGCGAGATGTCGCCGATGAGCAGGCCCGGCCAGCCATCGGCTGTCGCATCGCGCGAAAACTTCTCGATCAGGTTGATCATCGCCGGATGGCCCCAGCGGCGGTTGCGCGAAAGCCGCATCGCTTGCCATGTCGGCCCGTCGGTGGCGATGGCGACGCCGCCGGCAAAACAGCCCTTGGAATAGAACCCGATCGATTGCGGGGCTGCCGCCGCCGGCAGTTTCTCAGCTCCGAACAGGTTCTTCGCCAGTTCGTCCGCGCTCGCGCCGCTCGGCGCTAGTCCGGAAAAAGCCAGTGCCGCAATGGCGATGCCGGTCAGCCTTGCGGCTGCCTGAAAGATGGATTTCATGCGCATTTCCCGGTCATGCCCCTCTACGACAAGGGTGAGACGCCCTGGTTACCGAAGCGTAAACGAGTGGCTCGATTTCGAGTCATACCACGCTTCGCGTCGGTCTTCGATCATTTGGCCTTCATCGGGCTGCGTCCCTCGCCGTCCTTCCAGTTCCGCGCCGCCCACATCGCATCGAATGCGGCGCGATAGTCCGGATAGCGGAAGCGGTAGCCCGCAGCCTTGATCGCCGCGTTGGCAACGCGCTTGTTCTCGCCATAGAAAGACCGCGCCATGGGCGAAAGTTGGGCGGTCTCGAAGGGAATTTCGGCCGGCGGCTCGATGCCCATTAATCCGGCCGCATAGGTCACTACATCCTGCGGCGGGGCGGGCATGTCGTCGGTGACGTTGAAGACGCCGCCGAGATTTCGGCCCGCCAGATGCCAGACGGCACCCGCGATATCCTCGCCATGGATGCGGTTGAACACCTGGTCCGGCTTGATCAGGCGCTTTGCCGTGCCGTTCTCCAGATTGACCAAGGCGTTACGTCCCGGCCCGTAAATGCCGGAAAGGCGCAGGATCGCCACCGGCAGGCCGGTCTCGCGGCCAAGCTCCAGCCATTCCTGCTCGGCCTTCAGCCGCATCCCCGAGCGGCGCGAGACAGGCTTGCATTCGCCCGTCTCATCCACCCACGCGCCGCCATGGTCGCCATAGACGCCGACGGTGGAGAGGTAGCCGATCCAGCGGAGGTTGGGCATGGCTTTGGTAATTACCTCCCGCGCCGCATTCAGCACGGGATCGCCCGCTTCATCCGGCGCGATGGAGATCAGCAGATGTGTGGTTTCGGCAAGCTCTTTCGCGACCTCTTCGGTCAACGCGCCATCGAACGCAAAAGGCTCGATCCCGGCCTGCCGCAATGCGTGGAATTTTTCCGCCGAGCGCGTCGTGCCCGCGACGCTTGCGCCCTCAGGCTTGGCTCGACCGACCGCCTTGCCGGAATAGCCGGCGCCGAAGATGAATAGTTTTGTCACGGTCATGCATGTGTCCTGATTTCTGGGTGGTTGCCGGTGGCCATAAGCCACTCCCGGCGCACATCTGCATCGTCGTCCTGTCGGGCGCTGGTTGCCAGCGCGGAAAATACCGCAGGCTCCATCAGCCGCGACAGCGCCCAGACGGCTGCTCCGCGCACAAGCGGCGAGGGGTCTGCCGACAAACTCTCGCAAGCAGCGACAAGCGAAACATCCCCCGAATTCCCCGCCGCAATCAGCACGTTGCGCAAGAAACGGTCGCGGCCGATGCGCTTGACCGGTGAACCGGTGAAGAAGGCGCGGAAACCGGCGTCGTCCATGGCAAGGAAATCGGCCAGCGCCGGCGCGCGCAGGTCATCGCGGGCGGCAAGCTTGGCTTCCGAGGCTGCGCTGGCGAATTTGTTCCAAGGACAGGCGGCCAGGCAATCGTCGCAGCCATAGATGCGGTTGCCGATCGCCGCGCGGAATTCCTGCGGGATAGGCCCCTTGTTCTCGATTGTGAGGTAGGAAATGCAGCGCCGCGCATCGAGCCGGTAGGGTGCGGGGAATGCGTCGGTCGGGCAGGCGTCGAGACAGGCGCGGCAGGAGCCGCAATGATCCTCGTCTGCCTTGTCGGGCGTCAGTTCCGCGGTGCAGAAAATCGTGCCGAGAAACAGCCACGAGCCGAATTCGCGGCTGACCAGATTGGTGTGCTTGCCTTGCCAGCCAATGCCGGCGCTCTCCGCCAGCGGCTTTTCCATCACCGGCGCGGTGTCGACGAAAACCTTTACGTCGCCGCCAGCCCTGGCGACGATCTTTCCGGCGATCTCCTTCAGCCGGCCCTTCATCACGTCGTGATAGTCGCGGTTCTGGGCATAGACCGAGATCGCGCCGCGATCGCGCTGCGTCTGCAAGCTGCGCGGGTCGCTTTCCGGTCCATAATTCATCGCCAGCACGATGATCGAGCGCACCTCCGGCCACAGCGTGCTCGGGTCGGCGCGGCGTTGCAGCGTTTCCGAAATCCAGGCCATCGAGCCATGAAAACCGTCGGCGACGAATTCGGCCAGCCGCATCGGCGCCTGCGGGATCGCGTCGGGCGTGGTCACGGCAACCGCAGCGAAGCCGGCACGCGCGGCTTCGCGATCGATCAGCTGCCGCAGGCGGCCGGCCTCATCGGGCTTGCCCCTTTGGGCTTTGTCAGAAATCGAGGTCCGCATAATGCGACACCGGCGAAAGGCCGCGCACCCGGTCGCCCAGAAGCGGGCGGAAGGACGGCCGCGATTTGACGCGCGTATACCAGTCGCGCGCCGCGTTATGGTCGCGCCAGTCGACCTCGCCGAGATAGTCGAGCACGGAGATGGCGGCGGCTGCCGCCAGATCGGCATAGGTGATGCGCGGGCCGGCCAGCCAATGGCGGGTGCCGGCGAGCCAGTTGGTGTATTTCATATGCTGGCGGATATTGGCGCGGGCAGCGCGGATCGCACCCGAATCGGGCGAGCCGCCGCCCATCTCGCTCGGCATCAAAGGCTTCAGCACGCGTTCGCGCACCAGATGGCGCGTCACTTCGCTGTCCATCTTGGCCAGATACCAGTCGACCAGCCGGCGGATTTCGGCCCGCTCCATCGGGTTTTCGGCAAACAGCCGCTTGTCACGCTTCAGCACGCCGCGCGTCTCGTCGAGATATTCGGCGATCACGCCGGCGCCGACGATCGGCACGTCGCCTTCGGCCAGAAGCACCGGCAAGGTCCCGGCGGCGTTCAGCGCCAAAAACTCCTTGCGCCTTGTCCACGGCTTTTCCTCGATCAGCGCCAGCTCCTCGCCATACTCGCCGAATGCCAGGCGAACGAAGCGACAGGAGGCGAACATGGAGTGATGGAAAAGCGTCAGCATGGTCCTGCGATGAAAAAGTGCGCTGGTCTTTATTTGGCCGCGCCGGTAGTTCTATCTCTGCCCGATTCACCGGGCGGTCAAGCGCCCCGACCTATAGGCATAGTTCCGCGCTGTGACAAGCAAGCGCCCATCATTCCAACGCTCCTCCTCAACCGTCCATTCTAATAAAAAGTCACCGAGAGACCCATGGAACACCAGACGATCGTCGAAGCCCTTTTGCTCGGCCTGCTCGAAGGGCTGACCGAATTCATCCCGGTCTCCTCCACCGGACATATCCTTTTGGCGGGGCATTTCCTCGGCTTCAAGTCGACCGGCAAGGCCTTCGAGGTGCTGATCCAGCTCGGCGCGATCCTGGCGATCCTGTCGGTCTATTTCGGCCGGCTGTGGAAGATCCTCACCGACCTGCCGCGCGACGCCAGGACGCAGCGTTTCGTGCTCGGCATTCTGCTGGCCTTCCTGCCGGCAGCCGTCATCGGCGCGCTGGCGCATGATTTCATCAAGACGGTGCTGTTCGAATCGCCGCGGCTTATCTGCATCATGCTCATCATCGGCGGTTTCGTGCTTCTGGCCGTCGACCGGATGGCGCTGAAGCCGAAATATCACGACGTCATGGATTTCCCGCTATCGCTCTGCCTGAAGATCGGCTTCTTCCAGTGCCTGGCGATGATCCCCGGCACCTCGCGCTCGGGTGCCACGATCGTCGGCGCGCTGCTGATGGGCACCGACAAGCGCTCGGCGGCGGAATTTTCCTTCTTCCTCGCCATGCCCACCATGGCCGGCGCCTTCGCCTACGATCTCTACAAGAACCGCGATGTGCTGTCCTCGGCGGACCTGCCGATCATCGGTGTCGGTTTTGTTGCAGCCTTCATCATGGCGGTCATCGTCGTGCGCTACCTGCTCGACTACGTCTCGCGCCACGGCTTTGCGCTGTTTGCCTGGTGGCGGCTGATCGTCGGCGCGGTTGGACTGGCTGCGCTGATGGTGTGGGGGTGATCTGAGCGGCTTGTATTCAAGCGGCTAGAAGCCCCTCTCCGTCTCGGCTTCGCCGAGCCACCTCTCCCCATTTCATGGGGCGAGGAACCTGGGTTCTGCGAGGTCGCAGCATCTCAGGACTTGGGTTCCTCGCCCCCGCAAAGCGGGGGGTCCGAAGGACGGGCGAAACCCGTGGCTCGCCCCGGCAAGGTGGCGCGCGAAGCGCGACGGAGAGGGGGTTCTTCCCTACCTCACCCGCAGCAGGAACCAGCCATCATCGCTTTCAGCTGCGGGTCGTCCTCATATTCGTCGTGGCGCTTCACCCAGTCCATGGTGCCCTTTTCGTTGCGGCCCTTGGGCATGATGTCGAGGATCATGTAGGCGCCGATGCCTTCCTCGCCGCCGCGCGCATATTGCGAGAAGGTGCGGTAGATGTCGCCTTTCTCGTCCTTGTAGAAGGCGGTCATGCCGGGCAGCTCGTCCATTTCGAAGTCGAGCGGGCGGAAATTATAGACCGCCTTGCCGGCCTTGATGTCTTCCTTGTTGAACGACACGTCGAAATCGAAATTGAAGTCGCTGCCATTGGATGACACCCATGGGAACTGCCAGCCCATGCGCTTCTTGTAGGCTTCGATCTTGGCCAGCGGCGCGCGCGCAACGGCCACCAGCGTCACGTCATGATGCTGCAGATGCAGGTTTGCGCCGTCGAAATGGTCGCAGCCGAAGGAGCAGCCGGTGCAGCCTTCCTCCCAGTCCGGCCCGAGCATGAAGTGGTAGAGCGCCAGCTGGCTGCGGCCGTCGAACAATTCGGAAAGCGTCTTCTTGCCGTCGGGCGTATCGAAAACATAGTTCTTCTCGACCTTGACCCAGGGCAGTTCGAGCCGCTCGGCGCGCAGCCTGTCGCGCATTCTGGTGTATTCCTTTTCCTTCACCAGATGCGCCGTCTGCGCTTTCATCCATTCCTGCTGCGATACGACTTTATGCGATTCCATGGTCTTGCTCCTCATTGCCAGGAAATGCCGTTTCGATTTGTCGATTGCCGCCCGCGCTGTATTTAACCTGTAAGTTAAGTATGACCCCCAGACCTGCCCTTGTCAACCCGCCGGGAAAGCCGCGCCGCCGCCTATGGATGTCAGTCGATGTCCTTGACCCAGTCATGTCGGGATTCGGAATGCACCGCCTGTGTCGGTGCGGGAAAAGACGGATCGGCGAAGGCTCCGACACCGACCGCAACAAACTCGGGCCGGCGCTGCGGTTCCCAGAAGACGGTCGAACCGCAGTCGGGGCAGAAATGAAACGTCACCGGAAAGCCGCTGTCGGATGGACGCTTATAGGATTTGTGCGGTCCCTCGATCCGCACGTCTTCACGGCGAAAGAAAGCAGCGATGCCATAGGTGCTGCCGGTCCGCTTCTGGCACGCCAGGCAATGGCATAGCGAGACCTTCGCCGGCTCGCCCGTGCAGACAATGCGGAGGTTTTCGCAGGAGCAGGTCGCTGTTCTTTCCATGAAAGCCTTCCCTTGCAGCGCGCCTGTCAGCCGCCTGCATTCAGAACATGGGCGAGCACAGGCAGCGCAATGCCTTTCAGCGTCAGCGCCCGCGTTGCCGTGCCGGCGAGCAGATTGGAGGCCTGCACCGCGGCCTCGGGGGAGACAAGAATCTCGCCCGCCGCTGCCTGTGCTTCGAGCCTTGCCGTCAGGTTGACGACACCGCCGATGGCGGTGAAATCGCTGCGCAGCGTCGAGAATTCCCCGATCTCGACCTGACCGGTGTGAACGCCGACACCGACGCCAACCGTGTCGGCCTCGCCGCGATGCGATGCCAGCGCGGCAAGTGCGGACGTACAGCGTCGCTGGATTTCTATGGCCGCCGTCACCGCAGCCTCGGCGTGGCGCTCGGTCTTGATCGGAAAGTTGAAGATCGCCATCAGGCCATCGCCCATCTGTTTGTTGACGATGCCGTCATGCGCCCAGATGGCTTGGGCGCATTGATCCTGGAAGACGCTGACGATTTCACCGAGCACGACAGGGTCCATCCGCTCGGACAGGTCGGTGTAGCCCCTTATATCTGCGAACAGGATGGTGGCGGAGACCGAGATTTGGCGCTGTTTCTTGACATAGCGGAACGAGCGCTCGCAGATCGTGCAGATGTTCGGGTTCATCTTGCTCTGCGTGATGCCGCAGACGCGGAACGGAAGCGCCAGCGGACCCCGGATAGGGATCGGCATATGCATCTGATCCCAGCAGCCCCGGCAAATCCGCGCGGTCGATCCCATCTGAAGCTACATCCCGGCCGGTATCCATCCGTCAGCCGCCTCGCCGTAGCCAGATTGTCGCTTTCGGCGGGCTTTGGCAACTCGAAGTCGAGCCTGGCCAGGACAGAATTCGGCACGGGTGATTCCGCTCAATGCAGCGCGACATCCTCGGGCATCCTGCGTTCCGCCCTGATCTGCGCCAGCGCCCTGGCGATCGTCGCCTTGTAGCGGACCTGCGGCGGCTTCACGCCATGCGCCATCAGGGTGCGACGGGTCTGCTGGTTGGCGCCGGTGATGAAGAAGCGCACGCCGGCGCGGTTTGCCTTGCGCACCGCACCCTCGATGACATTGGCCGCCGTCGAATCGAGGAACGGCACCGCCGCGCAGTCGAGCACGAAACTCTTGCGTTGGTCGGCGATGCGGTCGAGCACGGTCCCGACGGTCGCGGCCGCGCCAAAGAAGAATGCGCCAGAGATGCGGTAGACCACCGTGTCCGGGTCGCTGGCAGAAGCCGCATCATAGGCATTGCGGCCGCCATTGGTCGCATCGGCGACATCGTCGACGGCCAGCGGCGCGTGCGCTTCCACCGCGATCGCCTTGGACATGCGGTTGATGAACAATACCGAGCCGAGCGCGAAGCCGACGACGATGCCGGTGGTGAGATCGCGGAAGATCACCAGGCCGAATGTCGCCAGAAGCACCAGCGCATCGCCGGGTGAGGAGCGCAAAAGCGCAGCGAAAGCGGGCTTCTCCACCATGTTCCAGGCGACGACAGCCAGCAGCCCGGCAAGGGCGGCAAGCGGGATATAGGCGGCCAGCGGTGCCGCCACGAGCATGAACAGCAGCAGGAACACCGCGTGCAGCAGCCCCGACACCGGCCCATGCGCGCCGGACCGGACATTGGTTGCCGTGCGCGCGATCGTTCCGGTCACGCAGATGCCGCCGAAAAGCGCCGAGCCGATATTGGCGAAACCCTGCGCCACCAGTTCGCAGTTGGAGCGATGCCGGCGCCCGGTCATGCCGTCGGCGACAACGGCCGAAAGCAGCGATTCGATCGCGCCGAGCAGCGCGAAGGCGATCGCATCCGGCAGCACGGCGTAGGCCTTGTCGAGGCTGAACATGGGCAGCGCCGGCTCCGGCAGCATGCGCGGAATGCCGCCGAAGCGCGTGCCGATCGTCTCGACCGGCAGGCTGAGCGCGACGGCCGCCAGCGACGCGACCGCGATGGCGACCAGGAAGCCCGGCCAGGACGGCCGCCAGCGCTTGAGGGCAATAATGATGGCGATCGTCAGTACGGCGACGACAAGTGCTGAGACATTCGTCGTGTTCGCGGCCTCGCCAAGCGCGATCAGCCGGGGCACCAGTTCGCCGGGCTCCTTGCCGGCAAGCTTCAGGCCGAACAGATCGTGCAACTGGCTGGAAAAGATGATGACGGCGATGCCGGCGGTGAATCCGACGGTCACCGGATACGGAATGAATTTTATGTAGGTGCCGAGCCGCAGATAGCCCGTGGCGATGAGGAACACGCCCGACATCAGCGTGGCAAGGATCAGCCCGTCTATGCCGTGACGGTCGGCGGTCGCGGCCACCAGCACGATGAAGGCACCCGCCGGTCCGCCGATCTGGAACCGGCTGCCGCCGAGCAGCGAAACGATGAAGCCACCGACGATTGCCGTGAACAGTCCGCGTTCCGGCCCGACACCCGAGGCAATCGCGATCGCCATCGACAGCGGCAATGCGACGATCGCGACGGTCAATCCGGCAATCACATCTGCCTTGAATTGCGGGAGATGATAGCCTTCGCGAAGAACCGTGATCAGCTTGGGCGTGAACAATTCCGCGAAGCTGGGCTCTGCCTGCCGTGATGCCTGATGCCGTGATTGACGAAGCGTATCCATGAACTGCCTTCCGCATATGAAGGCGGCGGGATCGTCGGCTGGATCAGCGGTGCCGGCAGGCCGGTCACCCTCGCATCATGTCGGCGGTCGCCGTCGCGACTCTTTGCGGATCAGCCGTTGGAGCCGTTCCGGTCGGGCGCCGGCTGCCTGAGGCGCACGCCCCTGCCGCTGCCCTCGCTCGGCTGGTTTTCCCCGATCAGTTCGACGCCCGATTTCTCGAGCGCCTGAATGACCTTGACCAGCGTGTCGACCACGCCCCGCACCACACCGTCGCTTGCTTCCATACGCTGAATAGTCGGAAGCGAAACGCCGGCGCGTTCGGCAAGCGTCTTCTGGTCTATCCCGGCCAGCGCCCGTGCGGCGCGCATTTGCGCAGCTGTGATCACTGGTCAGAACTCCCGTCTGAGTCCGCAATATGAATGTATGATACAGTTATCATGATGTTTCAAGCATGAATATGAGGTGTAAATCCATCAGGCGGGTCCGGATGCGGCGTCTTCCGGAGTGCCTTGCCGCAGGAACCAGCGCCCGACCAGCCAGCACAGCATCGCCCAGGCCGAGCCGGCGCACCATCCGGCCAGCACGTCCGAAGGCCAGTGAACGCCGAGATAGATGCGGCTCAGCCCCACCAGGAAAGTCAGCAGAACGGCGACGAACAGCACATAGATCTTGGTCGCGCGCCCGGTCATCCGCCGCGCCAGCAGCGTGCCCAGCGTCAGGAAGGTCACCGCCGACATCATCGCATGGCTGCTCGGAAAGCTCAGCGTGTGCACATTGACCAGATGCGATACCAGTTCCGGGCGCGGGCGGTCGATGCCAAGCTTCAGCAGGCCGTTCAGCGCCTGGCCGCCGGTGATGGCAACGAAGACGAACAATGCCGTCGCAATGCGGCGTGTGATCAGGAGGTAAATGATCGTGACGGTGACGATGGCCACGAGGATGGCCCCGCCGCCGAGGCTGGTGATGTCGCGCATGACATCCTCCATCCAGAACGGTCCGATCGGCGTACTCGGGTCACCCGGCGTGCGAAAGGCCAGGAGGATCTGCGTGTCGAAGCCGTGAGGGGCCGCATCGCGCGCCACCTCCATCAACTCGACGAAGCCCCACAGCCCGCCGGCGATGATGATCGCCGCAGGCAGCACGGTGAACTCCACCTTGCCGCGCAGATTTGCCAGAAATGTCGGCATGAAAACCCCAGGCTGTTTCGTCGGCACAATAGATGCGGTGCCTTCAATAGGCGGGCAAGCGGGCCGGCGCAAATGCCGCAACTTTTTTCATGCCCGGTTTTCGGAAATTCCGATGGTCCGTCAAGCAGATGAGGCCGTGCGCATTGTTATTTGAACTCACGGCGCGATAGCGTCATCTTCCTGTTACGCAGCCGCTTTAGCCGTCGGTTTCATCCCCAAGCCACCGATCAAGCCAGAGGACACGCTGATGAACGATCATTTTCCCCCGGAAGCCGTTTTCCGCACCAGCCAGCTCGAGGAGAATGACGGCCCCGGCCACAATCCGACGGAAAACCCGACCATGGGCGAAATCATCGCCTCGCGTTTCTCGCGCCGCGGCTTCCTCAAAGGTTCGCTCGCCGTTTCGGCCATCGCCGCCACCGTCAGCCCGCTCGCGCTGATCACCGCCGACAATGCGCGCGCCGCAAGCGGCTCCGCCTTCAACTTCGACGAGATCGAGGCCGGTATCGATGAAAAGCACCACGTTGCCGCCGGCTATGACGCCGACGTGCTGCTGCGCTGGGGCGATCCACTGTTTGCCGATGCGCCAGAATTCGACCCGAAGAACCAGTCGGCTGAGGCCCAGGCAAAACAGTTCGGCTACAACAACGATTATGTCGGCTTCATTCCACTCGAAGGCTCTTCCGAGCATGGCCTTCTCGTCGTCAACCACGAATACACCAATGAGCACCTGATGTTCCCCGGCATCGTCACGGTGGCCGAAGGCAAGATCAAGGTTGCCGACGCTGACCAGAAGCGCGTCGACATCGAAATGGCGGCCCATGGCGGCACCATCGTCGAGATCAAGAAGGAAGGCGGCAAGTGGCAGGCCGTCAAGGACGGCAAGCTCAACCGCCGCATCACCTCCACCACCGAAATGCAGCTTTCCGGCCCGGTCGCCGGCCATGACCGCGTCAAGACCGGCGCAGACGCAACCGGCACGAAAGTCTTCGGCACCTTCAACAACTGCGCCGGCGGCGTCACGCCCTGGGGCACCTATGTGATGGCTGAGGAGAACATCCACGGCTATTTCGCCGGCGAGCTGCCTGCTGACCACAAGGAAGCTGCCAACTACAAGCGCATGGGCATTCCCGAAGGCACCTATCAGTGGGCCAATTTCTACGATCGCTTCGATGTGTCCAAGGAGCCCAACGAAGCGAATCGTTTTGGCTGGATCGTCGAGGTCGACGTCAACGACCCGAACTCGCTGCCGAAGAAGCGCACCGCCATGGGCCGCTTCAAGCATGAGGGCGCCGAATCGATCGTCGCCAAGGACGGCCAGGTCGTCTTCTATCTCGGCGACGACGAGCGCTTCGACTACGTCTACAAATTCGTTACCGCCGGCAAGTTCAATCCTGACGATCGCGCCGCCAATCTCGACCTGCTCGACGAAGGCACGCTCTATGTCGCCAAATTCGCCGACGACGGCTCGTTCGAATGGCTGCCGGTGGTGTTCGGCCAGGGCCCGCTGACTGCCGAAAACGGCTTTGCCAGCCAGGCCGACGTGCTGATCGAGACCCGCCGCGCCGGCGACCTGCTCGGTGCGACCAAGATGGACCGCCCCGAAGACATTCAGCCCAATGCCGTCAACGGCAAGGTCTATGTCATGCTGACCAACAACACCAAGCGCAAGGCCGATCAGGTCGACGCCGCCAATCCGCGCGCCGAAAACGCCTTCGGCCATCTCATTGAACTGGTGGAAGAGGGCGGCGATTTCGCCGCGACCAAGGGCAAGTGGGAAGTGCTGCTGAAGTGCGGTGACCCTTCGGTGGCCGAGGTCGGCGCATCCTTCTCGACGGCGACGACTGCCAACGGCTGGTTCGGCATGCCCGACAACTGCGCCGTCGACGCCGATGGCCGCCTCTGGGTCGCCACCGACGGCAATTCGCCGAAAGCCACCGGCCGCACCGACGGCATCTGGGCGGTCGACACCGAAGGCGAGGCGAGGGCGACCTCGAAACTGTTCTTCCGCGTGCCGGTGGGTGCCGAAATGTGCGGCCCGCTGCTGGCGCCCGACATGCAGTCGATGTTCGTCGCCGTCCAGCATCCGGGCGATGGCGGCGAGGACTGGGAAGGCTTTGGCCGCCCGTCCTACTACGAAGACCTGTCGACCCGCTGGCCTGATTTCAAGGACGATATGCCGGTACGTCCGGCCGTCGTCGCCATCACCAAGCAGGGCGGCGGCAAGATCGCGGTTTGAGGTTGCCCGAGCTTCTTCCTTCTCCCCGTTTACGGGGAGAAGCTGGCCCGAAGGGCCGGATGAGAGGCAGCGCCCGCCTCAAAAATTCTTACTGCCCGCCCGCTGCCGGACCGAGCGTGATCAGCCCAACGGCCACGATCGCCAGCACGATCCCGCCGCTCTGAACAAGGCTCAATTTCTCGCCGAAAAACGCCAGCGCGATTACATTGACCGCGACAAGCTGGATCACGGCCGACAGGCTGAAGGCCGAAGCCATGCCGAATTCGCGTACCAGCCGCAGCATGATGAGATTGCCGAGCGAATAGAGCGCCAGCGTCAGCAGCAGCTTGGGAATGCTCGGTGCCAGCGCCCAGTATTTGGCGCCGGTTGCGGCGAGCAGGAAGATCACCGTCGAGGCGATGAGTTGGGCGAAGCCGGACAGGGACAATTCGTTCTCCATGGGCACATGGTCGCGCCCGAGGCTTGTCGCCCGGCATCCAGCCCCTTTTCGCGATCTCTCGGGCAAAGCTGGGGCTGCGTCAAGATGCTGGCGCGCCGCGGCCATGGGCCAGTGTCGTTCGCCATCTGTTGGACCAGCGTCTTGCCCTGCACGGGCGTCACCGATACCTCTTGGGCAATGCATCGGCTGTTGGGGTGGATTTTCACCGGCCCACGGACAGCCAGGTCACGAGAGGAAGACAAAAATGTCGGAACTGAAGACGGCGATCGTCACCGCAGGCGGTAGCGGCATGGGTGCGGATGCGGCGCGCAGGCTTGCCGAAGAAGGGTTTCAGGTCGCGATTCTCTCCTCGTCCGGCAAGGGCGAGGCGCTGGCCGAAAAGCTCGGCGGTATCGGCGTCACCGGCTCTAACCGCTCCAACGACGACCTCAAGCGGCTCGTCGACGCGACAGTCGAGAAATGGGGCCGCATCGACGCGGTCGTCAACAGCGCCGGCCACGGCCCGCGCGCGCCGATCCTTGAGATCACCGACGAGGACTGGCATCTCGGCATGGAAACCTACCTGCTCAACGCCGTGCGCATCGCCCGTCTGGTCACCCCGGTCATGCAGGCGCAGAAATCCGGCTCCATCGTCAACATCTCGACCTACGCTGCCTTCGAGCCCGAGGCGCTGTTCCCAACCTCCGGCGTGTTCCGCGCCGGGCTTGCCTCCTTTACCAAGCTTTTCGCCGACAAATATGCGGGCGAAAACATCCGCATGAACAACGTCCTGCCGGGTTTCATCGACAGCCTGCCCGAAGCCGGCGAGCGGCGCGAGCGCATCCCTATGGGCCGCTACGGTCGCGTCGAGGAAGTCTCGGAACTCATCGCCTTCCTGGCCAGCGACCGTTCCAGCTACATCACCGGCCAGAACATCCGGATTGATGGCGGGATAACGAAGTCGGTGTAGTACCCCCCTCTCCCCCGCGTTGCGGGGGCGAGGAACCCAAGTCCTGCAATGCTGCGACCTCGGTGAGTGCCGGTTCCTCGCCCCCATGAAATGGGGGAGAGGTGGCTCGGCGAAGCCGAGACGGAGAGGGGGTAACGCCTCAGGCGCGCCGCGACCGCGCCACCGCCTTCGCAATGCCTTCACCCTGTATCACCGCGTTGCGGAAGCAGCCGCGCAGGCTTGGACGCATGCCGGTGAACCACAGCCCCGGCCGGCCGGGTGCCGCCTGCGGGCCATTGAAGAGAGGCGTGCCGTTGCGGTCGAGCACGCCGAGCTTGCCGACCATCTCGTCCAGCCCGGTGCGATAGCCGGTGGCGGCGATCACCACGTCGGGGACGATCGTCCGTCCGTCGGCGAGCACCACGCCGTCCGCCGTGAATTCGCGCACGCCGGGCACGATCGTTATGCGCCCTTTCTTGATCTCCGCCATGGCTCCGTCGTCGGCGGCGATCGCCGTATAGTCGGAGCCAAGCCGGCTCACGCCGCCGGCTGCCGCTTTCGGCAGGCCGTATCTGGTCATGTCGCCGAACACCAGCCGCTGCGTCGCCGCAATCACCATGTCCGCCAGCTTCACCGGCAAAGCGGCGGTCAGGGGCGAAACCTTGTGCACCGCCACGCTGGCGATGCGCTTGGGCAGGACGGTCGGGCCGCTGCGTGCCGACAGCCAGAGCGGCCCGGTCTCGGCGCGAATCAGGTGGTTGAGCGCATCGAAGCCCGAATTGCCCGCGCCGATCACCAGCACGCTCTTGCCGGTATAGTCGGCCGCCTCGCCGAAATCGGCCGAATGGATCACCCTGCCGCCGTAATCCGCCAGCCCCTGCCACGCGGGAATGAAGGGTTTCCGGTCGCGCCCGGTAGCCACGATCACGTCGCGCGCATGGCGCACACCTTTGTCGGTCCTCACCGCCCAGGCATCGCCGTCGCGAAAAATCTCCTCGACCGAAATGCCGAATTCTATGGGAAGCTTCGCGCGCTCATTGAACGCGGTGAGGTGGTCGATCACCTCGACCCGGGAGGGAAATGCCGGCGTGCCGCGTGGAAATTTTATGCTGGGAAGATGGGACAGGTCGCGGTGCGTGTTCAGCCGCAGGTTCTTGTGCCGCCGCCGCCATGGCTCGCCGATTCGGTCTTCCTGCTCCAGAATCAGCGGGGAAAGCCCGGCCTTGGCCAGCGCATACGCTGCAGCCAGCCCGGCGGCTCCCGAGCCGATCACGATCACGTCCTCGATTTTTGTTGCAGTCATTCCTCATTCACCGGAAATCTGGTGTCCTTGGCGGGTGCAATCGGCAAGCCTTGTGGCGCAGCAGCGCAATTTGAGCAAGAGTGCGGTGGAACAAGCGGCTCGCATGTGGGTTTGAGATGCGGTAGGGGCACGTTGTTACGCTTAGCGACCAAGGACTGACGAATGCCCTCCCTGCGCAATAGGTTCGACGTTTTCATGGAGGGCAGGGCCGCCAAGGTGCCGACCCTCGATCTTGCGCTGGAAGATCGGCTGAGGTTGCTGTGCCGCCATGGCGATTTCTCGCTTGCCTATTCCACCGCGATCCAGAACGGACTCTCCTATTTCGGCGACGACAATGGCTATGTCGCCTTTGCCTCCAAAATGGGCGGGCATTTCGCGCTCGGCGATCCGGTGGCGGCGCCGGAGGATCGTGCAGATTACATCAGGCGGTTCGTCAAGGCGGCAGGCACGCCTTGGTTCGTCCAGGTCGGCGAAGACACCGCCCGCACGCTTTCCGGCCTTGGCTACCGCGTCAATCGCATGGGCATCGACACCAGGCTCGACCTTGCCAGGCATGATTTTTCCGGCTCGCGCAACGAGACGGTGCGCTATTCCGAGCGCTGGCTGTTCAAGAAGGGCTATTCGATCATCGAGGACGATGGCGGCGTCGCCTCGCTCGAGCATGTCAAGAAACTGTCGGCAGAGTGGCTGGCCGAGCGCATCGTCAAGCGCTGGGAAATGCGTTTTCTCAACCGTCCCTTCGACGCCGCTGCCGGCCAGGGCATGCGCCGCTTCACGCTCGTCGATCCCGAGGGGCAATCGGTGGCGCTGCTGGATTTCGACCCGCTGCATCGCGACGGCGAAGTCATCGGCTACACCACCTCCTTCAAGCGCAAGCTGGTCGGCACCACGCCGCACGCCGAAGTCGGCCTGACCAAGTTCGCCGTCGACCGCTTCCGTAAGGAAGGCCACAGCGTCGTCACCCTCGGCCTCTCGCCGCTCGCCGACATCAAGGCCAGCGGCTTTCCCGAAAGCGGCTTCTGGCGAACGATGTTCGCACGCGCCTATGATTCCAAGAGCGTCAACAGCCGCATCTTCAACCTGCAGGGCCAGGCCGCCTTCAAGCGCCGCTTCCATGGCGAGGAAGAGCCGACCTACATCGCCTTCAGGAAGGGTTCCGTCATGGAGATGACCGGCCTGCTGCGGCTGTGCAAGGCTGTCTAGGCGTCAGAGTCAGCGTTTCGTTCTTCTCCACCCCCACCCCTAGCCCCTCCCCGCAAGGGGGAGGGGAACTTTGCTGTGCGGCGACGACATCGTCCCCCTCCCCCTTGCGGGGAGGGGCCAGGGGTGGGGGTGTTTCAACTAAGGCTGCCCTGCACCCAGTGAAGCGCCGGCAGGCGATGCCTCTGCCGCCCTTGCCATATCCCCTACCGGGGGATATGGATATGGCATGAGCCATGTCAACGATCCCGAAATCCACAAGCGCTTGCGCCGCGCCGAAGGCCATCTTGCCACTGTCGTGAAGATGGTTGCCGAAGGCCGCGACGGCCTCGTCATCGCCCAGCAGATGCAGGCGGTGATCAAGGCGCTGGAAAAGACCAAGCAGCTCCTTATCATCGATCATATCGACCATCATCTCGGCGCCGGCGCCTCAGACCTGCCGGCCGAGATGAAGGACAAGCTGTCGGTCTTCCGCGAGATCACCAAATATCTGTGAGGATATGCCGATGAGCACCGCCTCGATCGAACGCTTCAAGCATGAGCACGTCTTCCTCGGCGAAGCCCATGATCGCAATGCGCGGCGCACTTTTGCGGTCATTGCCCTGACGGCTGCGATGATGGTCGGCGAAATCGTCGCCGGTTATCTCTACGGCTCGATGGCGCTGCTGGCCGACGGTTTCCATATGGCGACCCATGCCGGCGCACTGACCATCGCCGCCGTCGCCTATGCCTATGCCCGCCGCCATGCCCGCGACGAACGCTTTGCTTTCGGCACCGGCAAAATGGGCGAGCTCGCCGGATACACGAGTGCGGTGGTACTGGCCGTCGTCGCGCTGATGATCGGTTTTGAGTCTGCGCTGCGGCTGACCGCGCCTGTGCCGATCCGCTTCGACGAGGCGATCGCGGTGGCAGCCCTGGGTCTGCTCGTCAACATCGCCAGCGCCTGGCTGCTGCATGGTGGCGGCCACCACGATCACGGACATGATCACCACGACGCTCATGCGCACGACCACGACGAGGATCATCACCACCACCACGGCCATGACGATCACAATCTGCGCGCCGCCTATTTTCACGTCCTTGCTGACGCGCTGACTTCGGTCCTGGCCATTGCTGGCCTGCTCGCCGGCCGCTTCTACGGCTGGCTGTGGATGGACGCGCTGATGGGCATCGTCGGTGCCGTCGTCATCGCCCGCTGGTCCTGGAGCCTTCTGCGCGGTTCCGGCGCCGTGCTGCTCGACGCCCGCGCCGATGCATCGCTCGCCGGCAAGGTCCGCTCGCTGCTGGAACGCGACGGCGACCGCGTTGCCGATCTCCATCTGTGGCGGGTCGGGCCGGGTCACATGGCGCTGATCGTCTCGCTGGTCTCTGCCAAGCCGCAGGTGCCGGAGCGCTACAAGGCCCGGCTCGCCACCATGCCGGGCCTGTCGCATGTTACCGTTGAGGTGCATCCGGCATCGTTCGCCGGCTAACACATCTCCCGTTTTGCGCAGCGTCTCCTGCGACACTGCGCCTCTGCGCCATGCAGCCGCTTTGACGGCCTGCGCCGACAGGCCTATTCTCGGTTGCATAAGAAACAGCAGGAGCTTCCTTCATGGACCCGCTCATCCTGTCGCGCATACAGTTTGCTGCGAACATTTCGTTCCACATCCTGTTTCCGACAATCACCATCGCGCTCGGCTGGGTGCTGCTCTTCTTCAAGCTCCGCTACAATGCCACCTCCGACGCCGCCTGGATGCGCGCCTACTTCACCTGGGTGAAGGTTTTCGCGCTGTCCTTCGCGATCGGCGTCGTCTCGGGCGTCACCATGAGCTTCCAGTTCGGCACCAACTGGCCGGGCTACATGGAAAAGGTCGGCAACATCGCCGGCCCGCTGCTCGCCTATGAGGTGCTGACGGCCTTCTTCCTCGAGGCGGTGTTCCTCGGCATCATGCTGTTCGGCTTCCGCCGCGTTTCCAACAAGGTCCACACGGCGGCCACCTTCCTCGTCGCCTTCGGCACGACGATGTCGGCCTTCTGGATCCTGGCGCTGAATTCCTGGATGCAGACGCCCGCCGGTTTCGAGGTCCGCGACGGTGTCGCCTACGCCACCGACTGGTGGGCGATCGTCTTCAACCCGTCCTTCCCCTATCGGCTCATCCACATGCTGCTGGCCTCGGGGCTGACGGTGTCCTTCTTCATCGCCGGCCTGTCGGCGCTGCGCTATCTCGCCGGCGACCGCTCCGATTCGATGATGAAGGCGCTGCGCACCGGCGTCTACACCGCCGCGATCCTCATCCCGATCCAGATATTCGCCGGCGACCAGCACGGCCTCAACACGCTGGAGCACCAGCCGCAGAAGGTCGCGGCCATGGAAGCCAACTGGAACACCGGCCCCAATGTGCCGCTGGTTCTGTTCGCCATTCCCGATGAGGCGGCGAAGGAAAACAAATACGAAATCACCATACCCAACGGCGCCAGCCTCATCCTGCGCCACAGCGCTGATGGCGTCGTGCCGGGCCTGAATGATTATGTCGGCAACCATCCGCCGGTGCTGCCGGTGTTCTGGGGCTTCCGCATCATGGTCGGCACCGGTCTCGCCATGCTCGCCGTCTCCTGGGCCGCCTCATGGTATCTCCTGCGCCGCCGCGCGCTGCCTAGGCCGCTCGCCTATCTCATGGTGCCGATGACGCTGTCGGGCTGGCTGGCCACACTTGCCGGATGGTACACCACCGAGATCGGCCGCCAGCCATGGCTGGTCACCGGCATATTGCGCACCGACGAGGCACTGGGTGCGGTGCCCGGCAGCCATGTCGCCTTCACCCTTGCCATCTATCTGGCGCTCTATGCGGTGCTGATCGTCGTCTATCTCGGCACGCTGGTGCATCTGGCGCTGAAGGCTGCCAAGGACGGCGATGAATCGCCGCTGCCCGGCGTGCTCAACAGGCCGCTGTCGCAACCGGTTCACGGAACGGAGTGAGATCATGTCTAGCTTGGACTGGCCGGTAATCCTCCCCCTCATCTTCGCCGGGCTGATGGGTCTGTCGATCCTCATCTATGTCGTGCTCGACGGTTTCGACCTCGGCATCGGCATCCTCTTCGCCACCGCCGACGATCACGAGAAGGACACGATGATCGCGGCAATCGGCCCTTTCTGGGATGCCAACGAGACATGGCTGGTGCTGGCCGTCGGCCTGCTGCTGGTCGCGTTCCCGATGGCGCACGGCACCATCCTGACGGCGCTCTACATCCCCGTCTTCGTGCTACTGTTCGGCCTCATCCTGCGTGGCGTCGCCTTCGACTTCCGCGCCAAGGTGCCGGTTCATCGCAAGGGCCGCTGGAACAGGATCTTCTTTGCCGGTTCGCTCATCGCCTCGCTGGCGCAGGGCTATATGCTCGGCGTCTATGTGCTTGGCCTGGAGGAAGGGCTGGCGGCCTTCGCCTTCGGCGCTCTAGTCGCCGCCTGTCTTGCCGCTTCCTATGCGGCGATGGGCGCTGCCTGGCTGATCTACAAGACCGAGGGCGAGTTGCAGAAACGGGCGGTGCGCTGGCTGCGCTATGCGCTTTTGTTCACCGCGCTCGGCATGGCCGTCATTTCCGCCGCAACGCCGCTGGCCTCGCCGCGCATCTTCGCAAAATGGTTCTCGATGCCCGACTTCCTGTTGCTGGCGCCGCTGCCGCTGGTGACGCTCGGCCTGTTTGGCGCGCTGTGGTGGCTGTGCGGCCACCTGCCGGACGAGAAGGACCGCTTCAGCCTCGCCCCGTTCATAACGCTGGCCGCAGTCTTCGCGCTCGGCTTCGTCGGTCTGGCCTATTCCTTCTACCCCTATGTCGTGCCCGACAAGCTGACGATCTGGCAGGCGGCATCCGCCACCGAAAGCCTCGCCATCATCCTCGCCGGCACGCTGGTCGTGCTGCCGGTCATCATCGGCTACTCGATCTTTGCCTACCGCGTTTTCGGCGGCAAGGCGTCGGACCTGACCTATGATTGACAAGTGATCCGCCACGCTTGTTAACCCCCGCTGCCCCTGCTAAATGCGCGGCCATGACCACACCTTTGTCCCACATCCGCAATTTCTCCATCGTCGCCCATATCGACCATGGCAAATCCACGCTGGCCGACCGGCTGATCCAGTCCACCGGCGGGCTGGAGCTGCGCGACATGAAGGAGCAGGTGCTGGACTCGATGGATATCGAGCGCGAGCGCGGCATCACCATCAAGGCCCAGACCGTGCGCCTCAACTACCGCGCCAACAATGGCCAGGATTACATCCTCAACCTCATCGACACGCCCGGCCATGTCGACTTCGCCTACGAAGTGTCGCGCTCGCTGTCGGCCTGCGAGGGTTCGCTGCTGGTCGTCGACGCCTCGCAAGGCGTCGAGGCGCAGACGCTGGCCAATGTCTACCAGGCCATCGACAACAACCACGAGATCGTCGTGGTGCTGAACAAGATCGACCTGCCCGCCGCCGAGCCCGAGCGCATCAAGGAGCAGGTCGAGGAGGTCATCGGCATCGACGCCAGCCAGGCCGTCTACATCTCGGCCAAGACCGGCCTCGGCATTCCTGATGTGCTGGAGGCCATCGTCAACCAGCTGCCGCCGCCGCGCGAGGGCGACATCGACGCGCCGCTGAAGGCGATGCTGGTCGACAGCTGGTACGACACCTATCTCGGCGTCATCGTTTTGGTGCGCATCATCGACGGCAAGCTCAAGAAGGGCCAGACCATCCGCATGATGGAGACCGGCGCAAAATATCTGGTCGAGCGCACCGGTGTCTTCACGCCCAAGATGATCCAGGTCGACGAGCTCGGCCCCGGCGAGTTCGGCTTCATCACCGGCTCGATCAAGGAAGTGGCCGACACCCGCGTCGGCGACACCATCACCGAGGACCGCCGCCAGACCGCACACGCGCTGCCCGGCTTCAAGC
This sequence comes from Mesorhizobium sp. DCY119, assembly GCF_003590645.1. Taxonomy (NCBI): domain Bacteria; kingdom Pseudomonadati; phylum Pseudomonadota; class Alphaproteobacteria; order Hyphomicrobiales; family Phyllobacteriaceae; genus Mesorhizobium; species Mesorhizobium sp. DCY119. The sequence continues at coordinate 214,435 of NZ_CP031834.1, read as the reverse complement.
CGGCCCAGCCGGTGGTGTTCTGCGGCCTGTTCCCGGTCGACGCCGCCGACTTCGAGGATCTGCGCGCCGCCATGGGCAAGCTGCGCCTCAACGACGCCAGCTTCTCCTTCGAGATGGAAACCAGCGCCGCACTCGGCTTCGGCTTCCGCTGCGGCTTCCTCGGCCTGCTGCATCTCGAAATCATCCAGGAGCGGCTGGAGCGCGAGTTCAACCTCGACCTCATCGCCACAGCCCCCAGCGTCGTCTACCGCATGGTCATGAACGACGGCACGATGAAGGAGCTGCACAACCCCGCCGACATGCCCGACGTGGTCAAGATCGCCCATATCGAGGAGCCGTGGATACGCGCCACCATCCTCACCCCCGACGACTATCTCGGCGGCATCCTGAAGCTCTGCCAGGACAGGCGCGGCGTGCAGGCCGATCTCAGCTATGTCGGCAAGCGCGCCATGCTGGTCTACGACCTGCCGCTCAACGAGGTGGTGTTCGATTTCTACGACCGGCTGAAGTCGATCTCCAAGGGCTATGCCAGCTTCGACTACCACCTCACCGACTACAAGGAAGGCGATCTGGTCAAGATGTCGATCCTGGTCAATGAGGAGCCGGTGGACGCGCTGTCGATGCTGGTCCACCGCACGGCAGCCGAAAAGCGCGGCCGCGTCATGGTCGAGAAGCTGAAGGAGCTGATCCCGCAGCACATGTTCAAGATCCCGATCCAGGCCGCCATCGGCGGCAAGGTCATCGCCCGCGAAACGCTCTCGGCGCTGCGCAAGGACGTGACCGCCAAATGCTACGGCGGCGACGTCACCCGCAAGCGCAAGCTGCTTGAAAAGCAGAAAGAGGGCAAGAAGCGCATGCGCCAGTTCGGCAAGGTCGATATCCCGCAGGAAGCGTTTATTCAGGCGCTGAAGATGGGGGACAACTAGCACCTCTTTCCTTGTGAATTCGGCATAGTGATCGCGTTGGGCGAGCTATTTAGATGCAGAATATCGGGGATGCGCGCTGTCGGCCCTCCACAGAGTGAAGCACAACTCTTTGCAAGAAGGGTTGAAAAATTATATTCCTACATCTCAGTGAGTTGACCGTGAGAACTGGGCAGCGCAAAAATACCCTTTTGGCAACTAACTGAGGTGCCTTTGTGGCCGGACTGCCAATGGCAGAAGAACGCAACAACTTCCAGACGGCTCTGGATGTGTTTGAATATGTTCTGAGTAAAAAGAACTATCCTACATCGGCCTCTGAGATAGCTGAAACCATCCGCAATGATCCGAGCCTGAGGGATTGGCTACGCGGAAAAACTCCGAGTAAAACCGTTCAGGCTCGCCTCTCTGTTGACATTCTCGAGGCGCGAGGAGGGTCTCGTTTTTTTCGATTTGCGCCTGCAGTATACGGCCTAAAACATAAACTTGACGCTGGCGAGTATCCGGCTCGCTATAGCCAAAAGTATTTGTTTTGGCGTCGACGCCGTCGGGAGCTTTCACATTCTTATACCGCTTGCGTGTCAACAGGCGGCACAGCCTTATGGACCAGGCGTGGGTTCCTCTCGAGCGAACACTTTCCACTGGCCTTGCTTAGGCATCTGGATATTCGGTTGGTGGAGAAGAATACGCCTACGAACGATTGGCCCCAAGGCATCAAGAGGCTTAGGTACTACTATTGCTTTCGACATCGAGATCAAGTTGTCCGCTATCGAAGGTCGGAATTTGATATGCGGCATGAAGGGCGTTCGGGCAATCGCGCTATTGGATTTGATGGCTGGGTTACTGAAAACCATATCTCGATGTTTTCGCGAGTTGGATATGACGTAAGCGCATCTATATTTGCGGATGCGAATACAATTTTCGGATCGGAAGGTAATATCGAAATCGATGTGGATTTTCTTGGTTTCATAAATGATGATTCTGACAAAAGGAACCGAGGTATAATTGCTCTGGTTTTTGTAGCGAATCTTTCTAAGTATTTTGATTTCGACGATATTAAAGGTGCAAGAGATTTAGAGTGGGTAACGCTTCATTCGCACTCTAACAATTATCATAGTCTTGAGAACTGGTCTAAATACTTATTTATGGCGCTTTGTCAGATGAAGGTGTCTTCGTGACGGCAAGGAACATATTCTTACATTTTGCGAATCGGGAACTTAATAAATCAACATCGCAAACCATAAATTCGCGGCGGCACAACGAACTTTTTAGAATCGCGGCGACGCTGTCGTCAGGATACCTTTGTGCGCCATTCTCGCAGGTTCATGAGCAATACAACAATATTCCCGCGATTCAACGCCTTGTTAGTACGCTTTGTGCTGAGAATAAGCTTTTACTGCATAACGAGGCGCGAGATGCTTATCAGTTTAAGAGTAGTCGTGTAGCGCTATACGGAGCGGTGAAAGAAAAATATTCATTTTATTTTAGCGGGTCGCCGTTAACGCACGAGCAAGACTATCGGAGACTTCCGGGGCTTTCGCCGACGAATAAAATTAAGTCAGTTCTATCCGACGCTGTGGTGGGGCGCGGTTCCTCAAACTTGTTGTCTTCAGTAGAGGTAGAAAGAATACGACGTCAGGGAGAATTTATACGTAAGACATTGGACTCTACCGACATTGCGGCGACCTTCTCTGTTTATCAAGAGCATCCAATAGAACCAAAGCCTGCGGAAGTAATATTTTTGGGTGAAATATCCTCAAGAATATATGTTAGACATCATGCGGAATACTCAGATTCTGTAGTGATGACGGGTGTATATAATGATCCATTTTTAGAAGATATGGATCATTATCCACTGTTTGATATTGCAGTCCACGGCCAGCTTATGGATACGCTTGGGGCAGGCGCGCTGATAAACAATCACGAAGATGCATTGTTGTTGTGCTCCCTGATCGGTGACCGTCATTTTGTTGATTTTTGTGACGCGCGTGAGGCGTTCGTAGATGCGATACATAAGTCTCTTCTACGTTCAAGCAGGTGTGATGCCTATCCAAGTCACAGTATAACAACGCTTATCAAGAAGGTTGGTGCAAGCTTTGGAAGTCAAATATCTAGAATTGACTTAGGAAACGCGGCAGCAATGTACTCAGGGATCGCTCGTTTGGCAGAATTGGCGAAGGAGAAGATCCAATATTTCTCAGAAGAGTACGAGAGAGGAGAATCGTTGGAGAGATCTTTGAGAGAAAAAGTAGTTATTCATATTGCAACAGATTTAGAGGAGGAGGTTGTTAGAGAGCTTATACCGGCAAGAGGGTGGACATATTTGGAAACAAGGTCTTCTGGAAAGGTATCTTATAATCGTTATATATCTAGTGGGAATCCGGAGTTATTACTGGTTCGATCGTCGGCTGGGACAAGTACATCGAACGGTTCTCTTGTAACCATGCAATCTATTCTAAGTAATATTACCCCAATAAAGGTTATATCCGTTGGAATTTGCTTTGGATATGACCCTTCCAAGCAAAAAGCAGGAGATATCGTCGTCTCTGAGCGAGTTGCACACTATGAGTCTTCCAGGATTAATTTGGATGGAACGACAACTTATAGGGGAGATAAGATTCCGGCATGCTCTGAAGTAGTATCTCGTGCCAGAAGCCTACGAGTTGTTCCTAGAGATTGTACGATACACGTCGGGCCGACAGTGAGCGGAGACAAGCTAATTGATAATCCAGAATTTCGAGATTCATTGCTCGATTTTGAGGACAAGGCGATTGCGGGTGACATGGAAGCCGCAGGACTGGCGGTTGTTTGTGTACAGGCTGGGGTGGGGTTCTCGATGATCAAAGGGATTGCGGATTTTGGTGAAAAGAAAGACAAGAAATCTCAGAGAAGGGCAGCGGAGAACGCAATTAGTTTCGCGTTGGAAATTGTTGCTGCCGGTTTCAAGTGAGACTTTTTTCAACGTATAAGATTATTCGCCCAGGGGCCTTATTACTGCTACCGCCATTCAGCCGCTTATCGCCCACTTTATGAACCTCCTCCCCATCCTCCTAGCGCTTATCCTCCTCTCCGCCTGCGCCTCACCCCGCCCGGCACCTCCGGCCGAGGTGCAGCCGACGGTCGAGCCTTTGCCGCCGGAGATAAAGCCTTTGACGCAGGAGCAGGAAGAAGAGATCGGGCAGTAGCCCGAAGCTCGCGGGGGCGGGGATAAAAATCCCCCTCATTTGCGATTTCCAGCACCTGGCCTGCGCTTTGCTCCCGGCCAAGCCCTTGAAATCCTTGAGCCCTCCCTCACGGCGAGAGAAAAAGCGCCGCATTATTTCAAAAATCTTTATCCCCACCCAAGACACCGCTCGCATAATGGCGGCTGCTCCTCCTGCGGGAAGGCCGGTCGCGACGGCGGTCTGTGGGGAGGGGCCGGCGCTTCCGGTTCTCCGCAAACGTAGCGGCGGGCCCGGGGAGGTTCCGTCCGAGGGTTCCCCTGCGGGTATTACGGCCCGCGCGTGCTGGACGAGCACATAGGACCCGTTTGCCGAAAGGTTGGCGGGGAGCAGCGGAACGGGCGGGAACAGAAATCGCCGGACGGGCGGTCGCGAGATCGCACTAAAACCTTAGATGAGCGATCCCGCGACCGCCCGTCTTCCCGACCTTCCATTCAAAACTCGGCCGCGCGGCGCGAGAGCGCTTTCGCGCGGCTGCATCCCGCTTTCACCCCGAAGGGAGACAAAAGACATGGCAGACGAAAGGGAAAAACCGCGCGCGCTCCATGGACAGCCAACGCCGCCGATCGACCGCTATGCGGTCAAGCATGAATATGTGCCGCGTGACTGGAGCCGTTACGATGTCACCGATGTCTACGAATATTTTCCGTTCCGGCCGGACGAAGTCGGCCCGCGTTTCAGGATACCGCACCATAAGCGCGACCCGGACCAGACGGACAAGCAGTATGAGGCCTCGCGGCGCTCGACCGAGCGGCATTTTCGTGCGCTCGGCGTCTATCTCTACATGTCGCAGAAAGCTGCGACGTATCGCGGCCATTTTCGCGATTGCAAGGTCCGCGCCTGCCGGCGCGCCGGCAAATGCATCTCGCGGCGGCTGGAGGATGACTGGACGATCTTTCCCGGCCCGATGATGCCGCCCTGCTGCGACCGCAAGGACCGCACCGAGCCGGTGCGCGAGATGATCCGGGAAATCACCCCGAAGATCCTGGCCTTGCAGCGGCGCGAGGCGGAGGAGAAGGCGAAGGCCGGCGGATCGGCGGCAGGCAAGGCGAAAGGCTGAGGCCGGCGTCGTGGCGTAAGAGGAGGTCGCGCCAGCGGCTTTCGCGGGCGGGGTCGATGGGCTAAACGGCAGGTGAATTAACGCTTGCCGGATAGCCCGCTCCATGAATGCCACGCCCGCGCCGTCTCCCTTGTTTCTCGGTATCGACACCGGCGGCACCTACACCGACGCCGTGTTGTGGTCCGAGACGGGGGGGCCAAGGGGTGTGGTCCACGCCAAGGCCAAGTCGCTGACCACGCGGCACGATCTGGCGGTCGGCATTTCCGGCGCGGTCGATGCGGTGCTGGCGCAGGCAAGCGCCGACCCGGCCGCGATAAAGCTGGTGTCGATGTCGACCACGCTCGCCACCAACGCGCTGGTCGAGGGGCAGGGCGGGCGTGTGGCCCTGGTCATGATCGGCTTTTCCGAGGCCGATCTCGCCCGCGACGGGCTAAAGATGGCACTCGGCACCGACCCGGTCGTCTTCTGCGGCGGCGGCCACGACGTCCACGGCAACGCCAGGCCGCTGGAACTCGGCGCGCTGGAGGAAGCGCTGCCGGAACTGGCGAAATCGGTGTCGGGCTTTGCCGTCTGCGCCTATTTCGCCACCCGCAACCCGGCCCACGAGATCGCCGCCCGCGACCTCATCCGCGAAAAGACCGGCCTGCCCGTCACCGCCAGCCACGAGCTTTCGGCCAAGCTAGGCGGCCCGCGCCGGGCGCTGACGACCCTGCTCAACGCCCGCCTGATCTCGATGATCGACCGGCTGGTCGCCGCCACCGAAGGCTTTCTCGCCGCGCGCGGGATAAAAGCGCCGCTGATGGTCGTGCGCGGCGATGGAGCTTTGGTCTCGGCCGCCTTCGCCCGCGCCCGCCCGATCGAGACGATCCTGTCGGGACCGGCAGCAAGCCTCGTCGGCGCCCGCCACATGACCGGGCTCGACAATGCGGTCGTGTCGGACATTGGCGGCACCACGACCGACGTTGCCGTGCTCGACAACGGCCGTCCCAGGCTCGATCCGGAAGGCGCCACCGTTGGCGGCTTTCGCACCATGGTCGAGGCTGTCGCTATGCGGACTTTCGGTCTCGGCGGCGATTCCGAGGTCGCGCTGGAAGACGGCGCGCTCAACCCGCGCATCCTGCTCGGCCCCCGCCGCGTCGTGCCGCTAGCGCTCGCCGGCATGGCGCATGGCGAGGCGGTTCTCGGCCAGCTCGAACGCCAGCTGCGCGCGGCCAATCCGGGCCGCATGGATGCGCGTTTCGCGGTCCGCACCGGCGTGCCGGAGCGCCTCGCTGCAGGCCTGACGCCTCCTGAAGCGAAGCTCTACGAGGGCATAGGTCCGGTGCCTTTGCCCCTGGATGGCCTGCTGACCTCGAATGCGCAGAACGCAACCTTGAACCGGCTGGTATCGCGCGGGCTTGTTCACATTGTCGGCTTTACACCGTCTGATGCCGCCCATGTGCTTGGCCGGCAGGGCAACTGGGATGCGAAGGCTGCGCGGCTGGGCGCAGAACTTTTCGCCCGCAAGCGCGACGGTCGCGGCCAGTCGATCGCTAGCTCGCCCGAAGCGATTGCCGAGCGCGTGCTTCTGACGCTCACCCGCAACTCCGCCGAGGTGATCCTCGAAACCGCCTTCGCCGAAGACGGGCTTGATGGTGCGGCGACCGTGGCACATGCGTTGGTGCAGCGTGCCGTCGATGCGCATCCCGGCATCGCCCGCTTCACCGTGGCGCTCGACCGGCCTGTCATTGGCCTCGGCGCCTCCGCGCCGCTGCATTATGCCGGCCTGCCGCCGCTCGTCGGCAATGAATGCGTCGTGCCGGAAGACACCGACGTCGCCAATGCGCTCGGCGCGGTGGTCGGGCAGGTGCGCGTTTCGGTCGAGGCGCGCGTCAGCCAGCCCAAGGAAGGGCTTTTCCGGGTGACGTCAGGCGATCAGGTGCGCGATTTCCTGAGTGAGGACGATGCCGTCCTGGCGGCCGAAACCGACATCAGGGCAATAGCAGCCGGCAGGGCGAAGGATGCCGGCACAGACGCTGCCGAAATCGAGATTATCCGCGAGTTCCGCACCTCCACGGTGGAAGGCCAGCGCATGTTCATCGAGGCGCAGATCATGGCCGTTGCCACCGGGCGGCCCCGCATCGCCGTTTGAGCGAAAAACCTTTTTCCCCGTGCATGATTCCGGCTTTATTTTTCGAGGAAGCCGGCTTGTGAAACTTAGGGTGAATTGACCCTGTCACCCCGACATGGTCAAAGGCCGCAAATTGTGGTTCCAAGGCTTGGGTGTCTGGAGAAAAATATGAACGAAATGTTGGACGTGTCGGGGCTGCGGATTGCGCGTGAGCTTCATGATTTCGTGGAGCGGGAAGCGCTGCCGGGCACTGGTGTCGACCCTGCGGCTTTCTGGGCCGGTGTTTCGGCGATCGTCCACGATCTGGCGCCGAAGAACAGGGCACTTCTGGCGAAGCGCGACGATATCCAGGAACGGATCGACGCTTGGTACCGCGACAATGGCGCGCCGGTCGATATGGGCGCCTATCAGGCCTTCCTGAAGGAGATCGGCTATCTCGTGCCGGAAGGCCCGGCCTTTCAGGTGTCGACGGAAAATGTCGACCCCGAGATCGCGGTGGTCGCCGGCCCTCAGTTGGTCGTGCCGGTGATGAATGCGCGCTATGCGCTCAACGCCGCCAATGCACGCTGGGGTTCGCTCTATGATGCACTCTACGGCACCGATGCCATTCCGGAAGCGGATGGCGCCGAGAAGGGCAAGGGCTACAATCCGGTTCGCGGTGCAAAGGTCATTGCCTGGGGCAGGGCGTTCCTCGACGCCTCCGTGCCGCTCAAGACGGGTTCGTGGACGGATGCCGGCGCTCTTGCCGTCAAGGACGGGAAACTCGCCGTCGGAACGGGCGAGCTTGCCGATCCGGCGCAGTTTGCCGGCTATCGCGGCGATGCTGGTGCACCGTCGGCCGTCCTGCTGAGGCAGAACGGCCTGCACATTGAGATCGTCATCAACCGCGATAGCCAGATCGGCAAGACCGATGCTGCCGGCATTGCCGACCTCGTTTTGGAATCGGCGCTGACGACGATCCAGGATTGCGAAGACTCCGTTGCCGCCGTCGATGCCGAGGACAAGGTCGTCGTCTACCGCAACTGGCTTGGCCTGATGAAGGGCGACCTTGCCGAGGAAATCGAAAAGGGCGGCAAGACCTTTACCCGCAAGCTCAACCCCGACCGCACCTACACCGCCCCTGATGGCGGCGACGTCACGCTGCCCGGCCGCTCGCTGATGCTGGTGCGCAATGTCGGCCACCTCATGACCAATCCGGCCATTCTCGATCGCGACGGCAATGAGGTGCCGGAAGGCATTATGGACGCGGCGATCACGGCCCTCATCGCGATCCACGATGTCGGCCCAAGCGGTGCGCGGAAAAATTCGCGCGCCGGCTCGATGTATGTGGTCAAGCCGAAGATGCACGGGCCGGAAGAGGTTGCCTTCGCCGTCGAGCTCTTCGACCGGGTCGAGGCGTTGCTCGGCATGAAGCGCAATACCATCAAGATGGGCATCATGGATGAGGAACGCCGCACGACGGTGAACCTCAAGGAATGCATTCGCGCCGCGAAAGAACGCGTCGTCTTCATCAACACCGGCTTCCTCGACCGCACCGGCGACGAGATTCATACCTCGATGGAAGCCGGCCCGATGATCCGCAAGGGCGACATGAAGCAGGCGCCGTGGATTTCCGCCTATGAAGCGTGGAATGTCGACACCGGGCTTGAATGCGGCCTTTCCGGCCATGCCCAGATCGGCAAGGGCATGTGGGCCATGCCCGATCTGATGGCGGCGATGCTGGAACAGAAGATCGCCCATCCCAAGGCCGGCGCCAACACCGCCTGGGTGCCGTCTCCGACGGCTGCGACGCTGCATGCCACGCACTACCACAAGGTCAATGTGCAGGAGGTCCAGGCCGGCCTGAAGAACCGGGCAAAGGCCAGGCTCGACGATATTTTGTCGGTGCCGGTCGCGGTGCGCCCGAACTGGACGCCGGAGGAAGTCCAGCACGAACTCGACAACAACGCTCAGGGCATTCTCGGCTATGTCGTGCGCTGGATCGACCAGGGCGTCGGCTGCTCGAAGGTGCCTGATATCAACGATGTCGGCCTGATGGAAGACCGCGCCACGCTGCGCATTTCCTCCCAGCACATCGCCAACTGGCTGCATCACGGCGTCTGCACCGACACGCAGGTGATGGAAACCATGAAGCGCATGGCCGGCATCGTCGATCGCCAGAATGCGGCCGACCCGCTCTATCGCCCGATGGCGCCGGACTTCGAAAACTCCATCGCCTTCCTCGCCGCCTGCGACCTGGTGTTTCAAGGCCGCGCCCAGCCCAACGGCTACACCGAGCCGGTCCTGCATGCGCGCCGGCTCGAGCTCAAGGCGCGGGACCGGGCGGGCAATTAATTTGACCATTGCGCTTGCCCACCCCCCTCTGCCCTGCCGGACGCCCTGGCCCGAGCCGCGGGTCTCGGTCCGTCCTTTGGACCCCTCTCAAGGGGGGAGATTGGTCGGCTGCTTGACCTTCGCCAATCGGAGGCGTGACGGAGCGAGCGGGGCGGCCAAGCGGCTGATCTCCCCCCTTGAGGGAGAGATGCCCGGCAGGGCAGAGGGGGTGGTCGTAGCAGAGCTCGTCACTTCTCGATATGGTCCGGCTTTCAGGACGCCAGCGTCCAATGAACATCCTCGCCATAGACTGCTCCGCCAGCCTGTGCGCCGTCTGCGTCTGCGACGCTGACGCGGGCATGGAACTTGGCCGCAAGGTGCTCGATCTCGGCAAGGGACATGCCGAGCACCTGATGGCGGTGATCGATGAGGCACTGAATGCCGCCAACATTGCATTTCCCGACCTTGGCAGGGTCGCCGTTTCCATCGGCCCGGGCTCGTTCACCGGGGTGCGCGTTGGCGTGTCGGCGGTGCGCGGGCTTGCATTGGCGCTCAACATCCCGGCGGTCGGCGTGACGACCTTGGAAGCGCTTGCTGCCGAGACGCGTGATAAGCTCGGTCCCCGCAATGTGCTTGCCGCTCTTGATGGCGGGCGCGGCGAAATCCAGGCGGCGGTCTATGACGAGGCCGGTGCAGTGCTCTTTGCGCCCGCCGTGATCGATTTGAACCGTGCGACGGAACTGGCGGCGCAGTTTTCGCCGGCGCTCGCGGGCACGGCAGCGCAGATGATTGCATCGGCAATGCCGTCGCACGAATTCAGCCTTGGCCCGCTGGTGACAACCGCCGATATTGCCGTCTATGCGCGGCTCGCCGCGGCAAAGGAACCGGGCGAGAAACCAAAGCCGCTCTATCTGCGCGAGCCGGACGCCAAGCCACAGGCGGGTTTTATTCTCCCGAGGAGCAGTTGATGCGCATACCTTTCCTGCATTCGCGCTCGCGTGACTATTCGCTGGAGCCGCTTGCGGGCAAGGATGCCGACGCCGTTGCCCTTATTCATCACGAGGATTTCGTCCGTCCCTGGAGCGGCGGCGAATTTGCCGATCTTCTGTCGCAAAATACGGTCTTCGGCTTCGCGGCGCGCGAAGTCGGCCGGGGCAAGGCACCGCCCGTCGGCTTTGTGCTGGCGCGGCTTGTCGCTGGCGAGGGCGAAATCCTGACCGTGGCCGTTGCCCGCACACACCGCCGGCAGGGGCTGGGCTGGCGGCTGATGGACGCGGTGCTGCGCGAACTCCACGGCCAGCGCGCTGATGCGCTGTTCCTCGAGGTCGACGAAATGAATGTCGCGGCGATCGCGCTCTATCGCCGGCTCGGCTTCATCCAGGTCGGCAAGCGCCCTGGTTACTACAAGACCGGGGATGCCGGCACATCCAGCGCGCTCGTCATGCGCCGCGACCTTCGTTAGCCGTCACATGCAGGCTGATGAGGGAAGATTTGGAGCAGTAATCGGCTGGATCCGCACAGGTCTTGCGCTTCTCCTCGTCGCCGTCAGCACTGCTATTTTGGTGCCGTTGCAGTTGTTCGCCAGAAAGACCGGGCTTTGGCGCGAGCATGTCATCCTGCGCCTGTGGCACAAGATTATCCTGTCCGCGCTCGGCATTCGGGTCCATGCACATGGCGAGATGTCGCAAAAGCGCCCGCTGCTGGTAGCGTCGAACCACATTTCCTGGACCGACATCATGGCGCTGGGATCGTTCAACGACGTTGCCTTCATTGCCAAGTCGGACATGGCCGGCTGGCCGCTGATCGGCGGGCTGTCGCGCCTGCAGCGCACGGTCTTCATCGAGCGCGAACAGCGGCGCAAGTCCGGCGAGCAGGCGAGCGAGATCGCCAGCCGCATGGCCGCCGGCGACGCCATGGTGCTGTTTGCCGAAGGCAGCACCGGCGACGGCAATCTGCTGTTGCCGTTCAAGAGCACGCTGTTCGGCGCGGCTGAAATGGCGCTTCGTGACAGCGGTGTCGACAAGGTTTTCATTCAGCCGGTGGCGATCGCCTATACGCGCCTTCACGGCTTGCCGATGGGGCGTCAGCATCGCACGATTGCGGCGTGGATCGGCGACATGGATCTGGTGCCGCATATGAAGGAATTGCTTGCCGAAGGCGGCATCGATGTCGAGATTCATTTCGGCGAGCCGCTGGAGTTTTCGGCCGGCACCAGCCGCAAGGAGACAGCCCGAAAGGTCGAGAAGCAGGTGCACGCGATGATGCAGGCGGCACTGCGCAATCCGCGCGGCGGATCGTGAACAAGAATCGTCTGTTTTTTGACACCGAAAAGCGCTAGAAGCCGCCCAATGGAACTGAACGAGATTTCTAAGGACAAGGTGGACGTTTCGACCGGCCCGGCCAAGAAGGTCTTCCTCAAGACCTATGGCTGCCAGATGAACGTCTACGATTCGCAGCGCATGTCCGATGCGCTGGCCGCCGACGGCTATGTCGCGACCGACGCCATCGACGATGCCGATCTGGTGCTGCTCAACACCTGCCATATCCGCGAGAAGGCCGCCGAAAAGGTTTATTCCGAGCTTGGCCGCATGCGCGATATGAAGGCCGAGCGGGCAAAGGCCGGTCGCGAGATGGTTATCGGCGTTGCCGGTTGCGTCGCGCAGGCCGAGGGCCGCGAGATCATCCGCCGCTCGCCGGCCGTCGATCTGGTCATCGGCCCGCAGACCTATCATCGCCTGCCTGAGGCGCTGAGGAAGGTTCGCGGCGGGGAGAAGGTCGTCGAGACCGACTATGCGCTGGAAGACAAGTTCGACCACCTGCCGCAGCCGAAGCGCGCCGACGTCATCAGCCGTGGCGTCACGGCATTCCTGACTGTGCAGGAAGGCTGCGACAAGTTCTGCACCTTCTGCGTGGTGCCCTATACGCGCGGCTCCGAAGTGTCGCGCTCCGTTGCGCAGATCATTGCCGAGGCCGAAAAGCTGGCCGAGGCCGGCGTGCGCGAGGTGACGCTGCTCGGCCAGAATGTGAACGCCTGGCACGGCATCGGGCCTGACGGCAGCGAATGGGGTCTTGGCCGCCTGCTGTTCCGGCTGGCCGAGATTCCGGGGCTGGCGCGGCTGCGCTACACCACCAGCCACCCGCGCGACATGGACGACGAGCTGATCGCCGCCCATCGCGATCTGCCGTCGCTGATGCCCTACCTGCATCTCCCGGTTCAGTCCGGTTCGGACCGCATCCTCAAAGCGATGAACCGCAAGCATACGGCGGCGGATTATCTGCGGCTCATCGAGCGCATCAGGACTGTGCGCCCGGACATTGCCATGTCGGGTGACTTTATCGTCGGCTTTCCCGGCGAGACGGATGCCGATTTCGAGGCGACGATGGAACTGGTGCGGGCGGTCGACTATGCGCTGGCCTTTTCGTTCAAATATTCGCCGCGTCCCGGCACGCCGGGCGCTGATATGAAGAACCATGTCGCTGAAAACGTTAAGGACGAACGGCTCCAGCGCCTGCAGGCGCTCCTGCTCGATCAGCAGCGCGCATTCGGCACCAGCCTCGTCAGCAAGACGGTCGAAGTGCTGATCGAGAAGCCCGGCAGGCAGGCCGGACAGATCGTCGGTCGATCACCTTGGCTGCAGCCCGTTATTCTTGATGAAACTGCCGGCGAAATCGGTGACATTATCAGGGCACGAATCACTGGAACGGGCCATGCCAGCCTGTTCGCCGAACGAGCCTGACGGCTTCGGCAGATGAGGAGAGACGTTTGAACGCCACGACTGACCTGAAGAACGTGCCCTCCGGGGCCTCGGACATGGCGCACATCGTACTGACCTTCGACAACAACAAGCTGGCCAGCGCGCTGTACGGGCAATTCGACGAGAATCTGGCCCGGCTGGAGCAGAAGCTCGGCGTCGATATCAATTCGCGCGGCAACCAGCTGCAGATCAAGGGAAGCGCCACCGCAGCCGAGCAGGCGCGCCGGGCGCTCGATCATTTGTACGGCATCCTGCAGAAGGGCGGCGAGATCGCCCAGTCGGATGTCGATGGCGCCGTCAGGATGGCGATCGCCGCCGACGACCAGCTGACGCTGCCGACGCTGGAGCGCAAGGGCAAGGTTGCCGCCGCACAGATCGCCACGCGCAAGCGCACGATCTATGCCCGCACGCTCAACCAGGATGCCTATATGCGCGCGCTGGAGCGCTCGGAGCTTGTCTTCGGCATCGGCCCCGCCGGCACCGGCAAGACCTATCTGGCGGTTGCGCATGCCGCCATGCTGCTCGAACGCGGCATGGTCGAGCGCATCATCCTGTCGCGGCCGGCCGTGGAGGCCGGCGAACGGCTCGGCTTCCTGCCGGGCGACATGAAGGAAAAGGTCGATCCCTACCTGCGCCCGCTCTATGACGCGCTCTACGACATGATGCCGGCCGACAAGGTCGAGCGCGCTATCGCTGCCGAGGTCATCGAGATCGCGCCGCTGGCCTTCATGCGTGGCCGCACGCTGGCGCACGCAGCCGTCATTCTCGACGAGGCCCAGAACACGACCTCGATGCAGATGAAGATGTTCCTGACGCGTCTCGGCGAGAATTCGCGCATGATCATTACCGGCGACCCGACGCAGATCGATCTGCCGCCGAACACCAAGTCCGGCCTGGTCGAGGCGCTTCGCATTCTCGACGGGGTTCCAGGCGCGGTCACGGTGCGTTTCAACGACGCCGACGTGGTCAGGCATCCGCTGGTTGCCGAAATCGTCCGCGCCTATGATCGCGACGGCAAGATCGCGCAGGGCCTGGGCTCGTCGGAAAGCTGATAGGCCAGATTTTCGCGATGAAAAAAGCTGCCGCGCGTGGCACTGAGACGCTTCCTGTCGAGATCGATGTCATGATCGAGGCCGGCGACTGGCCGGCGCAGGCCGAGCTGGAGGGGCTGGCTCGCAATGCTGTGGCCGCCGCCCTTGCCGAGACGGGCGATACGGCACCCGACGGCACCGAACTCAGCCTGGTCTTTGCCGACGACACCCAAATCCGGACGTTGAATGCCCAATGGCGCGACAAGGATAAGCCGACCAACGTCCTGTCGTTCCCGGCATTCCCGTTCGCGCGGGGCGCGCCGCTTCCGCCCTTGCTTGGCGACATAATCCTTGCTGCCGAGACCGTCGCGCGGGAAGCAGAACTGGAAGCCAAGCCGCTCGATCATCATATTACCCATCTCGTGATCCATGGCTTCCTGCACCTGCTGGGTTATGATCACGAGACCGACGCAGAGGCTGAAGAAATGGAGGCTGTGGAGCGCCGTGCGCTCGCAAGGCTTGCCATTCCCGATCCCTACGCGTAACAGGAAGTGACAACCAACCGGACGATGATGAACGAGAACCCAGAGACTGCCGCCAAGACTGATGCCGGCAGCGGCCAAGCGGCCAACGAAAACACCGAAGACGGTCCTAGTCACAGTTCGGCGTCTTCCGGTGCGGCGACCGAACCTTCCCATGAACGGCCTTCGCTGTTGGAGCGTCTTGCCGGCCTGTTCCGGTCGCGCAACGGGTCGAGCCTCCGCGATGATCTGACGGACGCTCTCGCCGAGAGCACGACGGATGCCGAATCGTTCTCGCCCGGCGAACGGGCGATGCTCAACAACATCCTGCGCCTGCGCGAAGTGCGCGTCGAAGATGTGATGATCCCCCGCGCCGATGTCGAAGCGGTGGAGATCACCACGACGCTCGGCGATCTCATGGCGGTGTTCGAGCAGTCCGGCCATTCCCGTATGCCGGTCTATTCCGAAACGCTCGATGATCCGCGCGGCATGGTGCACATCCGTGATGTTCTCGCACACATAACGAAGCTCGCACGAACCAAGAAAGGCCGGCAGTCGAAAAAGCCGGTGGTCGGCGGCGTGGCGCTGGATTTCGCCAATGTCGACCTGACTCGCACGATTGGCGATCTCAATCTTATCCGAACCGTGCTTTTCGTACCGCCCTCGATGCTTGCGTCCGACCTGATGGCACGCATGCAGGCGGCGCGCACGCAGATGGCGTTGGTTATCGACGAATATGGCGGTACCGACGGTCTGGTATCGCTCGAAGACATCGTGGAGATGGTCGTCGGTGACATCGAAGACGAGCACGATGATGATGAGCCGCTGATCACCCAGACCGGCGACGGCGTTTTCGTGGTCGATGCAAAGGCCGAGATCGACGATGTCGCCAAGATGATCGGCGAGGATTTCGCCGCCGGCGAACATGGCGAATATGTCGACACGATCGGCGGTATGATCTTCAACACGCTCGGCCGCGTGCCGGCGCGGGGCGAAGTCGTGCAGGCCATTCCCGGCTTCGAATTCCATGTGCTCGATGCCGATCCGCGGCGCGTGAAGCGGGTGCGTATCGTCGAAACGCAAAAAAGCGAACGCCGCCGCCGTTCAGCGCGGGCCGAGCAGGCTTGATCGCCGGCGTTTGGAACGATCAGCGCATGCTGATAAACCTTGTCGCGTGATTCTCTAGCAGCGGACCGAAAGGTGGTATCCGGCTTTCGGAATATTCCGATGCTCATTTAAAGGGTTAGATCGTCCTTTGTGTGTCCGAAGGGACGCACGGCGATCTGGTGACGAGGGGCAGCCTATGGAGCGCCTTGCAGGGCGGGTAATTCTGCTGTGGGGCTGGCGGCGGGCGATCACGGCTTTTCTGGCTGGCGCTCTCGCAGTTCTTTCCCAGGCGCCATACGATTTCTTCGCAATCTGTTTCGTTTCCTTTCCGGTTCTGGTCTGGCTGCTCGACGGCGCCACTGTCGCATCGCAGCGCGGATTTCTGCGGCGGCTCGTGCCGGCATTTGCCACCGGATGGTGGTTCGGCTTCGGCTATTTTCTGGCGGGGTTGTGGTGGATCGGCGGCGCCATGCTGGTGGAGGCCGACAGCTTCGCCTGGGCCCTTCCTTTTGCCGTGGTCGGCATTCCTTTGATCCTTGCCTTCTTTTATGGTTTTGCCTGCGCCGTCGCTCGCCTGTTCTGGAGCAACGGTCTGGGGCGCATCGCAGCACTTGCCTTCGGTTTCGGCCTGGCCGAATGGCTGCGCACCTTCCTCTTCACCGGCTTCCCCTGGAACGCTATCGGTTATGCCGCGACACCGGTTCCCCTGATGATGCAGAGCGTGTCGGTCACCGGCATGATCGGCATGAACACGCTTGCTGTGTTCGTCTTCGCCATGCTGGCGCTTCTTGCGGCACGTCAACATCGCCGGCTGGGGCTCTCCCTCGCAGCCATCCTCGCCCTTGCCCATATCGGTTTCGGCTATGTTCGGCTGGCAGCGCCCGCCAAGTCGGATGGACGCGGTATCTCGGTGCGTGTCGTTCAGCCGAACATAGACATGACCGAAAAATGGGATGAGAGCGTGCGCGACCGGATTTTCCGCACGCTCCTCGATTTGTCGGCCGAACCGCCCGAGAAGGACAAGCCCAAGCCGCAATTGATCCTGTGGCCGGAAACCTCGGTGCCGTTTTTCTTCACCGAGCGCCCGGACGCCCTGACGGCGCTCGGTGCCCTCCTGGATGAAGGGCAGATGCTGATCGCCGGTGCGATGCGCGAAGAGGGCGGCAACTCCACCAAAGGTGATGCGCGCTACTACAATTCGGTAGTTGCCATCAATGCTTCGGGTGAAATCGTCGACGCCGTAGACAAAGTGCATCTCGTCCCTTTTGGGGAATACATGCCTTTTGCCGATTTGCTGGCGCGATTTGGCCTCGATCAGATCGTCGCCGGACCGATGAATCTGGCGCCCGGCATCGAGCGTCACGCAATCACCATGCCGTCGGGCATCCGGGCCCTTCCATTTATATGTTATGAAATTATATTTCCTGAACTTGTGGCAGTTGACGCTACGTCAACGGACATTATTGTGAACGTCACAAATGATGCCTGGTTCGGCGATACGCCGGGTCCTTACCAGCATTTCCGACAAGCGCAGCTCCGTGCCGTTGAGGCGGGGCTACCTGTCGTTCGTGCCGCCAACACGGGGGTTTCAGGGGTGATTGACCAACGTGGCCGCATAATTGACGCATTGGCGATGGATACGCGCGGCGTAGTTGACGCGACCATTTCGTTGGGTCGCTACGACAAATTAACGCTCGGATATCCCGGTATTAACGGTTTGGTTATCCTGTTCGCCTTTGGAGCATTAGGCCTTGGAATGGGGGTGGGACAAAAGCTCCGGTCGAATTGACAGCCGGTATATTAGAGATTCATAGTGCGCCCGCCTCAATGTAAGTGGAATGATGGGCGATTGAATTGGGGACAATCACTACATTGTCGTGATAAAATCAAATAGAAGAAGCCGGTTAATCGGCGAGGAAAAAATGATCGACAAGGAAAATAAGAAGAAGCCGAACCCGACAGACATATATGTCGGAAGCAGAATTCGCCTGCGTCGGAACATGTTGGGAATGAGTCAGGAAAACTTGGGTGAAAAGCTCGGGATTACCTTTCAGCAAATACAAAAATATGAAAAAGGAACGAATAGAGTAGGAGCTAGCAGGCTACAGGCCATATCTTCTATCCTTGGCGTGCCCGTTTCTTTTTTCTTCGAAGATTTCGTGAGCCAGGATGCTGCTGGAGGCAAAGGTTTTGGCGAAGAGTCGTCAGCAACTTTCGCCCTCGATTTCGTGACCAGTCCTGAGGGTTTGCAGCTTAACCGTGCGTTCTTCAAGATCAGTGACGCCAAGGTGCGTCGTAAGATCATCGATTTGGTGAAGGTGCTGGCGTCCGATGAGGAAAGCTAGGCGACCTTTTTAGGTCGCCAATTCCAAAAAGGCCTTGCGCCACGCAAAATGTCTGCTTGACGGGCTCTGTGCGGCTTCGGTAACACGTGTGCCGCCAGAACGCGGCATTCTGCCGTTCGTTTCTTTCAAGAGGGGACACCCGTGACGCGGCAGAATTATCTCTTTACAAGCGAATCAGTTTCCGAAGGCCATCCAGACAAGGTCTGCGACCGCATTTCCGATGAAATCGTGGATCTGGTTTATCGCGAAGCAGCGAAGAAAAACGGCAATGGCGAGGCGCAGATGGACGCCTGGGAGGTGCGCGTCGCATGCGAGACGCTGGCCACCACCAATCGCGTCGTCATCGCCGGTGAGGTCCGTGTGCCGAAGTCGCTGCTGAAGCAGGACAAGGACGGCAACATCCTGGAAGACGCCAAGGAATTCCCGATCATCAACCCGTCCAAGTTCAAGTCGGCTGCGCGCAAGGCGATCAGGGCGATCGGCTACGAGCAGGACGGCTTCCACTGGAAGAAGGCGAAGATCGACATCCTGCTGCATGGCCAGTCAGCCGATATCGCCCAGGGCGTCGACAACGCCGCCGACAAGCAGGGCGAGGAAGGCGCGGGCGACCAGGGCATCATGTTCGGCTATGCCTGCAACGAGACGCCCGACCTCATGCCGGCGCCGCTCTACTACAGCCACAAGATCCTCGAACTGCTGGCCGCTGCCCGCCACAAGGGCGAAGGCGATGCTGGCAAGCTCGGCCCGGACGCCAAGAGCCAGGTGACCGTGCGTTACATCGACGGCAAGCCCGCCGAAGTGACCCAGATCGTGCTCTCGACCCAGCATCTCGATGCAAGCTGGGATTCCAAGAAGGTGCGCAAGGTCGTCGAGCCTTACATCATTGAGGCGCTCGGCTCGCTCAAGGTCGCCGCCGACTGCAACTGGTACATCAACCCGACCGGCAAGTTCGTGATCGGCGGACCCGATGGCGACGCCGGCCTGACCGGACGCAAGATCATCGTCGACACCTATGGCGGTGCAGCTCCGCATGGCGGCGGCGCTTTCTCCGGTAAGGACACGACCAAGGTGGATCGCTCCGCAGCCTATGCAGCGCGCTATCTCGCCAAGAACGTCGTTGCTGCCAAGCTTGCCGATCGCTGCACGATCCAGCTTTCCTACGCCATCGGCGTCGCGCAGCCGCTGTCGGTCTATGTCGACCTGCACGGCACCGGAAAGGTCAGCGAAGATGTGGTGGAAGCCGCCTTGCGCAGCGTGATGGACCTGTCTCCGTCGGGCATCCGCAAGCATCTCGACCTGAACAAGCCGATCTACGCACGCACGGCCGCCTACGGCCATTTCGGCCGCAAGGCCGGCCGCGATGGGTCCTTTTCCTGGGAGAAGACCGATCTCGTCAAGGCGCTCAAGGAAGCGGTCGCGGCCTGATCGTCAGGGGTGATGTTGCTATGAACGCCGAAGCAAGGCGCAGCCGCTCGACCGAAGCTTTTTTCGGTCGGCGGCATGGCAAGACCATGAGCCCTTACCAGGCCGCGTCGCTTGAGACCGGCCTGGAGAAACACCGGCTCGATCTGGCGCAAGCGGCACCCGCCGATCTGCGCCAGTTGTTTCCCGTGCCCGTGCCCGTGCCCGTTGCCGATGTTCGTATGGAAATCGGTTTCGGCGGCGGCGAGCATCTTCACCACATCGCCTCGCTTCATCCCGATACCGGCTTCATCGGCGTCGAGCCTTTCGTCAACGGCATGGCTCGCCTGATGACGTCGCTTGCCGAAAAGCCGCTCGCCAATCTGCGCGTCTACGATGACGACGCCACGCGTGTGCTGGACTGGCTGCCTGAGGCGTCGCTGTCGGGCATCGACCTGCTCTATCCCGATCCCTGGCCGAAGAAGAAGCACTGGAAGCGGCGCTTCGTCAGCGAGGCCAATCTCGATCGTTTCGCGCGGGTGCTGAAAAGAGGCGCCAAATTCCGCTTCGCTTCCGACATCGACACTTATGTGAGCTGGACGCTCCTGCATTGCCGCGCGCACAAGGCGTTCGAATGGCAGGCCTCCGATGCGGGTGACTGGCACGAGCCTTATGAGGGCTGGATTCGTACCCGCTACGAGGCGAAGGCCGTTCGCGAAGGCCGTCGCCCTGCCTACATGACCTTCGTCAGGGTCTGATTACCGCAGGCATTTCGGTTTCTGGAAATCTGACCCGCGCGCGCAACCCGCTCCCACCTGCGGCCGAGAGCAGCGAAAGCTCTCCTCCGAAAAGCCCGGCGATTTCCTCCACGATTGGCAGGCCAAGGCCCGTGCCCGGTTTCGAGCCGTCGCCGCCGCGCGAAAAGCGCTTTCTTACCGTCTCGATCTGCTCGACTGAGAGGCCGGGACCGTTGTCTTCGATTTCCAGGATGACGCCGTCATCCCTCAGCACGCGCACCGTTACCATCGCGCCGGAGCCGGCATAGGCGATGGCATTTTCGATGAGGTTGCCGATCAACTCACCCAGCAGCAACGGCTCGCCCCGGATGACGAGTGCCTCTTCGCCTTCGAAACCAAGATCGATGCCGGCCGTTTGCGCCTTGGGAATGCGATCGGCGGTGCAGCTTTGCGCGAGT
Source organism: Mesorhizobium sp. DCY119 (assembly GCF_003590645.1). Lineage (NCBI taxonomy): Bacteria > Pseudomonadati > Pseudomonadota > Alphaproteobacteria > Hyphomicrobiales > Phyllobacteriaceae > Mesorhizobium > Mesorhizobium sp. DCY119. Next base: position 193,456 of record NZ_CP031834.1, on the reverse strand, counting down.
TCTGTGAGATCGACGGCAACAAGATCCCTGAGGCGTTGGGATGCGGCCTCGTCGATCTTGGCCATCAGCAGCAGTTGGGCGAGCATTCGCTCGGCATGGGCGACCGCCTCGTCTCCGGTCGCCGCGGCTGCTCGCGCCTGATCGAGCGAGTTTGCCCGCGCCGCCAGCGCCAGTTGCGTCCTGATGATGGTCAGCGGCGTGCGCAACTGATGGCTGGCGTTGCCGGTGAAATGGCGCAGCGCATCGAGCGCCGAAGCAAGCCTGACCATGAAGGAATTGACAGAATCGACCAGGCCTCGCACCTCGTTGGGCACCGACTGCTCGATCGGCCGCAGGTCATCGGGGCTGCGTTCGGTGATGGCTTCGCGGAGCCGGTAGAGCGGTCGCAGCGACGCGGTGACGGCAAACCAGACGATGATTGCCGCACCCGCAATAAGGATCGCCAGACGCAGCGCCGAGCGCAGCAGGATCGTTTCGGTCAACCGCGTGCGAGCGATCGTGGTTTCGGCGACCGTCACGACAAAGGGAACGGAGTTGACGCCGGTCGAGGCCGAGCGCGCCAATACCGCAAGCCGGATCGGCTCGCCGCGAAACTCGGCGTCGGCATAAACCGCCCGCTCGGGCACGGAAACGGCGACTGTCGGCAGTGACTGGTAGCCGGTGATGAATGTGCCGGGCGGGCCCTCGACGCGATAGAAGACCCGATCCTGCGCTGCCGATGTCAGCATCTCCAGCGCGACATAGGGAATGTCGACCTCCAGCGAGCCGTCTTCCGCGACAACCACGCGCTCGGCGATGGCCAGCGCCGAGCCGGCAAGCACGCGGTCGGATACGGCATTGGCCGTCTGCACGGCCTCTCCGTAGGTATCGACCAGCGCTATCAGGCCAAGCGCGATCAGCGGCAGCAGCAGCCAGAGAAGGAGCCGGCGGCGCAGCGAATAGGTCGATACGTCAGCCATCAGGAGCTTTGCGTCTTTTCGAGATAGTAGCCGATGCCGCGCGCGGTGCGCACCGTCAGCCCATGCGGGGCCAGGCGCTTGCGCAGCCGGCTGACATATTGCTCGATGGCGTTGGCGCTCAGATCGTCATCGAAACCGGCAAGCGACTCGATGATCGACTGCTTCGTGACGACCTTGCCGGCGCGCAGGAACAGCGTCTCCAGCAGGCTGATTTCGCGCGCCGGCAGGTCGAGCGATATTCCGCCGGCTGAGAAGCTGCGCGAGTTCTGGTCGAAGGACACGTCGCCGAACGTGACGGTCGCCGCTTTCAAGCCTGCCTGCCGGCGCAGAAGCACGCGAACGCGCGCTTCGAGCTCGCCGACGTCGAACGGCTTGATCATGTAGTCGTCGGCGCCGAGATTGAGGCCCTTGACCCTGTCCTCGAAGGCGCTGCGCGCCGTCAGGATCAGCACGCTTGCGTTGTTCTGGCGCGCCCGCATGGTGCGCAGCACGTCGAGACCGTCCATCTCCGGGAGATTGAGGTCGAGGACGACGACATCGAAACGTTCGGTCGCAAGCACAGCTACAGCCGATGCGCCGTCACCGACGATATCCACGGCATAGCCGCTGCCGCGCAATACGGCGGCAAGGCCATTTGCCAGCGTGACGTTGTCCTCGACCACCAGTATGCGCACGAAATCCTCTTTTTTACTGCAGCTTAGAGCGGGAGCGAAAGCTTGTGAACACGGTAAGCCTGTTGCATGGTCAGTGGACCATGCGGCTGCTTGCATTCCTCATTCTTTTGCTCTCTGGAGCTTTCCCTGCCACGGCACAAGAGGTGCTCTTCCCGGCATTGGACGGCAACGCGAGCGCGCGCACGCTGATTGTCTATTCCTCGCTCGATACGCCGCTGGTCGAGCCGATGGTTGCCGGTTTCCAGAAGGCCAATCCGGGCGTTGCGGTCCGCTACGAGGATATGCTGACCTCCGACATCTACGACCGCATCGTCCGCGAAACCGATGCCGGACAAAAAACCGCCGACATGGCATTTTCGTCGGCAATGGATCTGCAGGTGAAGCTTGCCAATGACGGCTATGCGCAGCAGAGTGATCTTCCGCTGAGTGAGCGCTGGCCGCGCTGGGCGAACTGGCGCAACACGGCCTATGCGCTGACATTCGAGCCGGCAGTCTTCGTCTACCACAAGCCGAGCTTCAAGGACGTGGAGCCGCCCGCCACGCGCAAGCAGTTCGTGGATTACCTGCAGCATCAGGGTGACGCCGTTTTCGGCCGTATCGCCACCTATGACATCGAGCGCTCTGGCGTCGGTTTCATGTTCATGTCCCGCGACCAGGAACAGTTCGGCGATATCTGGACGGTGATCCAGGCTATGGGAGCAGCGGGCGTAAAGCTCTATTCGACGAGTTCGGCCATTCTGGAGCGTATCGCCGATGGCCGCTTCGTGCTCGGCTACAACATTCTCGGCTCCTACGCTGCCGATTGGGCTTCGCGCCATCCCGATGTCGGGATCATGCTGCCCAAGGACTACACCGTGGTCATGTCGCGCATCGGACTGGTGCCGAAGGCGGCACAGTCTCCCGATCTCGGACGCAGATATCTCGAATACTTCATGTCCGCCGAGGGTCAGGCGATCATGGCCAGGCAATTGCACATCGCAGCCGTCAATCCCGACGTGTCCGGCGAGAATACCGCCAGCATGATGCAGACAACGCTGGGCGCCCAGTTGCGGCCGGTGCCGGTAAGCCCCGGACTGATGGTCTATCTCGATCAGGTCAAGCGCACACGGCTGATCAAGCGCTGGAACGATGCCTTGCGAGGACAAGAGTGAACTGACAGAATGCCTGCACGATCTTGCCGGATGTCAGCCTTATGTCAGGTTGATGTGGTGATGTGACGGTCGGTTTGGCTGTTGGAGGCAGCCAGAACGGGGAGTTTCGGGAGGAACCAAGCCCATATCCCAGAATATTTGTCCGCGGTCTCAAGGCTTGCGGCAGGGAAAATGGGCATTTTGACTGCGGTGTGGCACGACCACGCCCTGCCAGACCTTCCAAACCAGAGAAAGCCCGGATGCCGGTGATGAACCGGGCAAACGAGGCTTCGACAGTCAGATCTGGCGCGCCACCTCCTGATGGCGCACCGAACCAAGGAGGAAACATCGTGAAGCATTTCGTACTCGCGTCGATACTGGGTGGCTTGCTCGCCCTTCCGGCACATGCTGCCGACTACAAGATCATGGCGCCCGCAGCGCCCGGCGGTGGCTGGGACCAGACCGCCCGCACCATGCAGACGGCCCTTCAGGACGAAAAGATTTCCAGCAGCGTCCAGGTCAACAACGTTCCCGGCGCCGGTGGCACTATCGGCCTTGCCCAGTTCGCCAATCAGGCGAGCGGCGATCCTTCGCAGCTCATCGTCGGCGGCTATGTCATGGTCGGCGCGATCCTCACCAATGCATCTCCTGTCACGCTCGATCAGGTGACGCCGATTGCCCGCCTCACCGGCGAATTTGAAGCAATCGTCGTGCCCGCCACTTCCGACATCAAGGACATGGCCGGTCTCGTCGCGAAGCTGAAGGCTGATCCGGGCTCGGTGTCCTGGGGTGGCGGCTCGGCCGGCGGTACGGATCACATCACTGCGGGCCTGATCGCCAAGGCGGTGGGCGTCGACCCGACCAAGGTCAACTACATCGCTTTCTCCGGCGGCGGTGAGGCACTTGCGGCTATCCTCGGCGGACAGGTCACGGTCGGTATTTCCGGCTATGGCGAATTCGAATCGCAGATCAAGGCTGGCGAATTGCGCATCATCGGCATCTCCAGCGACGAGAAGGTCGCGGGCATCGATGCGCCGACCTTCAAGGAAGGCGGCGTTGACGTTTCCATCCAGAACTGGCGCATGGTTGCAGCAGCACCCGGCATCACCGACGAGCAGAAGGCTGCGATCAGCGCTGACGTTGAAAAGATGGTGACGTCGAAGAGCTGGAAGGACGCGCTTGCCACCAAGGGCTGGGCCGACACCTACCTGGCTGGCGACGAGTTTAAGACGCAGCTTGCCAAGGACATTGAATCGACCTCGGGAATCCTGAAGGACATCGGTCTCGTCAAATGACGGAAAACAACACATCCGATACCAAGCGCCGCCCTGACCGGGCGGCGTTCGTTATAGCGGCGGTTCTGGCGATCATCGCCGGTGTGATTGCCTGGAACACCGCGCATATGGGTGGCGCCGGCAGCTATTCCCGCCTCGGCCCGACGGCTTTCCCCTATGCGATCGCCGCAGCCCTTTTCATTCTGGCCGTGTGGACGGTGTTTGCCGCTCTTCGCCATGATTTTCCGGAGCGCGAACCACAGCAGTTCGGACCCGTCATCTGGATCGTCGGTGGCCTTGCCGCACAGATGCTGCTTCTAAAGTTCGTAGGCTTTTCTATCGCCACCGGCCTGCTGTTTGCCGCCACGGCGCGCGGCTTCGGGCGCGGACCGCTATGGATGACGATCCCGATCGGCATCGTCCTTTCCTTCGTCGTCTGGTTCATCTTCTCCAAGGGGCTGCAACTGTCGCTGCCCGCCGGTCCGCTCGAGCGGCTCATTTTAGGCTAAGGGGTTAGAGCATGGATACGTTCGGCCTTTTGGCACAAGGGTTCCTGGTTGCGCTGGAGCCGATGAATCTTCTTTACGCGCTGATCGGCGTGACGCTGGGCACTGCCGTTGGCGTGCTGCCGGGCATCGGTCCGGCGCTGACCGTGGCGCTGCTTCTGCCCGTCACCTACAAGCTCGATCCGGCCGGCTCGCTGATCATGTTCGCGGGCATCTATTACGGCGGCATGTATGGCGGCTCGACCACGTCGATCCTGCTCAATACGCCGGGCGAAAGCGCCTCTATCGTCACCGCGCTGGAAGGCAACAAGATGGCCCGCAAGGGCAGGGGCGGGCCGGCGCTGGCGACGGCTGCCATCGGCTCCTTCGTTGCCGGTCTCATCGCCACGATCGGGCTGGCGCTTATCGCGCCCTTTATCGTCAAATTCGCGCTGTCCTTCGGCCCGGCCGAATATTTCGCGCTGATGGTACTGGCCTTCATGACCGTTTCGGCTGCCTTCGGCGAGTCGTCCCTGCGTGGCCTGACGGCCCTCTTCATCGGCCTCGCGCTCGGCCTCATAGGCATCGACCTGCAGACGGGGCAGGCGCGCCTTGCCTTCGGTATCCCCGACCTGCTCGACGGTATCGAGGTGACGACGCTGGCGGTCGCGCTCTTTGCGATCGGTGAAACATTGACTGTCGCGGCGTCACGCAGCAGCGGCGACGAGCGCATTGAGCCGGTGAAGGGCTCCGTCTGGATGAACAAAGAGGATTGGTCGCGGTCGTGGAAGCCGTGGCTGCGTGGCACGGCGATCGGCTTTCCGATTGGTGCCATGCCGGCCGGCGGCGCCGAGATCGGCACCTTCCTGTCCTACTCGGTGGAAAAGCAGCTTGCCAGGAAGCCGGAAGAATTCGGCCATGGCGCGATCGAAGGCGTTGCCGGACCCGAAGCAGCCAACAATGCCTCTGCCGCTGGTACGCTGGTGCCACTGCTGACGCTCGGCCTGCCGACGACGGCGACTGCGGCAATCATGCTGGCGGGCTTCCAACAATTCGGCCTGCAGCCGGGACCGTTGCTGTTCGCCAACAATTCATCGCTGGTCTGGGGCCTGATCGCCAGCCTGCTGGTGGCCAATTTCATGCTGCTGGTGCTGAACCTGCCGCTGATCGGCCTGTGGGTCAGGCTTCTGTCGATCCCGCGCCATTGGCTCTATGCCGGCATTCTGGTCTTCGCGACGCTCGGCACCATAGGCGCCAACCCGTCGGTGTTTGAACTGGGAATGCTCCTTACGTTCGGTATTCTGGGCTATCTGCTGCGCCAGTTCGGCTATCCGATCGCACCGGTCGTCGTGGGCTTGATCCTGGGGCCATTGGCCGAGCAGCAATTGCGCCGCGCTTTGGCGATCAGCCAAGGCGATCTGACGGTGCTGGTGCACTCGCCTATTTCGATCGTGCTGCTGACGCTTGCGGCTGCTGCCGTGATCGTGCCGCTGGTGATGCGGGCACGCGGGCGAGGCAAGGTGCTTTCGCAGCTTGCCGCCGACGAGGATTGATAGATCCTCGTCTCATCATCAACATCCGGCTTTAGAAGTGCCGGATGTTCTTGAAGGACTCGGGGTTGATGCCGAGATTGCGGAGGTGATGTTCGCTCGGCATCCTGCGGTTATCGACGGCACGGGACACGGCCACGGCGCTACCGAATACGCTGAACAGATCGCTCATCACCGAAATTGTGCTTCGCTTGGTCATTGAAAGCTTCCTTTCGAGTTGTGCATCGCAACAAATTTTCTGTTGCCATGCAGCATATATAGGAACTCATTGATATTTCTGACAGATGGTTTCCTGCATGCGAGCCATGCGTGCCGCGCATCCTTGGGAAACCGGTAGTCCGGAACGCTGTGCGGCTGAGCATTCCGTCTTGGACTTGAAACCGGCTGGCCAATGGGCTATATCCCATTCAAATTCTTGGTCGGTATGACGAAGAGTGGGTCCACCCGGTCCCGCTCTTTTTTGTTACCTGGCCCAGCCTCGGACAGGGAATGACGGAAGAGACATCCAGCATAGCCGGCGACGATCGCATCATCCGCGAAAGCGGTGTCGATGCGCGTGTGGCATCGATCATTGCACCGGTATTGCGTGCAATCGGCTTTCGGCTCGTGCGTGTGCGCCTCTCGGGCCAGAACGGCCTGACGCTGCAGATCATGGCTGAACGTGAAGACGGCACCATGACAGTCGAGGACTGCGAAGAGGTCAGCCGCGCGGTTTCTCCCGCGCTTGATGTCGACGATCCGATCGATAAGGCCTATCATCTGGAAGTGTCATCGCCGGGCATCGATCGCCCGCTGGTGCGCAAGTCGGATTTCTCCGCCTGGGTCGGTCATCTCGTGAAGATGGAAACGTCGATCCTGGTCGCAGACCGCAAGCGTTTTCGCGGCAAGATCGCAGAGACCGACGACGAAAGCGTTCTGATAGAGCGCGACCAGCCCGCTTACGGCGATGAGCCCAGCGTGCGCATACCGTTCGAAACGATTGCCGATGCCCGCCTGATCCTGACAGACGACCTGATCCGGGATGCGCTGAGCAAGGACAACAGGGCCCGCAAGGAAGCCAAGAAAAACCGCGGCGAAGATGAAGACGACGCGGAAGACGAGATCGAAACAGAAGAGTGATTGAGCAGCCGGTCGACGCCGGCATTGTTCAGGGAGACGAAGATGGTAGTCAGTGCGAACAGGCTTGAGCTGCTGCAGATCGCCGATGCGGTTGCGCGTGAAAAGTCGATCGACAAATCAATCGTGATCGCCGCCATGGCCGACGCGATCCAGAAGGCCGCGCGCTCGCGCTACGGCCAGGAAACCAACATCCGCGCCGACATCAACCCGAACACCGGCGAGATGAAGCTGCAGCGTCTGATGGAAGTCGTGGAAAAGGTCGATGACTACGCGACCCAGATCGCGCTCTCCTCGGCGCGCGAGCGCAATCCCGACGCACAGGTCGGCGACTTCATTGCCGAGCAGCTCCCGCCGATGGATTTCGGCCGCATCGCCGCGCAGTCGGCCAAGCAGGTCATCGTCCAGAAGGTGCGCGAGGCCGAGCGTGATCGTCAGTTCGACGAATACAAGGATCGCATCGGCGAGATCGTCAACGGCACGGTCAAGCGCGTCGAGTATGGCAACGTCATCGTCGATCTCGGCCGTGGCGAAGCGATCATCCGCCGCGACGAGCTGATCCCCCGCGAAAACTATAAGTATGGCGACCGCGTCCGTGCCTATGTCTACGACGTGCGCCGCGAGCAGCGCGGCCCGCAGATTTTCCTGTCGCGTACGCACCCGCAGTTCATGGCCAAGCTCTTCACCATGGAAGTGCCGGAAATCTATGACGGTATCATCGAGATCAAGTCGGTGGCCCGCGATCCGGGTTCCCGCGCCAAGATCGCCGTCATTTCGCGTGACTCATCGATCGATCCGGTCGGCGCCTGCGTTGGTATGCGCGGTTCGCGCGTCCAGGCCGTTGTCGGCGAATTGCAGGGCGAGAAGATCGACATCATTCCGTGGTCGCCTTCGGCCGCCTCCTTCATCGTCAACGCCTTGCAGCCGGCTGAAGTCGCCAAGGTTGTTCTCGATGAGGATGCAGAGCGCATAGAAGTCGTGGTGCCCGACGACCAGCTCTCGCTGGCCATCGGCCGCCGCGGCCAGAACGTTCGCCTTGCTTCGCAGCTCACCGGCTGGGATATCGACATCCTGACCGAGCAGGAAGAATCCGAGCGTCGCCAGAAGGAATTCGTCGAGCGTTCGAACCTCTTCATGGAAGCGCTGGATGTCGACGAGATGGTCGGCCAGGTGCTGGCCTCCGAAGGGTTCACCAGCGTCGAGGAAGTGGCCTATGTCGACGCCGACGAGATTTCCTCGATTGACGGCTTTGATGAGGACACCGCCAGCGAGATCCAGACCCGCGCCCGCGAATATCTCGAGAAGATCGAAGCAGAGCACGACGACAAGCGCCGTGCTCTGGGCGTCGAGGACGAACTGCGCGAAATCCCGGGCATCACCACCGCAATGCTGGTGACGCTCGGCGAGGACGGCGTGAAGACGATCGAGGACTTCGCCGGTTACGCGGTCGACGATCTCGTCGGCTGGAAGGAACGCAAGGACGGCGAGACCAAGTTCTTCCCCGGCGTTCTTGCCACTTACGCCATTTCGCGCACCGACGCTGAACAGATGGTCCTGGCTGCACGCCTGAAGGCCGGTTGGATCACAGAGGACGAAGCAGTTGCTGAGGAAGCGACTGCCGAAGCCGCTGGTGCGTGAGGTGAACACGCATCGCACGGGACCTGACCCACGACGAGATGAACGATCGCACCTGCATCGTCACGCGCAAGACCGCCGAGCCGGATGAACTGATCCGTTTCGTTGTCGGGCCGGATTCTGCTGTCGTTCCCGATCTGAAAAGAAATCTTCCAGGGCGCGGTTGCTGGGTGACCGGCGACCGCCTACATGTGGACAAGGCTGCGGCAAAGAACAGCTTTGCCCGCGCCTTCAAGAAGGAAGTCACCGTTTCGCCTGATCTTGGCGCGATGGTGGATATGCTTCTGGCAAAATCTGTCCTCGGTGTCCTCGGACTGGCCCGCAAGGCTGGTGCCATTGCACTCGGCGCGACAAAGGTCGAAAGTGCGGTGCGCAGCGGCAAGGCGCTTCTCGTTCTTCACGCAGTGGAAGCATCGGAAGACGGCCTTCGCAAGATTACCCAGGCACGCCGCGCCACCGCCTATGCCGGCGGCCCCGAAATCTATGCCTACAAACTTTTCTCGGAAGCCGATTTGAGTTTGGCATTAGGGGGCACAAATGTGATACATGCTGCCGTTCTTGCGGAAGACGCGGGAAAAGCGGTGCTGAAGCGCATGGTTGCGCTTGACCGATACCGGGGCGGATCCCCGGATGACCGGGCAATGTTTGCGGCAATTGCTGACGAAGATGAAGCCGCAGAGGATATGGAATGAGCGATACGAAATCGGGTGACGACAACACGTTGAGCGTCAACACGAAGAAGACCTTGACGCTGAAGCGCCCAGGCGTGGAGCAGGGCACCGTGCGGCAGAACTTCTCGCACGGGCGCACCAAGGCCGTCGTCGTCGAAACCAAGAAGCGCAAATTCTCGATGCCTGGCGACAAGCCGGAGCCGACCGTTGCCTCGGTGTTCACGCCGAAGCCGGCGCCCGCGCCTGCGCCCGTCGCAGTAGCAGCACCGGTGGTGCAGGAAGCGCCGAAGCCCGTTGCCGCACCTGCGCCGGCACCCGCTCCCGCGCCTGCGCCCGCTCCGGTTGTGGCTGAGCGTTCCGGCATGGTTCTGAACGAGCTGTCGAGCAGCGAGATGGAAGCGCGCCGCCGTGCGCTCGAGGGCTCCAAGGCCCGCGAGATCGAAGATCGCCAGCGCGCCCTGGAAGAAACCAAGCGCCGTCAGGAAGAAGAAGAGCGCCGCCGCCGTGAGCGCGATGAATCGGCTCGCCGTCAGGCCGAGGAAGAGGCTCGTCTCCAGACAGAGGCCGAAGCCCGCCGTCGCGCCGAGGAAGAAGCGCGCCGCCGTGCGCCTCAGCACGCCGACCTGGTAGCTGATGAACCGGAAGCCAAGAGCAAGAGCGTGGCTTCCCCGCGCAGCGCCGTTCCTATCAAGCGGATCGTAACGCCTGAAGTCGCCCGCCCGGCAAAGACCAAGGGCGAGGAAGATCGCCGTCGCGGCAAGCTGACGCTCAGCAGCGCTACTTCAGACGAAGACAGCCGCGGTCGTTCGCTGTCGTCGATGCGCCGCCGTCAGGAAAAGTTCAAGCGCGCCATGCATCAGGAACCGCGCGAGAAGATCGTGCGCGAAGTGGTGCTGCCTGAAACCATCACCATCCAGGAACTCGCTCAGCGTATGTCCGAGCGCGCCGTGGATGTGGTCAAGTACTTCATGAAGCAGGGCCAGATCCTGAAGCCGGGCGACGTGATCGACGCCGATACGGCCGAACTCATCGCTGCCGAATTTGGCCACACGGTTCGCCGCGTCGCTGAATCCGACATCGAAGAAGGCCTGTTCGACGTTGCCGACCGTCCCGAGGACATGGAGTCGCGTTCGCCGGTCGTCACCATCATGGGTCACGTCGACCACGGCAAGACCTCGCTTCTCGATGCGATCCGCAATGCCAATGTCGTTTCCGGCGAAGCCGGCGGCATCACCCAGCATATCGGCGCCTATCAGGTCGAGAAGAACGGTCAGAAGATCACCTTCATCGACACGCCCGGCCACGCCGCCTTCACGGCAATGCGTGCCCGCGGTGCGCAGGCCACCGACATTGCCATCCTGGTGGTCGCTGCCGACGACAGCGTGATGCCGCAGACCATCGAGTCCATCAGCCACGCCAAAGCGGCCGGTGTTCCGATCATCGTGGCGATCAACAAGATCGACAAGCCGTCAGCCGATCCGCAGAAGGTGCGCACGCAGCTTCTGCAGCACGAGGTTTTCGTGGAATCGATGGGCGGTGAAGTTCTGGACGTCGAGGTTTCGGCGACCAAGGGCACCAATCTCGACAAGCTGCTCGAAGCGATCCTGCTGCAGGCCGAACTGCTCGACCTCAAGGCCAATGCGAACCGTACCGCCGAAGGTGTCGTCATCGAAGCCAAGCTCGACAAGGGCCGTGGTTCGGTGGCTACCGTTCTGGTGCAGACCGGTACGCTGCTGGTCGGCGACATCGTCGTGGCCGGCAACGAGTGGGGCCGTGTGCGCGCCCTCGTCGACGATCATGGCGAGCACGTCAAGGAAGCGCTGCCGGCTACCCCGGTTGAAATCCTGGGTCTCCAGGGTACGCCGCAGGCAGGCGACCGCTTTGCTGTCGTCACCAACGAGGCCAAGGCGCGCGAGATCACCGAGTACCGTCAGCGTCTTGCTCGCGACAAGGCGGCTGCCCGCCATGTTGGCCAGCGCGGTTCGCTCGAACATATGATGTCGCAGCTGCAGTCGAGTGGTCTCAAGGAGTTCCCACTGGTCATCAAGGCCGACGTGCAGGGTTCCGTCGAGGCGATTATCGCAGCACTCGACAAGCTGGGCACCGACGAAGTCCGTGCCCGCATCGTTCATGCAGGCGCCGGTGGCATCACGGAAAGCGACGTGTCGCTCGCCGAGACGTCCGGTGCTGCCATGATCGGCTTCAACGTGCGTGCAAACCCTCAGGCCCGTCAGGCGGCCGAGCAGGCCGGCATCGACATCCGCTACTACAACATCATCTACAATCTCGTGGATGACGTTAAGGCGGCCATGTCGGGTCTGCTGTCGCCGGAACGCCGCGAAACCTTCATCGGCAATGCGGAAATCCTGGAAGTCTTCAACATCACGAAGACCGGCAAGGTCGCCGGTTGCCGTGTCACGGAAGGCAAGGTCGAGCGCGGTGCCGGCGTACGCCTGATCCGCGACGATGTCGTCATCCACGAAGGTACGCTGAAGACGCTGAAGCGCTTCAAGGACGAAGTGTCCGAGGTTCCGGTCGGCCAGGAATGTGGCATGGCCTTCCAAAACTACGAAGACATGCGCCAGGGCGACGTCATCGAGTGCTTCCGCGTCGAGATGGTGACCCGGACGCTGTAAAGGCTGATGGAAACTGGAGGGCGGCTTCGGCCGCTCTCTTTGCTGCAACCGTGATGCGGTCCCACCCCGCAACGGCTAGGTTTATAGTATGTCCGGGCCGTCCCGTACCTCCGTTCCGAAAATCTGGCCCGCGGCTGCGCAATCCGGCTTTCACAAGACGTTCGAGTTGGAGCTGGATGATCATCTTGATATCCAGTACACGACGCGCCAACTTCTGCCGTTATGGCCGACCGTCGGCGCGATGGCTTTGATTGTACTGTTCGGTGCTCTGTTCCTGAATTTCGACAAATGGCGCGCTGGCGACGTCGTCATATTCGCCATTTATGTCGTCGCAAGCGTGATTGCAGGTGTGTTGCTGACGATCCTGCTTTTACAGCCGATGCGCCGCTTGCTGCGGGGTATCTACCGCCGGCGGCTAACGAAGATGGGCGTGCTCGGCAAGCCGATCGAGGCGACGGTTGATGAGAACGGGATCAGCTATACGGTCGTGGGTCAGACGGTGAGTTGTCCGTGGAACTCGCTCTATGCTCTCGAGGAGGAAGCGGGAACCTTCTATTTCTGGCTTTCCAAGACATTTGCCCATCCTTGGCCAGCCCGGATATTCACCTCGGACGAGGAACGGCAGACCTTTCGCGACAGCGTGCTGAAATGGTCCGGCCGCCCGATAGCATCACCACCTGTTCTGGCTCGCCTCGGTGCGAATGGCCGAGTCAACCTTCCGGATTGAGAGACGATATGAGCAAACAAACCAGCGGCCCCTCCCAGCGCCAGCTTCGCGTCGGCGAACAGGTGCGCCACGCCCTGTCCGAGACGCTGCAGCGTGGCGAGATACTGGACCCCGTCATCGAGACGACGGTGATATCGATCTCGGAAGTGCGCATGTCGCCGGATTTGAAGATCGCGACGGCCTTCGTTTCGCCGCTTGGCGCGCGCGACGACGCGGCGGTGATCGAGACGCTCAACAAGCATGCGCGCTTCATTCGCGGACGTGTCTCGTCGGCCCTGCGGCAGATGAAATACATGCCGGAGTTCCGCTTCCGGCTCGACACGAGCTACGACAATTTCGCCAAGATCAATGAACTTCTGAAATCGCCGGTGGTCGTGCGGGATCTGGAAGCCGACGACGACAAGGAGCAGGAATAGTGGGGCGCAGGGGCAAGAAGAAGGGCCGGCCGATTTCCGGCTGGCTGGTGTTCGACAAGCCGATCGGCATGGGCTCGACCGAAGCGGTCTCCAAGATCAAGTGGCTGTTCCAGGCCGAGAAGGCCGGCCATGCCGGCACGCTCGACCCGCTGGCCTCCGGCATGCTGCCCATCGCGCTCGGCGAGGCGACCAAGACGGTGCCTTATGTTCAGGATGGCGCCAAGGTCTACCGTTTCACGGTTGCCTGGGGCGAGGAGCGTTCGACCGACGATCTCGAAGGCCCGGTGACGAAGACTTCGGAGAAGCGTCCTTCGGAAACCGAAATCCTGGCGCTGCTGCCGAAATACACCGGCGTGATCATGCAGACACCGCCACAGTTCTCGGCGATCAAGATCGCCGGCGAGCGCGCCTATGATCTGGCTCGCGAAGGCGAGACGGTCGACATTCCTGCCCGGGAAATCGAAATCGGACGGCTGGAACTGATCGAAACCACGCCGGAAGGCAATTCGGTCTTCGAAATCGAATGCGGCAAGGGAACCTATGTGCGCTCGCTGGCCCGCGACATGGGCCGCGATCTTGAATGCTTCGGCCATATAGCAACGCTTCGGCGCACCGAAGTCGATCCTTTTACAGCCGAGGATCTGGTCACGCTGGAACAACTGGAAGCCGCGGTCCCGCAGGCGCGGGAAGGGGAAGAGGTGGTACTGAGTTACGCTGCGATCGATGCCTATATCGTCGATACCGGCGCTGCACTCGAATGCCTGCCGCAAGTGGCGATCACCGATGATGCGGCGGCCAAGATAAGGCTCGGCAACCCGGTCATCATTCGCGGCCGCGATGCGCCCGTGGAAGCCGAGGAAGCCTGTGCCACCGCACGTGGCAAACTGGTGGCGATCGGCGCGATCGAGGCGGGCATGTTCAAGCCGAAGCGGGTGTTTGCGGGTTAAAAGACCGACTTTTTGCCGGTTTTCGATTCGCTATGGCCTTTATCGGCTTTTTGCACTATATGCGCCGCAGCATCGCGCAAGATTGCGCCATGTACACCGGCCCCTGCTGGACGACATCCCGGCCGTGGGCGTCCCGTTTCCTCAAATTGAAAGGAAAAACACGATGTCGATTACTGCTGAACGCAAGACCGAATTGCTTTCCGAATTCGCTACCGCCAAGGGTGACACCGGTTCGCCGGAAGTCCAGGTGGCGATCCTCTCGGAGCGGATCAAGAACCTGACCGAGCACTTCAAGGACCACAAGAAGGATAACCATTCCCGCCGTGGTCTTCTGGCCCTGGTTTCGCAGCGCCGCAGCCTCCTTGATTATCTCAAGGGCAAGGATGAGGCCCGCTACCAGACGCTGATCGAGAAGCTCGGCCTGCGTCGCTGAACTCCTGACCGGCGGATTTTCGTCCTGAAAGTCCGCCGGTCTTCTTATTCGGGCCTGCCCACTGCAGGTCCATGCATCCAGATGCCGAGGGCCTTGCGCCTGTCCGGCAGATCAGATGCCAAAGCAGGGTTTCGGCTGCAGCAGAGGGCAGCGCCGAGACCACCCATGGGACCAGTCATGGGGCAGGATTGCAGGATGCCTGGGGCGTTGTCGAACGCCGTTAATCCAGACCTCCCGTTGTCTTGCCCGTGGCTCGTCTGAAACAAGCCAGGAAACGCTGCGCGCATGCATTGCGCCGCCTTTCCGCATTTGAAGGACAAGACATGTTCAAACAACACAGAGTGGAAATCGAGTGGGCAGGACGCCCGCTCATCCTCGAAACCGGCAAGATCGCCCGTCAGGCTGACGGCGCAGTGCTCGCCACCTACGGCGAGACCATGGTGCTGGCCACCGTCGTCTCCGCGAAAGAGCCGAAGCCGGGCTTCGACTTCTTCCCGCTGACCGTCAACTACCAGGAAAAGACCTATGCCGCCGGCAAGATCCCGGGCGGCTATTTCAAACGTGAAGGCCGTCCGAGCGAGAAGGAAACGCTGGTTTCCCGTCTCATCGACCGCCCGATCCGCCCGCTCTTCGCTGACGGCTACAAGAACGACACCCAGGTTGTCGTCACCGTCGTCCAGCACGATCTCGAGAACGATCCTGACATCCTGTCGATCGTCGCCACCTCCGCTGCCTTGACGCTCTCGGGCGTGCCCTTCATGGGCCCGATCGGCGGCGCGCGCGTCGGCTACATCAACGGCGAATACAAGCTCAACCCGCATGTCGACGAGATGCCTGAATCGCTGCTCGACCTCGTCGTTGCCGGCACCGGCGACGCCGTTCTGATGGTCGAGTCCGAAGCCAAGGAACTGTCCGAAGACATCATGCTCGGCGCCGTCATGTTCGGCCACAAGGGCTTCCAGCCGGTCATCGACGCGATCATCAAGCTCGCTGAAGTTGCCGCCAAGGACCCCCGCGATTTCACCTCGCCGAGCTATGCCGATCTCGAAGCCGAAATGCTGAAGATCGTCGAAGGCGATCTGCGCGAAGCCTACAAGATCATCGACAAGCAGGCCCGTTACGCCGCTGTCGACGCCGCCAAGGCCAAGGTCAAGGCTGCGTTCGCTCCGGCCGAGGGCGAGGAAGCGAAGTATTCCTCCGAGCAGGTCGCAACGGTGTTCAAGGAACTCCAGGCCAAGATCGTGCGCTGGAACATCCTCGACACCGGTTCGCGCATCGACGGCCGTGACCTCTCGACCGTTCGCCAGATCGTTTCGGAAGTCGGCGTGCTGCCGCGCACCCATGGTTCGTCGCTGTTCACCCGCGGCGAGACCCAGGCGATCGTGGTTGCCACGCTGGGTACCGGCGAAGACGAGCAGTATGTCGACTCGCTGACGGGCATGTACAAGGAGAAGTTCCTTCTCCATTACAACTTCCCGCCCTATTCCGTCGGTGAAACCGGCCGCATGGGTTCGCCCGGCCGCCGCGAAATCGGCCACGGCAAGCTCGCTTGGCGCGCCATTCGCCCGATGCTGCCGGCTGCCGAGCAGTTCCCCTACACGCTGCGCGTCGTCTCGGAAATCACCGAGTCCAACGGTTCGTCCTCGATGGCGACCGTCTGCGGCACTTCGCTGGCGCTGATGGATGCCGGCGTTCCGCTGGCCAAGCCGGTTGCCGGCATTGCCATGGGCCTGATCAAGGAAGGCGAGCGCTTTGCCGTTCTCTCCGACATTCTTGGCGACGAGGATCACCTCGGCGACATGGATTTCAAGGTGGCCGGCACGCAGGGCGGCATCACCGCGCTGCAGATGGACATCAAGATCGACGGCATCACCGAAGAGATCATGAAGGTCGCTCTCGGCCAGGCCAAGGACGGCCGCCTGCACATCCTGGGCGAGATGTCCAAGGCCATCACCGAGGGCCGTTCGGAACTCGGCGAGTTCGCGCCGCGTATCGAGGTCATGCACATCCCGACCGACAAGATCCGTGACGTCATCGGCTCCGGCGGCAAGGTCATCCGCGAAATCGTCGAAAAGACCGGCGCCAAGATCAACATCGAGGACGACGGCACGGTGAAGATCGCTTCGTCGAACGCCAAGGAGATCGAGGCGGCCAAGAAGTGGATCCACACCATCGTGGCCGAGCCGGAAGTCGGCGAGATCTACGAAGGCACGGTCGTCAAGACCGCCGATTTCGGCGCTTTCGTGAACTTCTTCGGCCCCAAGGATGGCCTGGTTCACATCTCGCAGCTTGCCAACGACCGCGTCGCCAAGACGTCGGACGTCGTCAAGGAAGGCCAGAAAGTCTTCGTCAAGCTCATGGGCTTTGACGAGCGCGGCAAGGTTCGCCTGTCGATGAAGGTCGTCGACCAGGAGACGGGCAAGGAAATCGCGCGTGACAAGAAGGCTGACGGCGAAGAAAACGCCGCCTGATCGACGCGATAATTCAAACGAGACGGGCGCGCCGCAAGGTCGCGCCCGTTTTCTTTTGCCGTTGACGCTCCGCTCACGATATCAAGGCAGGCCATGTCCCGAGATGCACTGAAGACCCTTTTCCATCCCTTCGAGGCGGAGCTGCTCGCAGCACCGGGCAAGGGCGAAAGGGTGCTGTTTCTCGGCGCCGAGCCGGGAGTTCAACGGCCCGAAGATTTTGACGCCGATCTGTCGATGGTGCAGGGATTTCGCCCCTATGTTCGGGGTCTGGAAGCCGGCGGCTACACCGTTTCGCCGCGCGCCGAGGGCGAAAACTTCGATGCTGCGCTGGTGCTCTGCGGCCGTCATCGCGGTGCGAACGAGTTGCTGGTTGCTGACGCCCTTGAGCGCGTTCACGTTGATGGGCTGATTGTGGTTGCCGGCAGCAAGGACGACGGCATCGCCAGCCTGCGCAAGCGGCTGGACGAGATCGTTTCGATCGACGGACATGCTCCGAAGCACCACGGCATAGCGTTCTGGTTCCGTCGGCCATCGGATGTGGCACAGGCAATTGAATTGCTGCGTGCGGGCAATGGCGAAATGATCGTGGACGGGCGCTTCCACACCGCCCCCGGTATGTTTTCGGCAGGCGAGATTGATGCTGGCTCGAGGCTGTTGGTCGAGAACCTGCCCAAAAAGATCACAGGCGCCGTTGCCGATTTCTGCGCCGGTTGGGGTTACATCGCGGCCGAGCTCGCAGCTCGCTACCCCAAGATATCGCGGCTCGACCTTTACGAGGCAGATTCTGCCTCGCTGGAGGCAGCCAGGCGCAATGTCGCGAGCAGAGAAGGGCTTACACCGCGTTTCTTCTGGCACGACCTCTCTGCCGAGCAGGTGGCCCATCGTTACGACCTGATCGTCATGAACCCGCCGTTTCATCAGCGCCGGACCGCCGAGCCGGATATCGGGCAAGGCATGATCCGCGCTGCTGCGGCTGCGCTGAAGCCCGGCGGACGATTGCTGATGGTTGCCAATCGGCAGCTTCCTTATGAAAAGACGCTGTCGGAAGCTTTCTCGATGCAGGAAGAAATTTGTCGCACGGGCATGTTCAAGGTGCTTGGCGCACGCCGTTGAAGATTGGCAGGCGGATACCGCGTTATGCGACGTGCCGCTCGCTGACGACGCCGAGCTTGCCGCCGCCGACGATCTTCAGCGGTGCCGGGCGTCCGAACAGATAGCCCTGCACCACCTCGCAGCCGGCAGCCCGCAGAAGGGTTGCCTGGCTTTCGGTTTCCACGCCTTCGGCGATGGTGCGCACGCCCAGCGCGCGGGACAGTCCCACGATCGTCGAAACGACCGCGCCCGAGCTGTTTTCCGTGTCGATGCGGCTGACGAAGGAACGATCGATCTTCAGCTTGTCGAAGGGGAAATCCATCAGGTAGCTGAGATTGGAATAGCCGGTGCCGAAATCATCGACGGCAACCGAGATGCCCATCTCGGAAAGCTGCTTGAGGATGACGCCGGCGCGGTCGCGATCCTGCATCATCGCCGTTTCGGTGACCTCCAGCTCAAGCCGCTGCGGCTTGATCCCCGTGCTTTCCATCACGGACTGGACGGTGCCGACGAAATCCTTGGTCATGAACTGGACCGGCGAGATATTCACCGCGACGAAGCAATCATCTGGAAGATGCCGCGCGTCGCTGCAGGCCCTGCGCAGAACCCATTCGCCTATGGGCACGATCATGCCCGTCTCTTCTGCGATGGGGATGAATTCCATCGGCGGGATCATCCCACGCTCGGGATGCTTCCAGCGGATAAGCGCTTCGTAGCCGACGATACGCCCGGTCGGAAGGTCGAGTTGCGGCTGGTAGTGGAGGTCGAAGTCGCCGCGGTCGAACGCGATCTGGAGTTCGGCCTCGACCCATTGGCGATGGTCTGCCACGAGGCCCATATCCGGGTGGAACACCGACCAGCTGCCGATGCCGCTGGCGCGCGAATGCTGAAGGGCAAGGTTTGACCGGCGCAGGATGACCGCCGGGTCCAGCCCGTCTTTCGGCAGGGCAACGATGCCAACCGAGAGATTGATCGACTGGAGATGCGTCTTCAGATGATAGGGCTCCATCAGCCGATCGATCATGATCTCGACCAGCTTTTCCACCGACATCACACCAGGACGGTCCGGATAAAGGATCGCGAATTCGCCGGCACCGATCCTGCCGATCACCACGCCGCGCGGAAGGTTGGTCTTCAAGCGCTCGGTGAAGCGCTTGATAAGCTCGTCGCCCTGGCTGTAGCCGATCGAATCGTTGATCTGCTTGAAGCGATCGATGTCGATATCGATGAGGAAGACCGGCTTTCCGCTCTTCACCGTGGAAGAAGCCGCTTCGCCGATCCTGCTCATCATGGCGGTGCGGGCGTGCAGGCCGGTCAGCTTGTCGAATTGCGTTTCATTATAGACATAGCTGGCCGATTCATCGACGCCGGCATAGAAGGACATCGCCGATCCGGCGGCAGCCAGTGCACAGAGTGCTGCGATGATCGCCATGACCATTTCGGCATTCATGCCGGCGAGGCCGTCACCGAAGCCGAATTTCAGGCCCCAGATCCCCAGCATGAAGCTGCCCATGCCGGAGGCGGCAATGGTAATGAGCCGGAAAACCGGGCTGCGGTTCGGATCTGTGGCCGCTGGCATGCACTAAGTCCCTAAGTTACAGGGCCTTTTCGCACACATCCCCTTAAAATCGGTTTCGCTTAAACTGTTTAATTTTACAGGAAACCGGAATTATTCGCTGCCGCCGTCCGACTGCTTCAGTTCCTCAAGGGTGGGCATGGAGACGATGTGGTAGCCGGAATCGACATAGTGGATTTCGCCGGTGACGCCCGACGACAGGTCCGACAGGAGATAGAGAGCCGACCCGCCGACCTCGTCGATGGTGACGGTGCGGCGCAGCGGCGAATTGCGTTGCTGGTAGGAAAACATGTGCCGCGCATCGGCAATGCCGGCGCCGGCGAGCGTGCGGACGGGTCCGGCTGAAATCGCGTTCACGCGGATGCCGCGCGGCCCGTAGTCGTCGGCGAGATAGCGCACGCTGGCCTCCAAGCCGGCCTTGGCGACGCCCATGACGTTGTAGTTCGGCATGACGCGGGTCGAGCCGGCATAGGTCAGCGTGATCATCGAGCCGCCTTCCTTCATCAGCCCGGCGGCATGGCGCGCAACCTCGGTGAACGAATAGCAGGAGATCACCATGGTGCGGACGAAGTTTTCGCGCGTCGTGTTGGCGTAGAGGCCTTTCAGCTCGTTCTTGTCGGAAAAACCGATGGCGTGCACGATGAAGTCGATGCCGCCCCATTCATTGCCCAGCGTCTCGAAAACCGACGCGATGGATGCGCTGTCCTCGACATCGCAGGGCAGCACCAGAGAAGCGTTGACCTTTTCGGCCAGCGGCTTCACGCGGCGGCCGAAAGCCTCGCCCTGATAGGTGAATGCCATCTCCGCGCCATGGGCGGAGAGCTGCTTGGCTATACCCCAGGCAATAGAGTGATCGTTGGCGACGCCCATGACGAGGCCGCGCTTGCCCTTCATCAAACCTTCCATCGGAAGAATATCCTTAGCCGTTGTGACGCTGGAAAACGAGCGTGGCGTTTGTGCCGCCGAAGCCGAACGAGTTCGACAGCACCGTGTCGATCTTGGCGTTGTCGATGCGCTTGCGCACGATCGGCATGCCTTCGAATTCCGGGTCAAGTTCTTCGATATGAGCGCTCTCGCCGATGAAACCGCCCTGCATCATCAGGATCGAATAGATCGATTCCTGCACGCCGGCAGCTCCCAGCGAGTGGCCGGTGAGCGACTTGGTCGAGGTGATGTTCGGGATTTTATCGCCGAACGTCTCGCGGATGGCACCCATCTCCTTGGAATCGCCGACCGGCGTCGATGTGCCGTGCGTGTTGATATAGTCGACCGGAGCAGAAACCGTCGCCAGCGCCTGCTTCATGCAGCGTATCGCGCCTTCGCCGGACGGGGCGACCATGTCGTAGCCGTCGGAAGTCGCACCGTAGCCGACCAGTTCGCAGTAGATCTTGGCGCCGCGCGCCTTAGCACGTTCCAGTTCTTCCAGAACCAGCACTCCGGCGCCGCCGGCAATGACGAAACCGTCGCGGTTCACGTCATAGGCGCGCGAGGCAACCGATGCGCGGTCGTTGAACTTGGAAGACATTGCGCCCATCGCGTCGAACAGGTTCGACATGGTCCAGTCCAGATCTTCATGGCCACCGGCGAACATGACGTCCTGCTTGCCCCACTGGATCATCTCGGCAGCGTTGCCGATGCAATGCGCCGACGTCGAGCAGGCCGACGAGATCGAATAATTGACGCCGTGGATCTTGAACCAGGTCGCGAGCGTCGCCGAAGCGGTCGACGACATGGCCTTTGGCACCGCGAAGGGTCCGATGCGCTTCGGGCTGTTGTTCTTCAGCGTGATTTCCGATGCTTCGACGATGGTTTTCGTCGAAGGTCCGCCGGAGCCCATGATGATGCCGGTGCGTGGGTTGCCGGATACGTCGGCCTCTTCGAGACCACTGTCGGCAATCGCCTGCTTCATGGCCACGTGGTTCCACATGCCGCCCTGCGACAGGAAACGCGCGGCACGACGGTCGACGAGCTCGGTGGTGTCGAGCGTTGGCGCGCCCCAGACCTGACAGCGGAAGCCGTGTTCGGCGAAAGAATCGGAGAAACTGATGCCGGATTTGGCATCATGCAGCGAGGCCTGGACCTCCTGGGCATTGTTTCCGATGGACGATACGATTCCAAGGCCCGTGACAACGACGCGTCTCATAAGTACTCCTTCGTGACTGCGTGCCCGCGGTCAGGCTGCTTCCTGCTTGGCGAGACCGACCCGCAGGTCCGTTGCCCTGTAGATAGTCTCGCCGTCGGCTTTTAGCCAGCCGTCGGCCGTGCCGAGCACCAGCCGGCCGCGCATGACACGCTTGAAATCGATGCCGTATTCGACCTTTTTGACCTTCGGCGTCACCATGCCCTTGAACTTGACCTCGCCGGTGGACAGCGCCATGCCCTTGCCGGGCTCGCCGAGCCAGCCTAGGAAGAACCCGGTCAACTGCCACATGGCATCGAGGCCGAGGCAACCGGGCATGACGGGATTGCCGATGAAGTGGCAGGGGAAGAACCACAGGTCCGGCTTGATATCGAGTTCGGCGCGCACGAAGCCCTTGTCGAACTCGCCGCCCGTTTCGGAAATTTCGGTGATCCGATCGAACATCAGCATCGGCGGGGCCGGCAGCTGCGCGTTTCCTGGCCCGAACAGTTCGCCGCGAGCGCAGGCGAGCAGTTCCTCATATTCGTAGCTGGATTTTGCAACCGCCATGAAATCTCGTCCCCGTATGACTTCCGGGAGCTTCCGCTCCGCTTGTCCTAGTTCACTAACACAGTCTGTTTCCGCTCGGAAACCGCCGTTTGCGATTAGCCTGCCGGTCTCCCTGGGTCAATGTGCGCCTATTGATCGGTTTGCCCCGACAGAATATATGTCAAGGAACGTATGGCTTTTATCACGCGAAAATCGTGTGGTGAATTTCAAGATGAGATGAATTGGATTTGGCGGATTGATGGATTTGACCGTCCCGAACAAGATTGCAGTCGACGAACGTGTACGCGAGGCGGGTCTGCGCCCGACGCGGCAGCGTGTCGCGCTCGCCAATCTGCTTTTCGCCAAGGGCGACCGTCATCTCTCCGCTGAGGAACTGCACGAAGAAGCCGTTGCAGCCGGCGTGCCGGTGTCGCTGGCGACCGTCTACAATGCTCTTCATCAGTTCACCGAGGCTGGCCTGCTCCGCATTCTGGCTGTCGAAGGCGCAAAGACCTATTTCGACACCAACACCTCCGACCATCATCACTTCTTCATCGAAGGCGAGAACAAGGTCTTCGACATCGCATCTGGTCCGGTGAAGGTGCTAAACCTGCCCGAACCGCCCGAAGGCATGGAAATCGCCAACGTCGATATCGTCGTGCGCCTTCGTCCCAAGCGGGGCGGCTGACCCGCGCATGGGCTCGTTGCGGCCCGTTGATCTCATAGTAAGAGCGGAATGGATTGCCGTCGCTGTTGGAGCGATAGCGGCCTATGCCTTTGCCGGCGGCTCTTGGCCGCTCTTTGTGCTGCTGATTCTGGCGCCTGATCTTGCGATGCTGGGTTATCTGGCAGGGCCGCGCTTCGGCGCCTTCGTCTACAACATGCTGCATGTCCTGATCTGGCCGCTGGTGATGCTGGCGATCGGTCTATCCGCCGGCCATGCCCTGGTCACGCAGATCGCGTTCATCTGGATCGCCCATATCGCCATAGACAGGGCGCTCGGTTATGGGCTGAAGCTCGCGACCAGTTTTCAGGACACGCATCTTGGCCGCATTGGCCACGATAAATCCTGACCTCTAATCCTTGACCTGCTCGCCGGGATAGGCGCCCCAGACCTGCGTCTGGTTGATCCAGCCGGTATGACCGTCGAAGGTCATTTCGCACCAATCGCCATTGCAGGACTTGATCGTTCCGACCACGCCCGGCTCGATGATGGCAACCGCTCGCGCCTCGTTGTCCGGCTTGGCCATGAGTGAAATCCTGGCATCCTTGCCGCGCTGCCATGGTGCGGCTATCGCCGTGCGCCGGCCGGACAGCAGCGACTGGTTGATCCAGCCTTCCGAGCCCTCGGCATCGCGCACCCGGCGCCATGTGTCGTATTCCTGGATAATCTCCATCGGCAGGCCGGGCTTCATATAGAGCCAGTCCACGCCATAATTCAGGCCGGGGCCTATGCGCGAATTGACCTTGCCCGACTTTAGGCTGACGAAGCGCGGCAAAGGCAGGCCGCTCGGCCCCCTGGTGATCTCCTGGCCGGGTGCTGCGGCCTGGCCAGCCGTTATCAAGGCCCCCGTCGAGACGAGGGCGAGGCCGAGCACGGCTGCACCAAACGACATACGAAGCGACACGAACCCAAACACTGCCATTCCTTTGCAAGCTCTGCGGCACCTCACTCATTGGCGGCCGCGCCCTTTTTCTTTGTCTTCGACGACACTGCTTGATACACAGTCAGTCTCGCCAAGACTGGTTTTCAGTTTCGCTCGTCTTGGTTAAAGAGGTCTCAACAGGATCCGGATTCGAGGAAACAATGGCCGCTAAAAAGAAGCCCCTCGTGGTGATCACGCGCAAGCTTCCGGATCAGGTGGAAACCCGCATGCGCGAGCTTTTCGACGCGCGGCTGAACCTCGAAGACCGCCCGATGAGCCAACCGGAGCTGGTCGCAGCGGTGAAAGAGGCGGATGTTTTGGTGCCGACCGTGACCGACCGCATTGACGCTGCACTCATCGAGCAGGCCGGCGAAAAGCTCAAGCTGATCGCCAATTTCGGCAACGGGGTAGACAAGATCGATGTGGCGGCTGCGGCGAAAAAAGGAATCACCGTCACCAACACGCCCAATGTGCTGACCGAAGACACCGCCGACATGACGATGGCGCTGATGCTGGCGGTGCCGCGGCGTTTGGCTGAAGGCGCCAATGTGCTTGAAAACGGGACGAAATGGGCCGGCTGGTCGCCGACCTGGATGCTCGGCCGCCGTATCTGGGGCAAGCGCCTCGGCATCGTCGGCATGGGCCGTATAGGCACAGCGGTAGCGCGCCGCGCCAAGGCCTTCGGCCTGTCGATCCACTATCACAACCGCAACCGCGTGCTGAAAAGCGTCGAGGACGAGCTGGAAGCGACCTATTGGGAAAGCCTCGACCAGATGCTTGCCCGCATGGACATCATTTCGGTCAATTGCCCCTCGACCCCGGCCACCTTCCATCTTCTGTCGGCGCGCCGCCTGGCTCTGCTGCAGCCCTCGGCCTATCTCGTCAACACGGCGCGCGGCGACCTGATCGACGAGGACGCCTTGGTCAAGCTGCTGCAGGATGGCAAGCTGGCCGGTGCCGGTCTCGACGTCTTCGAGCATGAGCCGGCGGTCAATCCCAAGCTGGTCAAGCTTGCTGCCAAAGGCAAGGTCGTCATCCTGCCCCATATGGGCTCAGCGACGATAGAAGGCCGCATCGACATGGGCGAGAAGGTCATCATCAACATCCGCACCTTCATCGACGGCCATCGCCCGCCGGACCGGGTACTGCCGAACCGGGTCTGATACGCTTAGGGCAGGGCGGTGATTGCGCCTTCTTCGGAAATCTCGACAAAGCGGCTGGCGAAAGCGTCGAAACCTTCCCGGTCAAGTTTCACTGCGATCGGCGTCTGCCAGCCCATTTCGCGGGCGACGATCAATCCGAGAAGCAGGATCGCATCGGGTTCGTGAAGAACGAGCGCTGCAGGTGCGTGGCCGTTGTGCACGAGTTCCATAAGCACCGCGGAGGCTGATGATGAGCCGATCGTTCCGGGCAGGCAAAGCACTTTGCCCGAAATCGTCATGCCGTGTTGCGGATGACGGACATCCGCAATTTTCCCCGTTTTCGGATCGACGCCGCCCCAGAAAGAGATCGGCGCGGTAAGTACCAGTGCCTCACCCTTGCCGGCATCGCCCGCAACAAGAATGTCGCCTTGCAGCGCACTCACGATGCTAATTCCGTAGGTATTGGCTTACCTATGACGGCACTTTCAACGCAGTCTGCAAGCGAGCCGTAAAGCACTGCATAGCCGGTATTGCCCGGCGCATACTGGGCGAATTTTCCAGAATTGGTCATCAGGACACCATTCCGCAATTCCGGCAGGATGGGCGTGACGACCACGCATGTATCGGCAACAATGACGACGCCACAGGCTTCCAGTGCCTTGCGTTGTCCGTTCTTTTCCAATTCGGAGAGAACATGCCGTCCGGTGCAGGCGTAGACGGGTATCGCCAGCCGGCGTCCGGCAACCAGCCTCTCCAATGCTGCGAATTCGGACAGGGATAGATGAGGGCTGCCGATGGCGACGGCGTCGATCGAGCTTGCGGCTTCCGTTGTCGATAGTCGTCGTTGAGCATCCAGAGCCATCTCCGGTGTCACAATGATCGTCGTTTCCGGTGCTTCGTCGTGGAGTGCGGCTGCCAGATCCGGCGCTTCGGGCGTGACGCCGGCGATATGAAACAGACCCACTGCGCCGGAGGATGCGGCTGCGGCACCAAAGGCCTTCAGTGCATCCTCGCCGGGGTGCTTCGATACGCCGGTCACAACACCGACGGCGTTCCCGACTTCGCGACCATAAAGACTGCCGAGAACCGGCCAGGCGATTTCGGAGGCGAGGAAGGCGGCGGGCAAAGCGGACACATCGAACGCAAGCGTTGCGCGCCGGTTTTCCGGCCGGTGCAGGCCGTAATCCGGGGCTCGTCCGGTGATGGCGCAGGCGATGTCGAGAAAATCGCCATAGCGGTTCGTGCGTGCGCCGAGCACGGAGTTACAGAACACGACCGCATTGGACTCGCCCCAGGCGACGTCGGAGCCGAGGGCCGGCCGGTGCCCGGCCTGGTAGGGCGCGCACGTCCAGCTCTGTTCGCAGCCGAGCTTGCGGTAGGCGTCCATCATGCGCCGTGCCATGCCACGCGCCGGCTCTTCCAGCCGCACCCGCGAGCAGCCCATCAGGTCGAGCGCTCCGACATTCAACGTCGAGCGCACCGCCACCTCTGCGCCGCCTTCGACAAGCTTTTCCGCAAAAAGCGTGCCGGAATCGCCGTGATATAGCGCGCCGTCGATGTGGGCCGAGGCTACCGGGATAAGGCGCGCCGCGCCGAGCAAGCGGGCGCTTTCGACGACGATGCGCATGGCCATGGCCTGACCGTCGCTGCGGGCGGCAATCTCGCGCTCCGCATCGGAGAGTTGGAGACTCAAGGCAGCGCCTTTCGCATGGTCAGGGAGGTTGGGCGGCCATAGCCGGGATGGGCCGTGCGCTCGGTTTCCTGGAAACCCAGTTGCTGAAAGGCTTTGTGGTTGCCGGTCAGCTCTATGCGTGTCTGCAACTCGATCGTGGCCTTGCCGTGCTTCCGGGCGTACTGCTCGGCAGATTCGAGCAGGCGCCTGCCGATGCCCTTTCCCTGCGCTGCCGGATCGACCGCTAGCTTGCCGACATAGAAGTGATCCGCCTTCTCTGCCACGAAGATGCAGCCCAGCAATCGCTCGCCGTTAGTGGCAAGAAAGACGGTTTCCTGCGCTGCCTTCGCGCGCAAGCTTTCCGGCGTCAGCGCCAGTGCGGAAGAGGGCGGGTCGATGACGCCGTTCATGTAAGCGAAGGCGTTCAGGATAAGCGTCAGCAGGCCGTCCCAGTCCTGAAAATCCGGCGAAATTCGCTCGATGGTCAATTCATCCGCGGTCATGCAGGCCTCTTGTAGCGCATGGTTTCGAAGCGCGCGGCGAGCGCGTCGTAAAGCAGCAGCCGTCCGACAAGTGGTTCGCCGATCCCGGTGATGAGCTTGATAACCTCCATCGCCTGCAGCGTGCCGATCACGCCTGTCAGCGCGCCGACGATGCCTGCCTCGGCGCAGGATGGCACCAGTCCCGCCGGCGGCGCTTCGGGAAAGAGATCGCGGTAGCTAGGGTTTTGCACGCCCTTTGCGTTGGTCTCGAAGGGTTTCAGCACGGTGACAGAGCCGTCGAACCGCCCGACAGCGGCATGGACCAGCGGCCGGCCTGTCGCCGCGCAGGCATCGGCAACCGCATAACGCGTCTCGAAATTGTCGGACCCGTCTGCGACCATATCGTAACCGGCAACGAGGCTCGGTGCGTTTTCCTCGGTCATGCGAAGATTGTGTAATTCAACGCTAACATTCGGGTTGATGCGATGGAGTGATGCCTTCGCACTGTCCAGCTTCGATATCCCGATCGCCCCGGTATCGTGAATGACCTGTCTTTGCAGGTTGGAGAGTGAGACCGTGTCATCGTCGACAATGCCAAGCGTGCCGACGCCGGCGGCCGCCAGATATTGCAGCACGGGCGCGCCCAGCCCCCCGGCGCCGATGACCAGCACACGCGCGCGCTTCAGCTTCTGCTGCCCCGCGCCGCCGATCTCCGGCAGCACGATATGCCGCGCGTAGCGTTCGAGTTCTTCGTCGTTAAGTGGGGGCGGGCTGGAAACGTTCATGAGGCGATCATATCGGCCGGCAATCAGCTTGTCAGGCGTCTTCCGTCGGGTGCACCGAGCCATGATCGACAGTCAGAAACTGTGCCTTGCCGCGCAGGCTCGAAAAAAGTGCTGCTTCCGTGCCGGTCATAAAGGCCTGGCAATCCAGTTCTTCTAGGATCGCAAACAGCGCGGCCCGCCGCCCGGCATCAAGATGCGCGGCGATCTCGTCCAGCAACAAGATCGGCACAGTGCCGGACATTTCTCCGCAAAGCCGCGCATGCGAAATAATAATGCCGACAAGCAGCGCCTTCTGCTCGCCAGTCGAACAGAGTTCCGCCGGCATCGCCTTGGGCCTGTGGCTGACGATCAGGTCGCTGCGATGCGGCCCTTCCAACGTGCGGCCGGCGGCGCGATCGCGCTCACGGCCATCGGCCAGCATGCGGCGAAAATTCTCTTCGATTTCGACGGCAGGCTGCAGGCCGATCTGGTTTTCCAGTGTGCCGGCAAGGCTGATATCGGCCTGCGGAAAAGGCCCGGTTGCCGGCAGTTTCTCGATCATGGCGGCCAGCAGGCGCACCATCTCGGCACGTGCAGCGGCTATCGCGACGCCGGTTTCGGCCATCTGCGTCTCGATCGCCTCGAACCAGCCGCGGTCGCGCGATTCCTCCGACAGAAGCCGGTTTCGGCCGCGCATCGCTTTCTCGTAATCCAGCGCGCGCTGGCCATGGCTGGCGTCGATCGCCAGCACGAGACGGTCAAGGAAGCGCCGGCGATCTCCGGCGGGACCGGTGAACAGCGCATCCATGGCCGGTGTCAGCCAGATCACGCGCAGCCATTCGAGCATGTCCTCGGCCGATTTTGCATTGGCGCCATTGATGCGCACGCGCCGTCCCGCTTCTCCGGGTGCATCGCTGCCTGCCGTCCCGGTGCCGATTTCCGCCTCGCCGTTTTCCCCCTCGACACGGGCATGGACGGTGAAGCCGCTCTCGCTGCCCTCGCGCGCAACGTCACCATAAGGCGCACGGCGCAAGCCGCGGCCGGGTGTGAGGAAGGAGATAGCTTCCAGCAGGTTGGTCTTGCCTGCGCCGTTATCGCCGGTAAAAACCACCGCGCCCGGTCTGAGATCGAGCGAAAGCGCGGCGTAATTACGGAAATTCGTAAGCGTTAGCTTACTTATGTGGGTCGACGTCAAATCCGTCTACCTGCCTGCCGACCCGGTTTCAGCCGCCGCGCTGCTAGACGCGCATCGGCATGAGCACGTAGAGCGCATCCTCATCGGACATATCGTGGATCAGCGTTGGGGAGCCGGCATCGGCCAGCATGAACCGTGCTTCGCTGCCTGAAAGCTGGGCCGCCACGTCGAGAAGGTACTTCGCATTGAAGCCGATCTCGATCGGGTCCGACGAATAATCGGCCGCGAGCTCTTCGGTGGCGCTGCCCGAATCCGGATTGTTGACGGCGAGCGTCACCTGGCCTTCCGAAATCGAGAGTTTCACGGCACGTCCGCGCTCGGACGAGATCGTCGAGACGCGGTCGACCGCGCGGGCAAAGCTTTCGCGGTCGATGACCAGCTTCTTGTCGTTTCCGGTCGGGATGACGCGCTGGTAGTCCGGGAAGGTTCCGTCGATCAGCTTCGACGTCAAAATCACGCTGCCGATGGTGAAACGGATCTTCGTGTCGGACAGTTCGGTGGTCACGGCAACGTCCGGGTCGTCGACCAGCTTCTGCAATTCACTGACGGTCTTGCGCGGGATGATGATGCCCGGCATGCCTTCCGAACCAGCCGGCGCATCCATTTCGGCGCGCGCGAGACGGTGGCCGTCGGTCGCGACGGAGCGCAGCTTCAGCTTTCCGGCGGATTCGATGGCGTGGAAGTAAATGCCGTTGAGATAGTAGCGCGTCTCCTCGGTGGAGATGGCGAATTGGGTCTTCTCGATCAGGCCCTTCATGGCAGCCGATTCGAGGCGGAATATATGCGAGAAAGAGCCGGCCGAGAGTTCGGGGAAGTCCGATTGCGGCAGGCACTGCAGGCGGAAGCTTGAACGCCCGGAGATGACGGACATCGCATTTCCGTCTTCGTCGGTCTTCAGCATGACTTCTGCACCATCGGGCAATTTGCGCACGATATCATAGAGAAGATGCGCCGGAACCGTCGTTGCACCGCCTTGCTCGACCTTTGCCGCTGTGGCCTCTGTCACCTCGAGGTCAAGGTCGGTGGCCTTCATTTCCAGGCTCGCCCCGTCGGCGCTCAACAGCACGTTCGACAGAATCGGTATCGTGTTGCGCCGTTCCACCACGCGGTGAACGTGGTTGAGAGACTTCAGGAGGTTTGAGCGTTCCAGGATAACACGCATGACGAAACAAGCTCGCTTGAATGAAGAAACGGAATTCCGGGCTCGGATTCCCGCGAAAGTCCCAACAGGGCCGGATTTCGGTCAAACTGACAGGAAAAAGTCGCGAAAGGCAAGCCCGCGACGCTGCTCAAAAGCAGTTCCGCGGGCTTTTTGGGGATAACCTTGCTGCGACAGGTGGCCGCCTGTGCAAAGCGGCCAATTTGTCCTGTTCAGGCCTGGTCGGTAATGAGCCGGCGGAGCAATTCGAGTTCCTGCGCCAGCGTGTTGTCGCCGCCGGAGAGGTCCTCGATCTTGCGCACTGCATGAAGGACGGTGGTGTGATCACGCCCGCCGAAGCGCCGTCCGATTTCGGGCAGCGAGCGCGGCGTCATTACCTTTGCCAGATACATGGCGATCTGGCGCGGCTTGACGATAGTGCGGGTGCGGCGGTTCGACAGAAGCTCGGTCTTCGACACGTTGTAGTGGCGCGCGACGATCCTCTGGATGTCCTCTATGCGCACCCGCTTCGGCTCGCCCGAGCGGTAGATATGGCCGAGAATCTCGTCGATCCGCTCAATGCTGATCTGCGGTTCGAAGGATTGCCGGAAGAGAAGCTGGTTGAAGGCGCCTTCCAGCTCGCGGCCGCTGCCGGTGACGGTGCGGGCGACATGGGAGAGAACCTCTTCGTCGATATGCAGGTTTGCATCGTCTGTCTTGGCGCTGGCCAGCCGCGACTGAAGCATGCCGAGTCGCATGCCGTAGTCGGGCGCCGACATTTCGAGCGCCACACCGCCATTGAGGCGCGAGCGAACGCGCGGCTCGAGCGATTCCAGTTCTGCCGGCGGCCGGTCGGCAGCAACGACGACCTGCTTGGCGCTGTCCAGCAGCATGTTGATAAGGTGGCAGAATTCATGCTGGATCGACTTGCCCTGCAGGAACTGCATGTCGTCGATGATGAGCAGGTCGATATCGCGCAGCTGCTCCTTGAGGGTCAGGGCGTTGTTGTCGCGGATCGCCGTTGCGAAGCGCCACATGAAATACTCGGCGGTGAGATAGACCACGCGGGATTTCGGATTTTGCTTCAGCGACTCGGCCGCAATCGCCTGCAAAAGGTGGGTCTTGCCGAGGCCGACGGTAGCGTGAAGGAAGAGCGGGTTGAAACGCGATGTCGATTCAGCAACCGCCCGCGATGCTGCCAGGGCAACGCGATTGGACGGGCCCTCTATGAAGGACTGGAACGTATAACGCGCATCAAGCGGTGAGCCGAGCACGCTCTGGCGGAAATCGGTGTCCGCCGTATGCGGGCGGGGCGAGGCCGAGCGCTCCATTCCGGGTGCGCTGACGGTCGTGCCATTCGAAAGGGCGCTGTGCGTCTGCCGGACGGGCTTGCGTGCCGTTGACTGCTCGATTTCGTCGGAAATCGGGGCAAGCCGCGTCGCCGTGCGCACGACGATGTCGATCTTCAGGATTTCAGGGTCTTCCTGCTTCCAGAGCTCAGCGATGAGGTCGAGATAGTGGCTGTTGATCCAAGACCGCAGGAAGGCCGTGGGCACGGAGATCCGCACCAGGCCCTTGGATGCCTCCGTCAGCTTCATACGGCCGAACCAGCTCGAATAGACTTCGCTTCCCAGGCGTGCCTTCAGTTGTGCCTTGACCCGGTCGAATGCCTTCTCCGCGCCGCCTGAAGCCGCCATGTCGTTCCCCTCGATCACATTTGCTGGAAACAGAAAGCCAGATTTGGCTTCCTTCTCGATGCCGCTATGCATTTTTCACAATCCCTCGTCTTCCATACTCACTCGGCCTGCCGAGAACGCGTAATTCCGCACCCCCCTCTATGGCAGTCCACACTCAAACACCGTTGCCACCGCACTTGGCACCGTGCCTACTCAAACACGCAGGCCGCAATTAACTGCGACCGCCGCTTTAATCAAAGCGGCAAAACAAAACCTTTCCGGCGCACACGCCAGAACGCAATTCCACAGTTTTAATCTGCCTTACCCCACTCGCTATTCACGTCCAAAAGGACAAACCATACGCGTCCGCAGACACTCGTCTGCGCCAAAATCCTCAGATTTCCAGCTAGGTCTTTCAGGCCGTTGGCCCGTCCCTTTTGATGAAGCGACATTACAAAAAACGCTGTGGACAGGGCAAGGCCGCATCTAACCCTTTTTTAACGAATCTGATCAGGGAAACGCTTGACTCACATCCCCGCTCGCAGGCGAGAATCGACAAAAGTCTTTCGATTCAATCCCTTTTCCGGCGCATACGAATTTCGGCCCTTGTTGGGAAAATATTTTAAATATTTCCCTTGACAGCTAATTGTTCACCGGCGCCCGCCGCCCTCGTGAACAAGCTGTGGATGACCATCTGTAAGCTTATGATAAAAAACAATAATTTGTGACAGGGCATTTTTTGCTGCGGGCGCTAACACCGATCCTGAACATAAGAAAAGGCGCATATGCCGGCAAAGTATTTCCGTCTTGCCAAAGCTTACCCTGGGGCATTGCTGAATGGATTTTCCAAACCGTTGTTCGGCAAACGAAAAAACCCGGCGGGTTAGGCCGGGTTTCGATATTCGATGCTAACAATGGCTGTTAGGCAGAAAGCGTCTTCAGTCGCTGTGCAAGGCGGGAAACTTTCCGCGATGCGGTATTCTTGTGCAGGACGCCCTTGGTGGCGGCGCGCATCAACTCCGGCTGTGCGGCCAGGAAGGCGGCTTCGGCTGCCGTCTTGTCGCCAGCGGCCAGTGCCTCTTCGACCTTGCGGACGTAGGTGCGAACGCGCGACCGGCGGTTCTTGTTGACCGCGGCGCGGCGGGCGATCTTACGCGTTGCCTTTTTGGCCGAGGATGTATTGGCCATGATGCCTCTCTCGTGTCTCAGTGAAAGCGTCTGGAGAATATTCTCAGAGCGCAAAAAACAATCGGGCAGCCACGGGGCCGCCTCGGTTGGTGCGGCTTATAGTGCAGCTTTTCTCGCCAGTCAACGCAGTTTCGACTCTGATTTTGCGGACCGCGACACGCACTCGCTCAACGGTTCTTGAAGTTAGCCGTGCGCTTTTCTGCGAACGCCGCCATGCCTTCCTTCTGGTCGTCGAGCGCGAACATCGAATGGAACAGCCGGCGCTCGAAACGAAGGCCTTCCGACAGCGTCGTTTCATAGGAACGATTGACGGCTTCCTTGGCCATCATGACGGCCGGCAGCGAGAAATCCGCAACCTTCGTCGCGGCTTTCAGCGCCTCTTCCAGAAGCTCGCCCGCCGGCACCACCCGCGATACTAGGCCCGAACGCTCAGCCTCTGCCGCGTCCATCATCCGGCCGGTAAGGCACATGTCCATCGCCTTGGATTTGCCGACGAAACGCGTCAGCCGCTGCGAACCGCCCATGCCAGGCATGACGCCGAGCGTGATCTCGGGCTGGCCGAATTTCGCATTGTCGCCGGCAATGATGAAGTCGCACATCATCGCAAGCTCGCAGCCGCCGCCCAGGGCATAGCCCGACACTGCGGCGATAACCGGCTTGCGGATGCGGGTGAAAGCCTCCCAGCCGGAAAAGAAGTCCTCCATATAGGCGTCGATGTAGCTTTTGGACTGCATCTCCTTGATGTCGGCGCCGGCGGCGAAGGCCTTTTCCGAACCGGTGACGACGATGGCTCCGATCCTGGGATTTTCCTCGAATGCCTGGCTTGCCGCGAGCAACTCGGTCAGCACTTGCGTGTTCAGCGCATTCAACGCCTTGGGCCTGTTCAGCGTGATAAGACCGACCTTGCCGCGCGTTTCGACGACGATCGTTTCATAAGCCATCTGGCGAAGTCCTCCTGATTGTTGCGGATAGCCGAAGACGGCCTTGTACCGATTTACCTAGCGCTGGCAGGAGGGGCAATAGAAGGTGGACCTGCCGCTCTGCACAACCCGTTCGATATGTCCGGCACATCCAGGCGTCGGGCAGGCGACACCTTCCCGGTCGTAGACTGAAAAGGAATGCTGGAAGTAGCCGAGCGACCCGTCGGTGTGGACATAGTCGCGAAGCGAGGAGCCGCCGGCCGCGATTGCATCGGCGATCACCGAACGGATCGCATCGGCCAGCTTTTCACTTGTCTCGGCGGCTTTCTTGCCGCGCACGGCAATCGTTCCGGCAGCCCTCAGGGGAGACAAGCCGGCGCGCCACAGCGCTTCAGAGACGTATATGTTGCCGAGCCCTGCGATAAGGCGCTGGTCCAGAAGGGCTGCCTTCAGCGGCGTTTTCTTGTCCCGAAACAGATCGGCAAGCAGCTTACCGTCCAGCGCGTTCCCGGTGGGCTCTACGCCGAGGCCGGCCAGCATCGGATGGTCTTCAGCCAGGCCTTCGGCAAAAAGCATGAAGCCGAAGCGCCGGGGATCGTTGAAAACGATGCGGGCCGGGGCGCCTTTCGACGTGGTCAGGTTGAAGACGACGTGATCATGCGCGGAAGCCTTGGAACGCTCATGATGGAAGACGCCGGGCGTATCGAGGGCGCCGTCCGCCTCGATCCGGAACGAACCGGACATGCCGAGATGGCAGATGAGGACCGGTCCATCTTCGATATGGGCGGTCAGGTATTTCGCCCGCCTGCCGAGCGCGGTTACCCTCCGGCCCTGCAGTCGCTCGGCGAAGCGCTCCGGGAATGGATAGCGTAGGTTCGGCCGTCGCGTCTCTACGCTGACGATGCGCGCGCCTTCCAGAACCGGCTGCAATCCGCGCCGGACCGTTTCTACTTCGGGCAGTTCAGGCATGTTGTGCAATCACCGAGGTTACCCGCAAGACATAGGGGCGCTCTTGCGCAATGGCAATTCGGAAACACCAGGGCATTTTATCGTGGGATAAAGACCCACGCCGCGGATCAGCAGTCGGTGCAGGTGATGGTCTTGGTTATGCGAGGCCGCAGGTAGTAGGTTTCGCTCATCGAGATGCCGTCGAAGGCGGCCGCGAGCCCAAGCACCGGCTTTTGCTCCGCCGTCCAGACGATGAGTGGTTTATAGCCGAGGTCGCTTTCGACCCGAACAAGGAACGTATTCCTGATCTTGAGTTCGGCCGGGACCGTGGTCTCTTGTTTCGCCGGCTTGGGCGGGTATGGCTCGGAAAAGGCCCCATCGATCATCTGCCGCGACCACGCGACAAGCACCTTTGGGGAGTCTTCGTCCGTGATTTCGATTGCGGTCACGATGATCTTCGGCTTCGAACGGTTGTAGGGCTGGATGCTCGACTGGCCGATCTGCATGATCGATTCCAGCACCGATTTTGTCACCGAAGTCTGCTGTGTGACGAGGTCGGCGACCATGCTGCCGATGCGTCCGACCTTCTTGTTGGCCTCGATGCCTTGCGACACTTCCATGGTCACGAAATACATCGACAGAAGCAACGGCGCGATGAGCGCAAACTCCACCGCAGCCAGTCCCCGTCGATCCGAACAAAGGCCTGCCGCCTTGCGGCAAAGCCTTGCCAGAACTGAATGTGCCCCCGCACCCATGAACATTCCTTGCCCCTTCATTTGACTGGAACCGTTTCCCGTCATCTCGTGCTCAGTCGTTGAAAGGCTCGTTCTGCCAGGTCACGGTGGCGAACTGCAGCGTCTTGCCATTGCTGAGGTTGGACATCGAGGCCCGCAGGAAATCTGTAATGACCGGCCATTTGTAGAAGACGCGCAGCATGTTCTTGGTTTTCGATGCGCCCGGATCTACGGAAAACGTCGTCGGGTCGGCTACGCCATTCTTCGTCAGGACGATTTCCTTGTTGACGATCTTGAAACCTGCAGCAGCCGCATCGGCGAAAGTGTCATATTTGCGCAGATCGACAACGAGGCCCGGGCAGTCCTTGGCCACCATGATCTTGATGCGGTCGCAGAGCAATGTCTTGAGCTTGGCTTCATCCAGCTTATCCGCTCCGACGCCCGGTCTGATCTGGCCGGTGCGCAATTGCCGTGCGACGTCGTCGGTGGCGTTGGAAATGACCTGCTGGGCCGCAAAGGCGATGCAGCTCTCCAAGATAGCAAAGACAAGCAATGAAAACGGGATGACGAGCATCGCGAACTCGATCGCGGTCGCGCCGCTCCGGTCACGGCAGAACCGCCCGAAGACGCCGCGACGTCTTGCACGACCTGGGCCGCTCCCCGCTTCGGAGTTGTCTTTCATGCCCGTTCCCCGCCGATTTCCATCTGCTATCGGAAAGACCCTAACGCAAATCCGTTGAGGCCCGGTTTGGATGACGTATAAATTTCGCGGGGGCTTGTTTACCGGGCAGAAACCATGCCGGTCGCGGCAATATCCCGAAATGGAATGCTGAGATCGGGCCTTATTGGCCGGAGCTCATCTCCACTTCCGATGTCCGCTCGGCTTCGCTCTTGTAGGAACTCTCGCAGTAAGGCGTGCAGGAAAGGGTCTGCACGTCGGCACGCCGATATATCCGCACGGAGGAGGCGTCGTGGCGGCCGACTGTAACCTGCTCGTCGACGATCGGGCTGCCCTGCTGGTCGAGCACGACCAGATTGGTGACGCCGAAACCTTTGCCGGTAAGCACGATGGTGGTGGAATCCTGAACCGAAGCATCGGCAATCGCAGGGTTGCCGACGACGATCGTGTCGGCCGGCCGGGACAGTTTGACGATCTTGGCCTGGTTCATGATGACTTCTATGCCCGCGCCCGCCTGTGCCGGCGTGGCAAGGGCCATCGCGGCGACCAGCCCGGCAAGAGCGCCGGCAACACAAATGTATGACTGCGACCTGGCCATGCGGCGCTCCGATGAATGAAGTCTTCAACGGAAAATGAACGATATTGGTGAACCAACGGTTAAATGGTTGCAACAACACCTGCTCTACGGGCACCGGGGCGATGCCTTGATGCCTTCGAGAACTCACGGACTTCGCGAAATGCCGGTCATTACGCGGCTTTTGAGCCTTTTGAGCTTTAGCGTGTGATTAACCACACAACTTGTCTGAAGCTGGAAAGAATTCGGTAAGGCTGTTTGTTAAGTCGATGGAAAGAGCTGCTCGCTAGATTGTGATCATCCGATCAATGCACCAGAAAAATTGACGGAAGTGCTGTAACACGTGGAGTAGGAGCTCTCATATGTCCAAGATCTTTGCACGTTTCGTAAAAGACGAATCCGGCGCGACCGCCATCGAATACGGTCTGATCGCCGCCCTTATCGCTCTCGCCATCATGGCTGGCGCCGGCGCACTCGGCAACACCATCAGCGCGAAGTTCAACAGCATCGCTTCGACGCTGAACGGCGCCTGAGCTGCATCAAGACTGCATTTCAATGCACGAAAGGGCCGCCGCATTGGCGGCCTTTTTGTTTTCGGCCGGACGCTCAACTCACCAATCCTTAATCGGACCGGCTTAAGATGAGTTTCGACCGTTTTACTCACTTCGTGCGTGGCGCCGATGCTTGAAGCACTGATCTTCGTCGTCTTTCCTTTCTGCATGCTCTTCGCGGCAATCTCCGACATGCTGTCGATGACGATCGCCAACACGGTGTCGATCGTTCTCGTGATCGTCTTTGCCATCGTGGCGCCACTGACCGGCATGGACTGGGCGGCCTACGGACTGCACTTCGCCGCAGGCGGCATCGTATTGCTGGTGACCTTTGCCCTGTTTGCCCTGGGCGGGATGGGCGGCGGCGACGCGAAACTGCTGGCTGCGACCGCTTTGTGGATGGGCCTGAGCACGCATCTCGTCGAATATCTCGTCATATCCGCCTTTCTAGGCGGCTTGCTGACGATAGCCATACTGAGCTTCCGGGCCTCGGGATTGGCTCTGTTCAGTTCCAGGAACATGTTCCTGCGAAACTTTGCCGATAAGTCGGTCGGCGTCCCCTACGGCATTGCGCTTGGGCTTGGCGGGCTGATTGCCTATCCGGGCTCCCCGCTGATGGTCTGGGCGTTGGGGCAGCTCGCCGCAAAGTAAATTCCCTGTACCTACTGTCTGACGCAACGGCTCGAAACAATCCGTTGCACGGAGTGTTTGTGCCCAGAGCTCTTACTTGCGTAAACACTAAATTAATCACGACCATAAGCAATCCATTAACCTTAATTTGACGATTGGCTGTGCAATCTCCGCCTTGGCTATGAGGGTTGCAAAGGGCGAGGTTTGGACGAATGGTTGCATCCAGACTGATTATATTGAGCGTGGCGGTCGCCGCTGCAGGCGGCGCGGGTTACGTTGCCAAGAACATGGCGACGCCGCCGCAGGAAATCGCGGTCGAATCCGGCCCGCAGCAGCCTGCAATCCAGCTCGCCGACGTGCTCGTCCTGTCCGGCGACGTGCCGATGGGCGAGGTGGTGGGCGATCGTCTTTCCTGGCAATCCTGGCCGGCTGACAACGTCAATGCCAACTTCGTGACACGCGCAGCCGAGCCTGAAGCCCTCGACAAGCTGAAGGCGTCCCTGGCGCGTGTCGCCATGTATAGCGGCGAGCCGCTGCGGCGCTCCAAGCTGGTCGGCGAAGGCCAGAGCTTCATGTCGTCAATCCTGCCATCCGGCACCCGCGCCATCGCCACACGCATCGCAGCCGATACCTCGGCTGGCGGCTTCATTCTGCCCAACGATTTCGTCGACGTGATCATGACCCGCCGCGCCGACGCCAGCAATTCCGGCTCCGGCTTCATCACCGAGACCATCCTCAGGAACATCAAGATCCTGGCGATCGACCAGGCTATCCAGGAAGACGAGGAAGGCCGGCGCGTGAAGGTTGGCGAGACCGCAACGCTCGAACTGACCCCGCAGCAGGCCGAGATCATAACGGTCGCCCAGCAGATGGCGGATCGGCTGACCCTTTCCCTGCGCTCGGTTGCCGATGCGCAGGAAAAAGCGGGCGACGAGGCCGACTACCTCGTTTCGGGAAATGGTCGGCGCGGCACCATACGCCTGATCAAGTCGGGCGAAGTGACCGAAGTGGGAGCCAGGAAATGAGCTCGAGCAAGTCAAATCCCGCCATTGGAACACGTGCCTTGAGGCACGCGGTCACGCTGGCCACGAGCTTTGCGATGCTGTTTGGCACTGCGGGCCTGGAAGGCGTCGCGGTTGCCCAGGCAGCGGGCAAGGCGCAGGTCGGATCTTCCACGCGCGAAAACCAGCGGGTCAAGCTCGGCCTCAACAAGTCGATCGTCATCGACCTGCCAGCCGATGCTTATGACATTCTCGTTGCGAACCCGGCGGTCGCCGATGCCGTCACCCGCACCGCACGCCGCATCTATCTCTTCGGCAAGGCGGTCGGCGAAACCAACATCTTCGTCTTCGGCGCGAACGGCGAACAGATCGTCAGCCTGGAGCTTGCAGTCGAACGCGACGTTGCCGGTCTCGAAGATTACATCAAGCGCTTCATTCCCGGCTCAGAGATCAAGGTCGAACTGATAAACGACAACGTCGTCCTCACCGGCACCGTCGAAACGCCGCTGGACGCAAAGCGCGCGGCCGAGCTTGCCGGGATTTTCGTCTCGGGCGGTGAAGCCACGACCGGCCAGTATGCGCAAACCGCGACGGGCGGCTCCACCTACGGCGGCGTTGACATCAACAATCCGGACTCCGAACGCCGCGTCAGCAAGATCGTCAACCTCCTCCAGATCATCGGCGAGGATCAGGTCACGCTGAAGGTCACGGTGGCCGAAGTCAGCCGCAATGTCATGAAGCAGCTCGGCGTCAACATGATCGCCGGGGGCGATAGCAACGGTATTACATGGGGCGCCATCGGCGATAATGCTTTCGGGTTAGGAAAGCCACTTTCTCAGGGCGGTGCTGAGATCGGTACCTCGATGCTTAAGGCCTACATTAACGCGATGGAACAGTCGGGTGTGATGAAAACGCTCGCCGAACCAACGCTTACGGCTGTCTCGGGTGAAAAAGCAACTTTCAAGGTCGGCGGTGAATTTAATCTTGTGACCGAGCGTACAAATGCGGTTTCTGACGAGAATCAGACCGGTACGGTCGCTTACAAAGTGGAAAAGCTCGAATACGGTATTGGGCTAGAGTTTCAGCCGGTAGTTCTTTCTCCGGGTCGTATCAGCTTGAAGGTACGAACTTCTGTTTCGGAGCCGACAAACGAAGGTTCGGTCCAGATGGGGGGAACGAGCACGATGATCGGCACAAACTTGATTTCCATCCGCAAGCGCCTTGCCGACACGACCGTCGAATTGCCTTCCGGCGGCTCGATGATGATCGCCGGCCTGGTGCGCGATGACGTTCGCCAGGCGGTCAATGGCCTGCCTGGCCTATCGAAGATTCCGGTGCTCGGCACCTTGTTCCGCAGCCGGGATTTCGTGCGCAACGAGACCGAACTCGTCATCATCATCACGCCCTATCTTTCCAAGCCGGTTGCCCGCAACGCGCTCGCCAAGCCGGATGACAATTTCAATGCCGCCAGCGACGGCGCCGGGATGTTCCTCGGCAAGGTCAATCGCGTTTACGGCACCATGCAGACCAACAGACCGAACGGCCGCTATCACGGCGTCGTCGGCTACATTTACAAATGATCGGGGAAACGGGGCATGGAAAAGGCAACGTTTGATACCAGCATCACCACTGAGGTTGGGCACCCTCGCCGCGCGTGGATAGTGCGACCGGTGCTCGCCGCGATCGCGGTCGCACTGCTTGCCGGCTGCGCCGCAAAGCGCGACAGCATCACCGTCGGCGCAATCCCGGACGACTATCGCACCAATCATCCGATCGTGATTGCCGAGAAGGAGCAGGTGCTCGACCTGCCCGTCGGCGCCAGCGAGCGCGGCATGACGCGTGTTCAGCGTGTGGCTCTGCAGGGGTTCCTGGCCAATTATGACCGGAGTGCAGCACCCGTTCTCACCATTTTGACCCCTTCCGGAACACCGAATGCAGTGGCAGCCACTGATGCTGCACGAGACTTCGCACGCTTCGCGCGGTCTAGAGGTGTTCATGAAAGCCGCATCATCGTTTCGCCCTATCAGCCGTCTTCGATAGAGGCCTCGGCGCCGATACGGGTGACCTATACGGCGATGCAGGCCCAGACCGGTCCGTGCGGTCGCTGGCCTGCCGACATTGCTGATACCAGCGATAACAAGCACTACGCGAATTTCGGCTGCTCCTATCAGAACAATCTCGCCGCGCAGATCGCCAATCCGGCCGATCTTCTCGGGCCGCGCCAGCCGAGCGAAATCGACGCCGCAAATCGGGGCAATGTGATCGATGT
Source organism: Mesorhizobium sp. DCY119 (assembly GCF_003590645.1). Lineage (NCBI taxonomy): Bacteria > Pseudomonadati > Pseudomonadota > Alphaproteobacteria > Hyphomicrobiales > Phyllobacteriaceae > Mesorhizobium > Mesorhizobium sp. DCY119. The sequence continues at coordinate 151,787 of NZ_CP031834.1, read as the reverse complement.
CTATCGCGACAGGGATATTTCGAACGAGTTCCTGAGAAACTCCGAAGTGGAATACAGCCAGTAAGGGTCTTGGAAAGAAAATGGTCATGAACAACCTGGCTTACGACACCAACCCCGACGGTGGCGACGCTGCTCAGCAGGACGTGGCCGCCATGAGCGCGATGCGGCCGGTTCCGCGCATCTCGATCCAGGCCTTTTGCGAAACCGACAGCATCGCAGGCCCGATCGAGCGTGCCGGCGAGGATCGCCGCATGGCCAAGGCCCATCTCAAAGTTCACATGGGTGGCGTGGCGACGGCTATCGAGTTCTACCAGACGGCCCCGACGCCCAACCTCATCATCCTGGAATCGCGCAGCGAGCCCAAGGCACTGCTGCAATCGCTGCAGGAGCTTTCGGAATATTGCGACCCAAGTTCCAAGGTCGTGATCATCGGCCACTACAACGATGTGGGCCTTTATCGCGAGCTGATTCGGTCGGGCATTTCCGAATATGTCGTCGCTCCGATCTCGATGGTCGATATCGTCAGCGTCATCTCCTCGCTGTTCGTCGATCCCGAAGCCGAACCCATCGGGCGCTCCATCGCCTTTATCGGCGCCAAGGGCGGTGTCGGCTCCTCGACCATAGCGCACAACATCGCCTGGAGCATGTCGACGCTGTTCAGCTCGGAAGTGATGGTGGCCGATCTCGACCTCGCCTTCGGCACCGCCAACATCAATTTCGATCAGGACCCGGCGCAAGGCATCGCCGAGGCTGTCTTCGCGCCCGAGCGCATCGACGAGGTCTATCTCGACCGCCTGCTGGCGCAATGCGCCGAACGGCTTTCGCTTCTCGCAGCACCGTCCACGCTCGACCGCGTCTATGATTTCGATCCGGAAGCCTTTGCCCAGATCATCGATACCGCACAACGCAGTGCGCCGCTTCTGGTGCTCGACGTTCCCCATATCTGGAGCGGCTGGTCGAAGAACACGCTGATGAAGGCCGACGATATCGTCATCACGGCGACGCCGGAACTGGCCAATCTGCGCAACACCAAGAACCTTATCGACATGCTGAAGAAGCTTCGCCCCAATGACGGGCCGCCGAAGCTCATTCTCAATCAGGCAGGTGTGCCGAAACGGCCGGAGATCTCGGCGTCGGATTTCGCCGAGCCGCTCGGCATCACGCCGATGGCCGTCATTCCCTTTGATCCGCTGCTCTTCGGCAACGCTTCCAACAATGGCCGGATGCTCGGCGAGATGGATGCGAAAAATCCGATCGTGCAGATCATCAACGACATGTCCCATGTCCTGACCGGCAGAAGCGAGATCAAGTCCAGGAAAAAAGCCGGTCTGGGGGGCCTTCTCGGCAGGCTCAAGCGCAAGAAATAATTGTCAGGCAGCGGATCGGTAGTCGAGCATGTTCGGTAAAAGAGGCAATGAAGATGGAAGCCGGGCCAAGCCCGAGTTCCGCTCACCTGCAGCGGTGGCGCCGTCGGCTGGCGTCATCCTTGCCGCTCCGCCGCCACCGGTCGTCGAGGCACGGACGTCTGCCGCACCGGCGCGCCGCCCGGTCGAAGCGCCGCCACTTGCGCCAGAGCCGCGCAAGGCGCCACGCGAACGCAGCGAGAGCTACTACGATACCAAGTCGCAGGTCTTTTCCGCGCTGATCGACACGATCGACCTGTCGCAGTTGGCCAAGCTCGATCCCGACAGCGCACGCGAGGAAATCCGTGATATCGTCAATGATATCATCGCGATCAAGAACTTCGCGATGTCGATTTCCGAGCAGGAAGAGCTGCTCGAGGACATCTGCAACGACGTTCTGGGCTATGGTCCGCTGGAGCCGCTTCTGGCCCGCGACGACATCGCCGACATCATGGTCAACGGCGCCAAGCAGGTCTTTATCGAAGTCAACGGCAAGGTCGAGCAGACGGGCATTCGTTTCCGCGACAACCAGCAGCTTCTCAACATCTGCCAGCGCATCGTCAGCCAGGTCGGCCGCCGCGTGGACGAGAGCTCGCCGATCTGCGACGCGCGCCTTCCCGACGGCTCGCGCGTCAATGTCATCGCGCCGCCGCTGTCCATAGACGGCACCGCGCTCACCATCCGCAAGTTCAAGAAGGACAAGCTCACCCTCGACCAACTCGTCCGCTTCGGGGCGATTTCGCCGGAAGGCGCGGAGGTGCTGAAGATCATCGGCCGCGTCCGCTGCAATGTCATCATTTCGGGCGGCACCGGCTCCGGCAAGACGACGCTGCTCAATTGCCTCACCAACTATGTCGATCGCGACGAGCGCGTCATCACCTGCGAAGACTCGGCCGAGCTTCAATTGCAGCAGCCGCATGTCGTGCGCCTCGAAACGCGCCCGCCGAACCTGGAGGGCGAGGGCGAGGTGACCATGCGCGACCTGGTCAAGAACTGCCTGCGCATGCGGCCCGAACGCATCATCGTCGGCGAAGTGCGCGGACCGGAGGTCTTCGATCTCCTGCAGGCGATGAACACCGGCCATGACGGCTCGATGGGCACGATCCACTCCAATTCGCCGCGAGAATGCCTCAACCGTATCGAATCGATGATCGCCATGGGCGGCTATACGCTGCCGCAGAAGACCGTGCGCGAAATCGTCGTCGGCTCGGTCGATATCATCATCCAGGCTGCCCGCCTGCGCGACGGTTCGCGCCGTATCACCCACGTTACCGAAGTGATCGGCATGGAAGGCGATGTCATCATCACGCAGGATCTGATCCTCTACAACATCAAGGGCGAGGACGCCTCGGGACGGCTGCTCGGCGAGCATGTCTCGACGGGAATCGGGCGCCCGCATTTCTGGGATCGCGCGCGCTATTACGGCGAGGAGCAGCGCCTGGCAACTGCACTGGAAGCCATGGAAAAGCGGGCTGACTGAGAGACGAAAACCGCATGTTCGGCATAGACAGCACCGTATTGATCTTCATTCTTCTGGCCGGCGTCAGCGCCGGCGCGGTCGCTTATGCCTTTCTGTTCAAGTCGATCGAAAACGAGAAGAACGTTGGCAAGCGGCTCGACACAATCAAAGCCGCCGAGACCGATCGGTCTGTCGTGAAAGCTGCGCGGGATCGGGTGAGCGAAGCCGCCAAGCGCCGCAAATCCGTTCAGGACTCGCTCAAGGAACTCGACGAAAAGCAGAAAGCCAACAACAAGAATACCAAGAAGCCGCCTTTGCGCATCCAGTTGCGGCAGGCGGGGCTGCAGGTCACGGTCGAGAGGTTCTATGTCTATTCGGTGATCTGCGGCCTTGTGCTGACCATCGCCACCTACATGCTTGGCGCTCCGCTTTTCGTCCTGCCCGGCGCACTGCTTGCCGGCGCGTTCGGTGTTCCGCGCTGGTTCGTTTCCTTCCTGCGGGCGCGCCGGGTCAAGGCGTTTCTGAATGAATTTCCCAACGCGCTCGACGTTATCGTCCGCGCAGTCAAGTCCGGCCTGCCGCTCAATGACGGCATTCGCCTTATCGCCAATGAATCGCCGGAACCGGTAAAGACTGAGTTCCGCCGCATCGTCGAGGCGCAGCAGGTCGGCCTGTCCATCCCCGACGCCGCATTGCGCATGGGCGAAACCATGCCTTGTCCGGAGGCCGGGTTCTTCGGCATCGTGATCCAGATCCAGAGCCAGGCCGGCGGCAATCTGTCGGAAGCGCTGGGCAACCTTTCGAAGGTTCTGCGCGACCGCAAGAAAATGAAGGCCAAGGTGCAGGCGCTGTCCATGGAAGCCAAGGCGTCGGCCGTCATCATCGGCGCCTTGCCGTTTATCGTTGCCTTCCTCGTCTACCTGTCGAGCCCGGCCTATATCATGCCGCTCTTCACCACGAGCACCGGCCATCTCATTCTGGGTGTTTCCGGTTTCTGGATGTCGATCGGCATTTTCGTGATGCGCAAGATGATGGATTTCGAGGTTTAGACTGATATGACCGACCAAGTCGTCAAGGCCCTGACCGATCCGTCCTTCCTCATCGCCCTGCTGGTGGGGGTTGCGGTCTTTGCGACCATTTTCACCGCACTGCCGGCGCTGAGCGGCAATACGCTGAAGTCGCGTATGAAGTCCGTGGCGCTGGAGCGCGACGAACTGCGTGCCAAGCAGCGCATGCGCCTTGCCGCCGAAGCCGATCGCCGCCGCAAGGGCTTGCGTGAAGAACAATCGATCGGCATGCGCAACATCGTCGAGCGGCTGGACCTCAAGCGCGCGCTGGTTGATGAGGGCACGCTGAACAAGCTGAAGATCGCCGGCTTCCGCGGTCAAAATCCTCTGACCAAGTTCCTGTTCTTCCGGCTGGTTCTCCCATTTGTCGGCTTCATAATGGCCGGCGTCTATATTCTCGTTCTCGGCGGTCTGCCGGATCAGCCACCTTTCGTGAAGCTGTTCGTGTGCATTCTGGTGGCCTATGCCGGCTTCTACGCGCCGATCCTTTACGTCAACAACCGCGCCACCAAGCGCAAGAAGTCGATCCAGATGGCATGGCCGGACGCACTCGACCTGATGCTGATCTGCGTTGAATCCGGCATGTCCATCGAGGCAGCGATCCGCCGCGTAGCCGACGAGATCGGCACGCAGTCGGTGGAACTGGCCGAGGAACTGATACTAACCAATGCCGAGCTTTCCTATCTTCAGGAGCGCAGGCAGGCCTATGAAAACCTTGCCAGCCGCTCGGGTCTTGAATCGGTCAAGTCGGTGTCACAGGCGCTGATCCAGGCCGAGCGTTACGGCACGCCGATCGCTCACGCCCTGCGCGTTCTGGCCAGCGAAAGCCGCGACATGCGCATGAACGCCGCCGAAAAGAAAGCAGCAGCCCTGCCGCCGAAGCTCACCGTGCCGATGATCCTTTTCTTCCTTCCGGTGCTGTTTGCCGTCATCCTCGGCCCCGCCGGCATTCAGGTCAGCGAGCGCGGCATCTTCTGAAAACTCCGCACTAAAAACTAAAGACCGCACAGATGCTGCGCGGTCTTTGCAAGGCGGTTTGGACGTCGCGGCTCAGTTCGTCGACGGCTTCTTCTTGTCTTCGTTCTTGATCTGGTTCCAGGCGTTCTGCTGCGCCAGCATGTTGCGCAGATAGGCGACGTTGGCCTGCGCCTGCTCGGGCGACAGTTCCTGCTGGGCGATCTGCTCGGCTTCCTGGAAGCGGCCCTGGAGGCCGACGACGAGAGCGAGGTTCTGGCGCACGCGGCTGTCGGCGCCGGGCGCGGAGGATGCCGAACGCATATAGGTCTCGGCGGTCTTGAGATCGCCGGACAGCACGTAGGACATGCCGAGGTTGGACAGGATCGACGGCTCGTTCGGCTTCAGGTCCATCGCCTTGCGATAGAGCTGGCGCGCCTGGTCGGACTGGCCGAGCTGGTCGAGGATCGCACCTTCCGCCGAAACCAGCTTCCAGTCCGGATATTCAGGCGTCTGTGCGCGGCGCACAGCGTCCAGCGCCGGTTCGAACTGGCCGACGGAAGCCAGCGCCTTGCCATAAGCGGCGAGCACGTCGCGGTCCCTGGGCAGCGCGATGGCGAGCTTGCGCATGACGGCCAAAGCCTGATCCGACTGGCCGTTCATCTGCAGCACGCTGGCGTAACGCAGGGCCGTGGTCTTGTCGTTGACGTTCTTGGTGTAGGCTTGGCCGAGAGAGGCCGAGGCATAACCAAGCTCGGTTGACGACATGGTGTCCACCGACTTGCCGGAGGCGCGCGACACGGAGCCGGTCGTCATCCTGTCGGTGGCGCAGCCGGCGACGCTTGCAGCGAGTGCCAGAAGCAAAGCGGCCGTCGCCAGCCTTTTCCCGGTTGCGTTCGGCGAGTGATTGGTCAACATCGGCTCACGTCTCCATCCGTATCGATGGCCACGCTTCGGCCATCTTTCCCCTCTGGAGAAATATTCTGTTAACCCTAACGGACGGTTAAAAAACCGCTCGCGCCGCCGTCGAACAGTCAAGGAACCACGCATGCCGCTCGACCTCACCGAGAAGAAGCTGAAGCACTCGAACCCGGTCCACCTCGTCGCCAAGGGCGAGCTTGAAGCCGCAGGCCTTGATCCGGCGGCCAGTGCCTGGGCCAAGCATAACGGGTTCTCGGGCGAGGCCGGCCGCACGCTGGTGCTTCCCGGCGCCGACGGTGCTATCGCCGGCGCGCTGTTCGGTCTCGGCAAGGCGGACGACAGCAACGGCGCGCTTGCCATCGGCGCGCTTGCCAAGGCGCTGCCGGAAGGCGACTGGCATTTTGCGTCGTCGCCCGGCAACCCGGCGCTTGCGTCGCTCGCCCTCGTTCTCGGCGGTTACGTCTTCACCCGCTACGGCAAGAAACCCGGCAAGGAACTGCGGTTTTCACTCCCCGCCGGCGCCGACCTCGAACAGGTCAGCCGCATCGCGGAGGGCGTCTTCCTGACCCGCGATCTGGTCAACACGCCGACCAACGACATGGGACCGGACGCGCTGGAGGCTGCCGCGCGCAAGCTGGCCAAGAAGCACAAGGCAAAGATCGAGGTCATCAAGGGTGATGATCTGCTGAAGCAGAATTTCCCGATGATCCACGCCGTTGGCCGCGCCTCGGCGGAAGCGCCGCGTCTCATCGACATCGTCTGGGGCGAGAAGAATGCACCCAAGGTGACGCTGGTCGGCAAGGGCGTCTGCTTCGACACCGGTGGCCTCGACATCAAGCCTTCGAGCGGCATGCTGCTGATGAAGAAGGACATGGGCGGTGCCGCCAATGTGCTCGGCCTTGCCTCGATGATCATGAGTGCCGGCCTGAAGGTTCGCCTGCGCGTGCTCATCCCCGCGGTTGAGAACGCCATCTCGGCGAATGCCTTCCGGCCGAGCGACATCCTGACCGGCCGCAAGGGAATCACCGTGGAGATCGGCAACACCGACGCCGAGGGCCGGCTGGTGCTGGCCGATGCGCTGGCGCTGGCCGACGAAGAAGAGCCGCAGCTTTTGGTCGACATGGCGACACTGACGGGCGCTGCTCGCGTCGCGCTCGGGCCGGATCTGCCGCCCTTCTACACCGGCGACGATGCGCTTGCCGCCGATCTTGCCGCGGCGGCTCTCTCCGTCGAGGACCCGCTGTGGCGCATGCCGCTGTGGAAGCCCTACGATGCCAAGCTGTCGTCCAAGGTCGCCGACATCAACAACGTCACCGCTGACGGTTTCGCCGGCTCGATCACGGCGGCCCTGTTCCTCCAGCGCTTCGTCGAGAAGGCGGCAAGCTGGGCGCATTTCGACATCTACGCCTGGAACCCGGCTGACCGGTCCTATGGCCCGGCAGGCGGTGAGGCGCAGGCGATTCGCGCGCTGGAGAAGGTGATTTCGGATCGCTACGGCTGAGCCGGAACAGAGCCGCTTCTTGCCGGGCTGAAACGGAACCGAAACGTTTTGCCGTCATGCTGGCGCGATGTCAGTCCATTTGCGTCCCAGCCAGGCTTTGCGGCTTTGGCAGCAGGTCATGCTCTTCGAAGTGCGCGACGATGCGCCTGATCTGACCGTGCGCCAGGCGGCGATCCTGCTCACGATCTATCTCGATCCGCCGCCGCACACGGTGCGTGGCCTTGCCGCGAAGCTCAACGTCACCAAGCCGGTGATCACCCGCGCCCTCGACACGATGGGCGCGATGAAGCTGGTGTCGCGCCACCGCGACGAACTCGACAAGCGCAACGTGCTGATCAAGCGCACGATCGAGGGCGCGCTCTATGTCGAGCGGCTGGGCGATGCTATCATTGCCAAAGCAATGGAGTTGCCGCTTTGACCGCCCACGATGCCCGCCTGCATGCCTTCCGTGCCGATCTTGCCGATGCCCGGCTGCAGGGCGAGGTTTCAGCCGAGCGCTTCGTGTCCGGCAGGCCGGCGCGCATATCGGTGCCGGTTGCCGATATGCGAAAGGCGCCGCGGCCGGACGCCGGCGTCAACACGCAACTGCTGCTTGGCGACGATGTTACGGTGTTCGAGGAGGCAGAGGGCTGGGCCTGGGTGCAGGCCGAGCGCGACGGCTATGTCGGCTATGTCACTGATACGGCCCTGATTTCTCGCGACGCCGTGCCGACGCATATCGTTTCGGTGGCGCGAACCTTCGTCTATCCGGGGCCGGACCTGCGCTTCCCCCGCACCGCCGACCTGTCGATGGGATCGACGGTCACGGTCACCGGGGCCGCCGAAACGCGCGGCACGGTCTATTCTGTGCTGGCGTCGGGCGAGGGGATGATCGCCGGCCACCTGCGCCCGATCGGCGAATTTGCCGCCGACTATGTCAGCGTCGCCGAGATGTTCATCGGCACGCCCTATCTCTGGGGCGGCGTGTCCGGCTTCGGCATCGATTGCTCGGGCCTTGTCCAGCTGGCCATGCGCATGACAGGCAGGGACGTGCTGCGCGATTCCGACATGCAGGCGGCGGGGCTCGGCGAACCGCTTGACGTCGGGCCAGATTTTTCGGGCCTGCGGCGCGGCGACCTGGTCTTCTGGAAAGGCCACGTCGCCATCATGACCGACACGGAGAACATGATCCACGCCAACGGCCACACCATGATGGTTTCGCGCGAGGGACTCAAAGAAGCCATCGCCCGCATCGGCTATCTCTATGGCGGGCCGACGGGATTCAGAAGGCCGTAGGGCTGAGGCTGCACCCTTCCTTCTCCCACAAGGGGAGAAGGAGAGGCGCACTTCATCATCGCCACGCCCTGTCCCCGGTGCATTCCGGCGCGTCCTTCGAGGCTCGCTCTGCTCGCACCTCAGGATGAGGGAGGTTGGCGCTATTCCTGATCCTGAGACGTTCCTACCCTTCATGAAAAGGGGCTTCTGCCGGCACACCCTCCCTCATCCTGAGGTGCGATCCTGAGCTTGTCGAAGGGGAGCCTCGAAGGACGCACCTGTTCATCGCCACGCCTGCTTTCGCATCTGGCCATTGTCAAAGATCGGGAAGCGGGGCGCTTGGCCGTGCCTTCCTAATGTTTAGTACGTGGCGCGACTTCCGCGCCCGTCTCGGTGTCTGTCCCGAAGTCGGCCGGTCACAACGCCCGCTCCATGTACATTCCATGGACAAGACGCCGCGGGTTCTCCGCATGGTTTTGGGCAGTGGCATTTGCGCCGTGCTCGTTCCACGCCGACCTGTGTCGGGCCCTCGGGTCCCTGGCTACCACACCAGGGCGGGAGGTCACCGCCACTCCCCCTTGATCCCGGTTCCAGACCCGGTCCCGCAGGAGCGATGGGGGGATTATGCGGGCGGTGTTTGAGGGTGTGGAAAGATTGGGAGTGAAAAAATGTGTGGGGTGAGTGGAAACAATGGGTTGGCGGGAAATTTGCGGTGAATCTTTCCCCCACAGTTTCCGCTGGTTTCAGCTTCGGCAGTTCTGCACCGCAGCAGCCGTCATCGATGGTCCGGCATGGATCCGTCGCAAGAGCGACCCCCGCATGCGCTTCGCTCATGCTGCGCCCGGGATGACGAACGGCATGTTAGGTCTTCGCTAATCGTCAACGCTGGCGCGCGGCAGTTACGTCTCCGGCGCGGTAGCCGCGCCTGCTGTGCGGCAGTCAACAACGTTTGCGATTAGCGGCGACACCCACCACCTCGTCATCCCGGGCGGAGCGAAGCGGAGACCCGGGATCCATGCCGGAATGCAAAAGAGCTTCAGCGGCGCAGAACGCGTCAATATCAGGACCGGGCCGTGCTTGACGACGATCAGGCCAATGGGTCCCGGATAACCTCCGCTTCGCTGCGGTTTCCGGGATGACGACTTCATGGCTGTCGCTGCTAATCGCCAAGGTTCCCGCTAAAGGCGCCGCCGTCTCTTCGTCATCCCGGGCGTAGCATGAGCCTCAACGGCGCAGAACGCGCGTCAACATCAGGACCGGCCACATAATGCTTTGGACGGTTGTGGCGTCCTCGCCTACCTTGCACCAGGAACCTTGGCAGCACGGAATGCACACCCATGACGACACCCGACCTCTCCGATATCTACCGCGGCTACATTGCCTGCCTGAACAAGCAGGACTGGGCGAATCTGGGGCAGTTTGTTCACGAGGAGGCTCATTACAACGGCGAGCGGATCGGGCTGGCGGGTTATCGCGAGATGCTGGAGGGCGATTTTCGGGCGATTCCGGATCTCTATTTCGACATCAAGATGCTGATTGCGCAGCCGCCGCGTATAGCCAGCCGCCTGCAGTTCGACTGCACGCCGAAAGGCATGCTGTTCGGCCTCCCCGTAAACGGCAAGAAGGTCTCGTTTGCCGAGAACGTATTCTATGAGTTTCGGGAAAACCGCATCGAGAACGTATGGTCGATCATCGACAAGGCCGCCATCGAAGCGCAGCTTTCGGATTCACAGTAAGGTGCGCGCCTAGTAGCCCGCCTCGCGGTTGACGACGTTCTGCAGCGGCTCGCCGCGCTCGAAGGCGTCCATCTGTGCCAGCATTGGTGCTGCAAGATGGGCAGGGTCGGAGGTGGCGCCGGAATGCGGGGTCACGAACACCTTGGGATGCGACCACAGCGGGCTGGTCTTGGGCAGCGGTTCGACCTCGAACACGTCGAGGCTCGCTTCCTTCAGCGTTCCGTCTTCCAGCGCGCGGACGATGTCCACGTCCTTCTGCAGCCGCCCGCGCCCGGCATTGATCAGCACAGCACCGCCGAGCCCGTTGCGGCGGCGCAGCTGGCGCAGCACGCCGTAGTCGATGATGCCCTTGGTGGCCGGCGTCAGCGGCAGCAGCACGACGAGGATATCGGTGGCGTTGAGGAAGGGCACCAGCCCGGCATCGCCGTGATAGGTCTCCACGCCGGCCATCGGCCGATCGGTGCGGCCCCAGCCATTGACGCGGAAGCCGAGGCCGAGCAACACGCTTGCGGCAGCGCGCCCGAGTTCGCCGAGCCCCATGATGCCGACCGAAATGTCGCCGGCCAGCCGCTGCGGCGGCTCGTGCCAGATCTTCTTCTGCTGCTGGTTGCGGAAAAGCGCGCCCTGGCGGTGATGATCCATGACCCGCCACACGATGTATTCGACCATATGCTGGGTGAGATTGTCGGCCACCACGCGCACGATCGGCACATCGGGCAAGCCGGGATCGTTGAAGAGGTGATCGACGCCGGCGCCGATGGAGAAGACCGCGCGCAGATTGGGCAGTTTCGCCAGGATGTTGGCCGGCTGCTTCCACACCACCGCATAGGTGATGGAGGGGTCTTCCGGCCCATCCGGTTTCAGCACCACCTCGCGGCTCGCTGACAAAAGCTCGTGCCATCGTTGCGGATTGAACCCGGTGACCGAAAGCAGGATGCGGCCCTTCTGCATGCCAGACGTTTCCCCGTTCTGTTGCTTTTCTTGTGTGTCTACTCGCTGACGACGCCGACCGGCGCGGTCTCGATCTTGAACGCGGCCGACATCAGGGCGCGAGTATAGTCCGACTGCGGCTGTTCGAAAATCTGGCGCGAAGGGCCGGATTCCACGATCTGGCCGTTGCGCATGACGATGACGTCATTGGCGAGCGCCCGAATGACCTTCAAATCATGGCTGATGAAGAGATAGGCGAGGTCGTGCTTGGCCTGAAGCTCGCGCAGCAGGTCGACCACCTGCGCCTGCACGCTCATGTCGAGCGCCGATGTCGGCTCGTCCAGCATGACGAAGCGCGGCTTCAGCACCATGGCCCGCGCAATGGCGATGCGCTGGCGCTGGCCGCCGGAAAACTCATGCGGGTAGCGGAAGCGCGTTTCGGGATCGAGGCCGACTTCGTTGAGAACGTCGACCACGCGCTTGTCGCGCTCGGCGTCGGAGAGCTTCGGCTCATGGATTTTCAGCCCTTCTTCGATGATGTCGGAGACCGACATGCGCGGGCTGAGCGAGCCGAACGGGTCCTGGAAGACGATCTGCAATTCGCGCCGCAGCGGGCGCATGTCGTTGAAGGAGAGCTGGTTGATGTCGCGGCCGTTGAAATTGATCTTGCCGCTGGAGGAGATCATGCGGGCGAGCGCCAGACCGAGCGTCGTCTTGCCCGAACCGGATTCGCCGACGACGCCGAGCGTCTGGCCGGCGCGTACCGTCACGTCGATGCCGTCGACCGCCTTCACATGATCGACCGTCTTGCGGAAGAAGCCTTCCTTGATCGGGAACCACACCTTGATGTCGCGACCCAACATGACGGTCTTTGCCGTATCGTCGGCGAGCGGCGGCTTGCCCTTCGGCTCGGCCGCCAGAAGATGGCGGGTGTATTCGTGTTGCGGATTGGCGAAGATGTCCTTGGTCGGGCCGGTCTCGACGATCTTGCCCTTGGTCATGACGCAGACGCGGTCGGCGACCTTGCGCACGATGCCGAGGTCATGGGTGATGAACAGCATCGACATGCCGTTCTTTTTCTTGAGGCCGTCGAGAAGCTCGAGGATCTGTGCCTGGACGGTGACGTCGAGCGCGGTGGTCGGCTCGTCGGCGATCAGCAGTTGCGGCTCGTTGGCGAGCGCCATGGCGATCATGACACGCTGGCGCTGGCCGCCGGAGAGCTGGTGCGGATAGGCGTCGAGGCGCTTCTGCGGATCGCGGATGCCAACCTCGTTGAGCAGTTCCAGCGTTCGCACACGCGCCGGCTTGTCGGCCATGCCGCGATGCAGCTTCAGGATTTCGACGATCTGCTGCGAAATCGTGTGCAGCGGATTGAGCGAGGTCATCGGCTCCTGGAAGATCATGGTGATCTTGTTGCCGCGCACGCGCCGCAGATCCTTCTCGCCGAGCGCGAGCAGGTCGGCCCCGTCGAACAGGATCTGCCCGGACGGGTGGCTGGCGGCCGGGTAGGGCAGCAACTTCAGCACCGACAGCGCCGAGACCGACTTGCCCGAGCCCGACTCGCCGACAAGCGCCACGGTCTCGCCCTTGGCGATATCGAAGGAAATGCGGTCGACCGCGGTCTGCGTCTTGCCGCCTTGCGTGAAGGCGACGGAAAGATCGCGTACGGAGAGGAGGGGGGAGGTCAAATGGCGGCCTCGATGTCGGTGTTCCTGAAATCGTCGCCCTTGAACAGGAGCGGTTCGTTTCGCGCCTTGGCCAGCGCATAGGCGAAGCAATCGCCGAGGTTGAGCTTGGCGATGTGATTGCCCTTGCCGAACTTCTGGTAGGCTTCGCGGGCAAGATAAGCCTGTTCGGGCGTAACTGTCGTGATCTCGATGGCCAGGGCTTTGAAGAGCTCGTCCAGCTTCCGCGACTTTGCTTCCGACTTCATCTGATCGACGCGAACCGTTGCTTCGAGGAAATTGACCGGCGACATCACCGGACGCTGCTGCGATTCGATGAGCATGTTCTCCATGCGCTCGCCGTCAGGCTCGTCGAAAATGATCGCAAGAAGTGCCGACGCATCTACGATCACGTTGGCAATCCCCATTCGTCGTACAGGTCAGAGTGATCGCTGGTTACGCCTTCGGGAACCGGTCCGAAGCTCTTGACGATCTCGCGAACGCGCCGTTTGCGCTCTGCAATATCCCGTTGCAGATGCAGCCGCGCGATTTCGGCCTCCAGCGCCTGTTCGACGGCGGCCGTCATGCTCTGTCCGGTCTCGTCGGCCAGCTGCCGTGCCAGGCGTTGTGCCTTTTCGCTCTTGATGTTCATGCCCATGATCGTCTCCATGGTAGAAAACTGGCGAAATTATACCATGAACGAGAAATCATTTGAACGTCTTCCTCGGGTCGAAGGCGTCGCGGGTGGCTTCGCCGATGAAGATCAGCAGCGACAGCATCAGCGAAATCACGACGAAGCCCGACAGCGCCAGCCAGGGCGCGTTGAGGTTGCGCTGGCCTTGCTTGAGCAACTCGCCAAGCGAGGCCGAGCCGGGTGGCAGGCCGAAACCGAGGAAGTCGAGCGAGGTCAGGGTCGAGATCGAGCCGTTGAGGATGAAGGGCAGGAAGGTCAGCGTTGCCACCATGGCGTTGGGCAGCAGGTGGCGGAACATGATGGTGCGGTTGGGCACGCCGAGCGCGCGGGCGGCATTCACATATTCGAAGTTGCGGGCGCGCAGGAACTCGGCCCGCACCACGCCGACGAAGGCGACCCAGGAGAACAGCAGCATGATGCCGAGCAGGATGAAGAAGCCGGGCGGCAGGATCGCCGAGATGATCAGCAGGAGGTAGAGCACCGGAATGGCCGACCATATCTCGATGAAGCGCTGGAACAGAAGGTCGGTCCAGCCGCCGAAATAGCCCTGCATGGCGCCGGCCGAGACGCCGATGAGGGCGGAGCCGGCGGTGAGGATCAGGCCGAACAGCACCGAAATGCGGAAGCCGTAGATGGAGCGCGAAAGCACGTCGCGGGCCTGGTCGTCGGTGCCGAGCCAGTTCCAGTTGCCGATGTTGCAGTTCTCGTCATCGACCCCTTTCGGGTAGCGCTGGCAGCGCGTCTGCTTGTCGTACATCCAGGACGGCTTGGCCGGTGCTGCTTCCGGGACCTCGTTGTTGACGGTGCGGTAGTGGTAGCGGATCGGCGGCCAGATTATCCAGCCGTTCGAGGTGATCTCGTCGCTGATCACCGGGTCGCGATAGTCGGTGACGGCGTAGAAGCCGCCGAATTTTTCTTCCGGGTAGTCGATCACCGCCGGAAACAGGATTTCGCCCTTGTAGGAGGCCAGAATCGGCCGGTCGTTGGCGATGAATTCGGCAAACAGCGACAGCACGAACAGGACCAGAAAAATCCACAGCGACCAGTAGCCCCGGCGGTTGGCCTTGAAGTTGGCCCAGCGCCGCTGGTTGAGCGGCGACAGCCACGGCTTTGAAACCGGGCGGGTGGTGACGTCCTCCACGACGGCCATCAGACGTCCCTCCGCTCGAAATCGATGCGCGGGTCGATCCATGTATAGGTGAGATCAGAAAGCAGGCTGACGAACAGGCCGATCAGCGAGAAGATGTAGAGATTGGCGAAGACAACCGGGTAGTCGCGGTCGAGGATCGATTTGTAGCCGAGCAGGCCGAGCCCATCGAGCGAGAAGATGTTCTCGATCAAAAGCGAGCCGGTGAAGAAGGCCGAGATGAAGGCGCCGGGGAAGCCGGCGACGACGATCAACATGGCGTTGCGGAAGACGTGGCCGTAAAGCACGCTGCGTTCCGTCAGCCCCTTGGCGCGGGCGGTGACGACATATTGCTTGCGGATTTCATCGAGGAAGGAGTTCTTGGTGAGCAGCGTCAGCACCGCGAACTGCGACAGCACCATGGCCGTCATCGGCAGGGCCAGGTGCCAGAAATAGTCGACGATCTTGCCGCCCCAGGAGAGCTGGTCCCAATTGTCCGAGGTCAGGCCGCGCAGCGGAAACCAGTCGAAGAAGGAGCCACCGGCAAACAGGACCATCAGCAGGATGGCGAACAGGAAGGCAGGGATCGCGTAGCCGATGATGATGATGCCGCTGGTCCAGGTGTCGAAGGTCGAGCCGTCCTTCACCGCCTTGCGGATGCCGAGCGGGATCGAGATCAGGTACGAGATGAGCGTCAGCCATATCCCCAGCGAGATCGACACAGGCATTTTCTCGATGATGAGGTCGAGCACGCCGATATCGCGGAAATAGCTCTGGCCGAAATCGAAGCGGGCGTAGTTCCACAGCATCAGGCCGAAGCGTTCGAGCGGCGGCTTGTCGAAGCCGAACTGCTTTTCGAGCTTGGCGATGAATTCGGGGTCGAGCCCCTGCGCGCCGCGATATTTGGAGGAGGTGACGCCGCTCGCGTCGAAATTGGTGACGCCGGCATCCGCACCGCTGCCGCCTGAGATGCGGTCGCTCGAATCGCCGCCCTGTCCGGTCAGCTTGGCAATCACCTGCTCGACCGGGCCACCCGGCGCGAACTGCACCACCGCAAAGGAAATCGCCATGATGCCGAGCAGCGTCGGGATCATCAGCAGAATGCGCCGGAGGATATAGGCGCCCATCAGGCAAGCCCCATCGACGAGCTAGAAGGGATGCAGTCTATTCCCAAAACTATAAACCTAGGCCTTGCCAATCGCTGCCGCCTTGTCCTTGTCAAACCACCACATTGCTTCCACCGGAAAGCCGAAGTCGGGTTTTGGCTCCTTGTAGCCGAACATGTCCCAGAAGGCTGCCCGATGATTCGCCAGGTACCAACTTGGAATCCAGTCTTGCCGCGCGCGCAAGACCCGGTCGAGTGCGCGCAGTGCAGTCGTCAGCGTTTTGCGGTCTGTCGCGGTGCCGGCAGCCTCCACCAGGGCATCAATGCCGGGGTCGGCCGTTCCAGGCAGATTGCGCGAGCCGGGAAGCGTGGCCGAGCGCGAATGGAAAATGCCTTCCAGGCTTTCACGCGTCGGCGTTGCATCGAAGGACAGCGCCATCACGATCAGGTCGAAATCGAATTCCGCCTGCCGCGCTCCATATTGCGCCGAATCGACGCTGCGGATCGAGGCGTCGATGCCGATCGCCTTCATGTTCTCGATCCAGGGTGAAGCGATCCTGATCCAGCCTTCGTCATCGACGAGGAGTTCGACGCTGAGGCTCTCGCCCTTGTCGTTGGCGAGGAACTGCCCGGAGCGTTTCCAGCCGGCTTCAGTCAGAAGCTTCGAGGCCGCACCCAGCAGCTTGCGGTCGCGGCCTGAGCCGTCGGACACCGGCAGCACGACGGCCTCGCCGAAGGCCTCGTCCGGTATCTTCCCGCGCAGCGGCTCCAGCAGCGCCAGCTCTTCAGGCGAAGGCATGCCTTCGGCGCGATAGTCCGACTTCTCGAAACAGGACTGCGAACGGTCGTAGGAACCGTAAAACAGGTTGCGCTTCGTCCATTCGAAGTCGAAGCACATGTTGATCGCCAGCCGCACGCGCCTGTCGCGGAAGCGTTCGCGGCGCAGATTGATGGCGGTGGCCTGCATGGAAGGACGCTTCTCGGCCGGGAATTCGCGCTTGACCACCTTGCCCTGGTTGAGGGCGGGAAAGTCGTAGCCTGTCGCCCAGACGCGAGCGGTGAATTCCTGCCGATAGAGCACGTCGCCCTTCTTGAAGGCTTCGAAGCCGGCCTGCCGGTCCTGGTAAAACTCGATGCGGATGCGGTCGAAATTGTAGAGGCCGCGATTGACCGGAAGGTCACGGCCCCAATAATCGGCAACGCGCTCATATTCGATGGTCTGGCCGGGAGCGACACGGCCGACCTTGTAGGGCCCGGAGCCAAGCGGCGGTTTCATATTGGCGCTGTCGAAGGAATTGGCCTCGAAATAGGCCTTCGACACGATCGGGAAGCCGGCGACGTTGAGGATCGTGCGGGCGGATTGCTTGCCGTTAAAGCTGAGCCTCAAGGTGCGGGCATCGACGGCCACGGCTTGCGTCATCTGGGCCAGCGGCAGCAGCAGGTCGGGGTGGCCCTTGTCCTTGTAGAGGTTGAAGGTAAAGGCGACGTCCTCGGCCGTCAGCGGCGTGCCGTCGTTGAATTTTGCTTCGGGGCGCAGCGCGAATTCGAATGTGTTGCGGTCTTCCGAAAGGGTCACGCTCTCCGCAAGCAGCCCGTAAACGGCGTCGGGCTCATCGAGCGCGCCGGTCATGCCGCCGGTCATGAGCGAATCGAAGCACATTTCCATGCGCGGCGGCGCGTCGCCCTTGGCGGTGAAGGAGTTCAACGTGTTGAAGGTCAGCGGGCTCTGATTGTAGAACCAGCTGGGCGGCGAGAAATTGAAGATGCCGCCCTTTGGCGCGTCGGCGTTGACGTAGTCGAAATGGGTAAAATCCGCCGGATATTTGAGGTCGCCGAAGGCTGATAGCCCGTGCAGCCTGGTGCCGGTGGGCGTTTCAGCGAAGGCAAGGCCGGGCAGCAGGGGCGCTGCAACGGCCGATGCGGCCCCGGCCAGAAATGTTCGTCGAGCGAGCCTCGCCGCCATCAATTGCCGCTCTTGTATTTTGCGGCCAGCGCCTTTTCCTTCTCGGGGTCGATCCACCAGGAATCGATGTCGGGACCGATATAGTCAGGCTGCTTGTCGGGGACCCCGAACTTGTTCCAGTAGGCCAGCCAGACATCGGGCCGGCTGAACTGCGGCATGTAGTAGTAGTTCCACAACAGCACCCGGTCGAGCGCGTGGGTGGCGGCGACGAGGTCTTCGCGGTCGGTGGCGAAGATGACCCGGTCGACCAGCGCATCCACGGTCGGATCCTTGATGCCGGAGTAGTTTCGCGAACCGGGAGAATCGGCTGCCTTGGTGCTCCAGTAATCGCGCTGTTCGTTGCCCGGCGAACTCGACTGCGGAAGAACCGTGGTTATCATGTCGAAATCGAAATCGTTGACGCGGTTTATGTACTGGCTGGTGTCGACGATGCGAAGCGAGGCGGTCACGCCGATCTTGCGCAGCATGGCGATGTAGGGGTTGATCGTCGGCTCGACGCCCTGCCGGCTGTCCATGATCTCGAAGGTAAACGGCTCGCCTTTCTCGTTGGTCATCTTGCCGTTCTGGATCTTCCACCCGGCTTCGGCAAACAGCGCGATCGCCTTGCGCAGGTTCTCGCGCTCGGACTGCGGCGTCTCGTAGACCGGCAGCTTGAACTCCTGCGTGAACAGTTCCGGCGGCAGCTTGTCCTTGTACTGGTTGAGGATTTCCAGCTCCTTGCCCTGCGGCAAGCCGCTCGAGGCAAGCTCGCTGCCGATGAAGTAGCTGTTGGTGCGAACGTTCAGGCCAAAGGACTGGGTGCGGTTCATGGTCTCGAAATCGAAGGCGTAGGTAAGCGCCTCGCGCACGCGCTTATCCTGGAACAGCGGCCGGCGCAGGTTCATCGCAAAAGCCTGCATGTTCTGCAGGCCGGTCGCCTTGAATTCCCGCTTGATGACATCGCCGGCGTTCAGCGCCGGGAAGTTGTAGACGGTCATCCAGCGGCGCGCGCTGGCTTCCCGTTCGATGTCCTCGATACCGCCCTTGGTGAATGCCTGCCATGCGGCGGTATCGTCAAGGAAGTAGACGTAGCGGCGGCGGTCGAAATTGTTGCGGCCGACATTGACGCCGACATTGGCCGACCAGTGGTCGGGCACGCGGCTCCAGATGATTTCGGAGCCCGGCTTGAAGCTCTCGATCTTGTAGGCGCCCGAACCGAGCGGCGCTTCCAGCGTCGGCTTGGTGATGTCGCGCTTCTTGCCGTTCTTGTCCGTGCCTTCCCACCAATGCTTGGGCAGAATAGCGAGGTCGCCCATGATCTTGGGCAGTTCGCGGTTGCCCTTCTGGTCGAAGCGGAATTCCACCTCGCGATCCGAGATGGCGACCGCCTCCTTCACATTGACGTAATAGCGGCTGTATTGCGGGCTGTTGGCCTTCAGCGTGTTGAACGACCAGACGACATCGTCGACTGTGATGGGCGTGCCATCGTGC
Organism: Mesorhizobium sp. DCY119; assembly: GCF_003590645.1. NCBI lineage: Bacteria > Pseudomonadati > Pseudomonadota > Alphaproteobacteria > Hyphomicrobiales > Phyllobacteriaceae > Mesorhizobium > Mesorhizobium sp. DCY119. The sequence continues at coordinate 132,540 of NZ_CP031834.1, read as the reverse complement.
CATTTGGCGCGGGGATCGAGCCGGTAGGTCGCCGAGGAATAGTCGTCCGGGTATTTGTAGGCGTCTGCGATCATCGGATGGCTGACGCCGGGCTCGTCGATCGACTGCTCCATCAGCATTTCATAGAGCAGGCCGCCGCCGAAGCCGGCAAAGCCGGCCGCAGGCGAACCTTGCACGATATAGGGGTTGAAGCTGTCGAACGTGCCCGTCGCGATGCTGTTCAGCGTGCCGCCCTTGGGGGCGTTCGGATTGACGTAGTCGTACTGCTTGAATTCGCTGCCGTATTTGGTGTCGTCGCCGAGCGTCGACGATGTCCGCCATTCGTCGGCCGATGCCGAAAGAAGACTTGCCGCGAGCAGGGCCGGTAGAAGCCCGAGTTTGCCGATCGTTCGCGTCAATCCTGCCTTCATCGTCATCCTTTCCGTCAGGTCTTCAGTGTAGGGCGTCGCGCCGAAATGGAAACCATGTTTGTCCAGTATTCGCGACCATATGCGAAAACGCTAACAAAAAAGCCGGGCTGAACCCGGCTTTTTCATGATTGTGCGATGATTATTTCGTTACTGCGCGGGCGCTGGTGCCGGAGCAGCCGGTGCCGGTGCGGCGGGAGCAGCACCCTCAGCCGGGGCTGCAGGAGCCGCACCTTCCGCAGGCGCCGCACCTTCGGCCGGAGCCGCACCCGCTTCAGGCAGCGGCTTCGGGCTGTCCGACAGCGTGCGCAGATAGGCGATCAGGTTGGCGCGCTCGTCATCCTTCTTGATACCGGCGAAACCCATGGCCGTTCCCTTCACGAAGCCCTTGGGCGAGGTGAGGAAGTGGTTGAGGTTGTCGTAGGTCCAGTGCGTGCCGCCGTTCTTCGAAAAATCCTTCATGCCGGCCGAGTAGGCAAAGCCTTCATGCTCGCCGACGGGGCGGTCGATGACATCCCAGAGATCGGGGCCGACCTTGTTGGGGCCGCCCTTTTCGCCGGAATGGCAGGCCTGGCACTTCTTGAACACGGCCGCGCCGGCTTCGGCATTGGCGGTTGCAAGCAGCTCGGCGATCGGCTTGGCAGCCGGAGCGGCAGCGCCACCTTCGGCAGGCGCTTCCTCGGCCGCCTCGACGATGAAGCCGGGCTTTTCAGGAGCGGGCGAAGCGAAGATCGCATCGGACGCGAGGGCGATCGAAAAGACGACGAAAACGGTAGCCAAGAGGCCGCCGATCAATTTGTTGAATTCGAATGAGTCCATTCGCCCCAGTCTCCCTTGGCCGGCTTGCCAGCGGAAGTGTCGCTTCCGGTGCCGACGGCATTGCGTCCCCACCGGTCGGGACCGGCAGAATTGGGCGGAAACTAGGTCTTTTGCTCGACCGTTGCAACACCTATAAGGGCGGTTCCAGTGAGACCTTTTGCCACTTTAACCACTGCCCTTTCGGATCGATTTGTAGCTTCCATGTCACCACTCATCCTGATTCCCGCGCGAATGCGCGCCACGCGCCTGCCGGGCAAGCCTCTCGCCGACATCTGCGGCCGCCCGATGATCGTCCATGTTGCCGAGCGCGCCAGGGAAAGCGGACTGGGTCGCGTCGTGGTGGCGACGGATACGGCGGAGGTGGCGGATGCGGTCCGCGCCCATGGTTTCGAGGCCGTCATGACCCGCGTCGAGCACGAATCGGGCTCCGACCGGATTTTCGAGGCGCTGACGACGGTTGACCCCGACGGTGCGGTCGAGACCATCATCAATGTCCAGGGCGATCTGCCGACGATCGACCCGCAAACGATCCGCGCGGCCCTTGCTCCGTTCGAGAACCCGGCGGTCGATATCGCGACGCTGGGCGTCGAAATCACCCGCAACGACGAGAAGACCAATCCCAACGTGGTCAAGATCGTCGGTTCGCCGCTTTCGGAAAATCGCCTGCGCGCGCTCTATTTCACCCGCGCCACCGCGCCCTGGGGCGAGGGGCCGCTTTTTCATCACATCGGGCTCTATGCCTATCGCCGCTTGGCGCTGGAGCGTTTCGTCAAGCTCAAGCCGTCGCCGCTGGAAAAGCGCGAAAAGCTGGAGCAACTGCGCGCGCTGGAAGCCGGCATGCGCATCGATGCCGAGATCGTGGCGACCGTGCCGCTGGGCGTCGATACGCCCGAAGACCTCGAACGTGCCCGCGAAATTCTATCCAGATAAAGACAAGGCCTGACCATGCCCGACAAGACCAACCGCATTTCCTTCCAGGGCGAGCCGGGCGCGAATTCCGACACGGCCTGCCGCAACGTCTATCCCGATATGGAGCCGTTGCCGTGCCCGACCTTTGAGGATGCGTTCAACGCGGTCGAAACCGGCAAGGCCGATCTCGCCATGATCCCGATCGAGAACACGATCGCGGGCCGCGTCGCCGACATCCACCATTTGCTGCCCGAATCGAAGCTGCACATCGTCGGCGAATATTTTCTGCCGATCCATTTCCAGTTGATGGTGCTGCCGGGCGTGAAACGGCAGGAAATCAAGACGATCCACAGCCACATCCACGCGCTCGGCCAGTGCCGCAAATACATCCGCAAGAACGGCTGGAAGCCGGTGGTCGCCGGCGACACGGCGGGTGCTGCCAGGCTGGTGGCCGAGGTGAAGGACCGGACGATGGGCGCATTGGCGCCGCGGCTGGCCTCCAGCCTCTACGGCCTTGATATACTGGAAGAAAACGTCGAGGACACCGACAGCAACGTCACCCGCTTCGTCGTCCTGACCAAGAACAAGCAGTGGGTGGAGCGTCCGCGCCCCGACGCCAAGATGATGACGACCTTCGTCTTCCGCGTCCGCAACGTGCCGGCCGCTCTCTACAAGGCGATGGGCGGCTTCGCCACCAACGGCATCAACATGACCAAGCTGGAAAGCTACCAGCTCGGCGCCTTCACCGCGACGCAGTTCTACGCCGACGTCGAAGGCCACCCGGAAGACCAGGGTCTCAAGAACGCGCTCGAGGAACTGCGGTTCTTCTCGAAGGAAGTCCGCATTCTCGGCGTCTACCCGGCGAATGACGAGCGCCAGAGCTGGAATATGAGCGACTGAGCTAAGGCGGCTTAGGCTATCGTATAAGAATTCGACCCCCACTCCGTCTCGGCTTCGCCGAGCCACCTCTCCCCCGATCGACGGGGGAGAGGAAACGCACGGCCGCAAGGCTGGCTCCCTTCCTCTCCCCTTTTGAGGGGGAGAGGTGGCTCGGCGAAGCCGAGACGGAGTGGGGGTCTGTTGTGCCGTATGCGATTGCCCCGCCGAAGCGATGATCTACAGCCGCTTCGCGAACCAGTGATCGGCGTAGGGATTGTCGTTGTACGGCTTGATTTCCGCATAGCCGTCGCGCTTGTAGAGCGACTGCGCTTCCCTAAGCGCGCGGTTGGTGTCGAGATAGACCGTTTGCGCGCCCAGTTCGCGGGCTATCGCCTCCAGCCTGTGTAGCATGCGGCCGGCAACGCCGAGCCCGCGCGCGGAGGGTGCGACCCACATCCGTTTGATCTCCGCCGTCGTGGCATCGAGCATGCGTACCGCGCCGCAGCCGGCAGGGTTTCCGTCGAGCCGGGCGATCAGGAAGCTGCCGTGCGGGCGGATGAACTCGTCGCCCCTCACGCTGTTTCCCTTGCTGGTGTCGAAACCTTCTTCGAAGCGCGTCGCCAGTTCCTCGACATAGAGCGCCATGCATTGCTGGGCATCAGTGCTATTGGCGTCTTCCTCGCCGATGGTGACGGCAGCGGCGGTCAGCAGGCGCTCGACCTCCGCCATCGCGGCCACGAGCCGGTCCTGCGCTGCCGGCGAAAGCGGCTCGAGAATGGAATTCGCCAGATCGTCCGACAGGGCGTCGTAGGCCGCGTGCTCGGCGCGGCCCTTTTCGGTCAAGGTCGCGTGGCGGCTGCGGGCATCGCCGTCAAGCTTGTCGACGGAAACCAGGCCATGCGTCTCGAGCGAACGCAGCATGCGGCTGAGATAGCCGGAATCAAGCCCCAACTGGGAGCGGAGCGCGCCCAGCCCCGCGCCTTCCGGCCCGATCTCGAAAAGCAGCCGCGCCTCGCCGAGCGGGCGACCGCGGCGCAGATAGCTGTCTTCCAGCGCGCCGATGCGGCGGGTCACCGTGCGGTTGAAGCTGCGGATCTGGTCGACTTGCGATTTGCTCATTACCTGACTTTAGTCAGGCAATGTATGGAGATCAAGATTTATCTGACATTGGTCAGGCAATCTGCCGGGCGCAAATTCCTGTTCGACGTTTGCAAAAACCGGTTGCAATTCACTATCAGTTTGCTACAAAGAAAACCGATTTGGTTTTGCAACCGGTTTTGGAGGAATAGAAAAATGGCAAAGCTTATCGTTTGGAACCTCGTCACGCTGGACGGCTATTTCGAGGGCGACAAGAAGTGGGATCTCGATTTCCACAACACGGCCTGGGGACCGGAGCTCGAGAAAATGTCGCTGGAGTTCGGAGCCAGCGCCGAGGCCCTGGTGTTCGGCCGCGTGACCTATGAAGGCATGCGCGACTACTGGACGACCACGACAGACGAAGGACCCGTCAAGGACTTCATGAACGCTTTGCCGAAGCTGGTGGCTTCGCGCACGCTCACATCATCGAACTGGAACAACACGCGGGTGACGGCCGACATCGGCGGCGAGATCGCCAGGCTCAAAGCGGACGCCGAGCGTGATCTCTACGTCTTCGGCAGCGCCGACCTCATCCATTCGCTGCTGGAGCAGGGGCTGGTCGACGAGATCCTGTTGTGCGTCGTGCCGCGGCTTCTCGGATCAGGCACGCTTTTGTTCAAGAAGGGGGCTCGCCACGAGCTTACTCTGGCCGAATCGCGGCCACTTTCGAACGGTAGCCTCATCGTCCGGTATTCCGTGACGAAATAGGCCGGGGCGGTTCAGCTCTCGGCCCACGCCTTGATCAGGTGATGCGCGATGGCGGATTTCGGCGGCACGAGAATGCCGCCGGCATGGTTGCCGGCCAGCATGTCGCGGACCTCGTCGCGGGAAAACCAGCGGCAGTCCTCGAGCTCGGCATCGATGCGGATATCCTCGTTCAGCGCCTCGCCGAAGCACCCGATCATCAGCGAATAGGGGAACGGCCAGGGCTGGCTGGCGTGATAGACCACGCGGCCGAGCCTGATGCCGGCTTCCTCCAGCGTCTCGCGCCGCACCGCCGCCTCGATCGTCTCGCCGGGCTCGATGAAGCCGGCGAGAGCCGAATACATGCCGGGCGCAAAATGCTTGCTGCGCCCGAGCAGGCATTTTTCCGGCGTCACCGTCAGCATGATGGCGACGGGGTCGGTGCGCGGAAAATGCTCGGCATTGCAGTTCGGGCAATGGCGCTTGTAGCCGCCGGCGCGCATTTCGGTCTCGTGGCCGCAGCGCCCGCAGAACCGGTGCGTCGAATGCCAGGCAAGCAGCGCGGCAGCCTGCGCCATGGCGCCCACCGCCGACTGATCGATGAGGCCTTGCATGTTGACCGAGCGGTAGTCGATCGCCTTGACCGTTTCGGGAAGCTGTTCGATGTCGAGCCCGGCGGGAGCCGCCAGCACCGGCCCGGTTTCCGAAAAGCCGAGCAGGATCGCCTGATCCAGCACCGGCTGAAAGGCGGGGATTTCGTCGGTGCTGAAATAACCGTCGAAGGCGCCCTCGGTCAGTTTCAGGAAAAGCCGCCCATCGCGCACCAGCATCAGCCGCGCGGCCGGATCGGCCAGCGCCTTGCTGGCCGAATCGTCGCTGCGGTTTTCCGACTGGCGATCTATGAGGTTGCCGGCAAAGCCGACGAATTGGCTCGCTTCGCGCTCAGGCGCGTCGAATAGACGAAAAGTCATGCAGGGTCCGATGATGGCTCAAAAGATTACTGTAGTGCCGACCGTATCTTCTCGCAAAAACCATGCAGGTCAGACCGTTTATAGGGTTCGCGCATGCCGTGGCCCCAGACAGGGCCGGGCCAGCCGGCGTCACCTTCGAATCGCGCGATGACGTGGATATGAAGCTGACGCACGATATTGCCCAAGGCGCCGGTGTTGATCTTGGTGCAGTCGGTGCTCTTCTTGAGGGCCTGCGCCACCGTGTTGCACTCGAAGGTCAGCATCGCCTGGTCGAGCGGCGTCAGGTCATGCACTTCTTCGATGCCGGGTCGTTGCGGCACGAGGATGAGCCAGGGCCAGCGGCTGTCATTCATGATGCGCAGCTCGCACAGACCGAGCCACATCAGGGGCTCGCTGTCCGCCTCCAGTCGGGCGTTCAGCTCAAATCCGGCCTTCAGGCCAGGCATCATTGGCGTTTCCTCGAATTTTGCGTGGAGGCTAGAGTGCTGGCCTGCGACCTGCAAGCGATTCATTGGCCGGGAAAGCTTTTGACGCATGCTTTTGCCTTCGCTCTTGCAATTAATTGCGCAATTGCCGATATGAGAGCCGGGAGGTTGGTGGTGGACGATCCACTCGCCAACCGGGTCAGGTCCGGAAGGAAGCAGCCCTAACGAGCCCGGAACGGGTCATGTTCCAGCCTCCCACCTTCTTCGCCCTTCTTCCGCGACATTGACGGCGTCAAGCCGTGCGGGCGAAACTCTGTCCGAGGAATCGGTCGCACCCGAGCGGCCAAGGGAGCAAGCCAGGCGGATGAGCGAAGCCGGAAACCAACCATCAGGCAAGACCGCCGCCTACCGCGTGCTCGCGCGCAAATACCGTCCCAACGATTTCACCGGGCTGATCGGCCAGGAGCCGATGGTCCGCACGCTGACCAACGCGTTTTCCTCCGGCCGCATTGCGCAGGCCTGGATGCTGACCGGCGTTCGCGGCGTCGGCAAGACGACGACCGCGCGCATTCTGGCGCGCGCGCTCAACTACAAGACCGCCGAGGTGAACCAGCCTTCGGTCGATCTCACCATTCCCGGCGAACACTGCCAGGCGATCATGGAAGGCCGCCATGTCGACGTGATCGAGATGGACGCCGCCTCGCATACCGGCATCGACGACATTCGCGACATCATCGAGCAGGTGCGCTACGCCCCGGTCTCGGCGCGTTACAAGGTCTACATCATCGACGAAGTGCACATGCTCTCCACGCAGGCCTTCAACGGCCTGTTGAAGACGCTGGAAGAGCCGCCGCCGCATGTGAAATTCATCTTCGCCACCACCGAAATCCGGAAAGTTCCGATCACGGTCCTGTCGCGCTGCCAGCGTTTCGACCTGCGCCGCATCGATGCGTCGATGATCAAGGCCGATCTCGCACGCATCGCCGGGCTGGAAAGCGTCGAGGTCGAAGATGACGCGCTTTCGATGATCGCCCGCGCTGCCGAGGGCTCGATGCGCGATGCCCAGTCGATCTTCGACCAGGCAATCGCCCATGGCGCCGGCAAAGTCACCGCCGAAGCGGTGCGCGCGATGCTTGGTCTGGCTGATCGGGCGCGCATCGTCGATCTGTTCGAACATGTGATGAAGGGTGACGCGGCATCCGCCCTTCAGGATCTGCGGGCGCAGTATGATGTTGGAGCCGATCCCGTCGCCGTGCTCAACGACCTTGCCGAGTTCAACCATCTGGTAACCAGGCTGCGCTTTGTGCCGTCTGCCGGTGACGATGCCGCCCTTTCCGAAGACGAGCGCGTGCGCGGTCGCGAATTTTCGCAGACGCTGTCGATACGGGTGCTTTCGCGCACCTGGCAGATGCTGCTCAAGGGCATTCCCGAGGTGCAGTCTTCCAACCGTCCGATCAGTGCCGCCGAAATGGTGCTGATCAGGCTCGCCCATGCCGCCGACTTGCCGACGCTGGACGAGGCGATCAAATCGCTCGGCGACGGCACAGCTTCCAATGGCGCTGCGCCGCGTCCGTCCACGTCTTCGGCACCCTCCGGCCCCGGCAATGGCGCAAGTGCCGTCTCGCAGGCGCGGATGCCGTCGAGCAATGGCGGCGGCCAGACGATGCGGCTGGTGGCGAGCGAGCCGGAAACGGCCCCGGCAGCCTTCGTGCCTTCGCCGGTGGTCGAGGAAACGCCGAGCGTTCCGATCAAATCGCTGGCGGACGTCGCAAACCTTTGCGACGCCAACCGCGACATGGCGCTAAAAGTGCAGGTCAAGCGCTGCGTGCGGCTGGTCAAGGTCGAGCCGGGCCGGCTCGATGTCAGCCTGACGCCGGATGCGCCCAAGACGCTGCTGAACGACCTGACCGTGAAGCTGAAGGCCTGGACCGGACGGCACTGGATGGTGTCGCTTTCGCGCGAGGAGGGCGGGCAGACGCTTTCCGAGATGGAAACGGAAAAGCGCGATAACGCCTTCTCGGATGCCAAGGCCGACCCGACGGTCGCCGCCATCCTCGCCCGTTTCCCGGGCGCAAAAATCATCGACGTGCGCATCCCCGATGCGCCGGATACGGAAGCCGATGCCGACATGCCGGCCGAGCCGCCGATCGAAGACGACGACGAGAACTGACGAACAAAGGATTGGGATCATGAAGGATCTTCTCGGCCTTATGGGCAAGGCGAAGGAAATGCAGGCCAAGTTCCAGGCCATGCAGGAGGAAATCGCCACGCTGGAGGCAACCGGCCAGGCTGGTGGCGGATTGGTGCAGGTGACAATTTCGGGCAAGTTCGAGATGAAGTCGCTGAAGATCGACCCGTCGCTGTTCAAGGAAGACGATGTCGAGATCCTCGAAGACCTGATCCTTGCCGCGCATAACGACGCCAAGGTCAAGGTCGAGACGGTGATGCAGGAAAAGACCAAGGCGCTGACGGCGGGATTGCCGATACCGCCCGGCATGAAGCTGCCCTTTTAGTGAGTAGGGAATAGTGAATTAGTGAGTAGCGGATTCTCTTCGATCACTACTCACTCTATAACCCCCTCATGTCCAAGCGAATCGCCGGCCCTGAAATCGAACGCCTGATCCAGCTCCTGGCCAAGGTGCCGGGGCTTGGGCCGCGTTCGGCACGGCGGGCGGCACTCCATCTCATCAAGAAGAAGGAGCAGTTGCTGGTGCCGCTGGCCGACGCCATGGGCGAGGCGGTCGACAAGGTCCGCATCTGCTCCAACTGCGGCAATGTCGACACCGTCGATCCCTGCACCATCTGCACCGACCCGCGCCGCGACGGCACGACGCTGATCGTCGTCGAGGATGTCGCCGACCTCTGGGCGCTGGAACGCGCCGGCGCCATGAACGCGCTCTATCATGTGCTTGGCGGCACGCTGTCGCCGCTCGACGGCATTGGCCCGGACCAGCTCAACATCAAGCAACTCGTCAGCCGTGTCTCCGAAGGCGAGATCAAGGAAATCATCATCGCCGTCAACGCCACCGTCGAGGGCCAGACCACGGCGCATTACCTGACCGACCAGCTCGCCGATTTCGGCGTCAAGATCACCCGGCTGGCGCATGGCGTGCCGGTGGGCGGCGAGCTCGATTATCTGGACGAGGGCACGCTTGCAGCGGCGCTGAAATCGCGGACGGTGTTTTGACAAGATTTGGAGGCAGGAACCAATGATGAGATATCTCACCGCGATCTTGTTCTCCCTTGCCGTAGCCTTTGCTGCTTTTCCCGCTTCCGCCGCCAGGATCGATGACCAGTTCCAGGCATGGCTCAAGAGCGATCTTTGGCCCGAAGCCAAGAGTCGCGGCATTTCCCAAAAGACCTTCGACGCTGCCTTTTCCGGTGTTTCGCCCGATCTGAAGCTGCCCGATCTGGTCATGCCGGGCACCAAGCCGAAGACGCCGCAGAAGCAGCATCAGGCCGAGTTCGGCTCGCCGGGCAGCTATTTCGCGCCGATCGGCAATGTCACCGCCGGCGGCCGCTCGCGCGCCGGGCAATATGCCAAGACGCTGGCTGCGATCGAGAAGCGCTACGGCGTGCCGGGCGAGGTGGTATTGGCGATATGGGGCCGCGAGTCGGGCTTTGGTACGGCGAAAATCCCCTACAACGCCTTCGAGGTGCTGGGCACCAAGGCGTTCATGGCGACCCGCAAGGACATGTTTCGCAAGGAGGTGCTGGCCGCACTCGAAATCGTCCAGCGCGGGCTTGCAGATCCCGGCCAGATGAAATCGTCATGGGCCGGCGCGCTCGGCCAGCCGCAATTCCTGCCGACGTCCTTCCTCAAGCATGCGGTCGATTTCGACGGCGACGGCCATCCCGACATCTGGAACTCCGTGCCCGACACGCTGGCCTCCATCGCCAATTACCTCGTCCACTACGGCTGGGTGAAAGGCCGCGACTGGGGGTTCGAGGTAACCGTGCCGGACAGCGTCTCTTGCTCGCTCGAAGGGCCGGATCAGGGCAAGAAAATATCGCAATGGGCGGCGATGGGCATTGCCCGCATCGGCGGCAAGCCGTTTCCGGCCAGTGAGTTGAAGGCCGAAGGCTTCCTGCTGATGCCGGCGGGACGCAGCGGCCCGGCCTTCATCGTCACGCCGAATTTCTATGTGCTCAAGGAATACAATATGAGCGATCTCTATGCGCTGTTCATCGGCCATGGTGCTGATCGCATCGCGCATGGCGACAAGGGGTTTTCCGGTGCCTGGGGCAAGGTCGGCGGGCTTTACCGGTCGGACGTGGCGGCGATGCAGCGCGGTCTTGAAAAGGCCGGCTACGATGTCGGCAGCGCCGACGGCCTGCCCGGCTTCAAGACGCGCCGCTCGATCGGCGTCTGGCAGGCCAAGAACGGCCGCGCGGCGACGTGTTATCCGGACAAGGGGTTGGTTGAAGCGATGCGCTGAGTTCCCTCCCCCTTGGGGGGAGGGTGGCCCGAAGGGCCGGGTGGGGTCGTCGCGGCAGTGCTCGGCGCATAGGAACGTAGAGCACTGCCGCGACGACCCCACCCGCTTCCTTCGCTTCGCTCAGTCAGCGACCTCCCCTCAAGGGGGAGGTGAGCGCCGGCCCTCAAGCCGCCTGCGACAGCTCCTTATGCGCTTCCGCAAGGATCTCGAACGACCTGATCCGCGCGGCATGGTCGAACATCTGCGCCGTCACCATCAGCTCGTCAGCGCCGGTGCGGCGGATGAAGGCGTCGAGGCCGGTACGCACAGTCTGCGGCGAACCGACGATGGCGCAGGAAAGCGCCTGCGCCAGCATGGCCTTGGCCATCGGGTCGAGGTCGGCGTCGTAGTTCTCGACAGGTGCCGGCAGCGGGCCGGGGTGGCCGGTGCGCAGATTGACGAAGGCCTGCTGCAGCGAGGTGAACAGGAACTTTGCTTCCGCGTCAGTCTCGGCGGCAAACACGTTCAGGCCGAGCATGACGTAAGGCTTGTCCAGGAATTGCGACGGCTGGAAGCGCGAGCGGTAGATATCGATCGCATGCTCCAGTTCTGCCGGGGCGAAATGCGAGGCAAAGGCATAGGGCAGGCCGAGCATGGCGGCGAGCTGCGCGCCATAGGTGGAGGAGCCGAGTATCCACACCGGCACGTTCTGGCCTTCTCCGGGCACGGCGCGCACGCGCTGGCCGGGCTCGGCAGGCGCGAAATAATTGATGAGCTCGACCACGTCCTGCGGGAAATTGTCGACGCCGGCCTCGAGATTGCGGCGCAGCGCGCGGGCCGTGTTCATGTCGGTGCCCGGCGCGCGGCCAAGGCCGAGATCGATGCGGCCGGGGTGAAGGGCAGCCAACGTGCCGAACTGCTCGGCAATCACCAGCGGGGCGTGGTTGGGCAGCATGATGCCGCCCGCACCGACGCGGATCGTCTTGGTGCCGCCGGCGACATGGGCAATCACCACGGAGGTGGCGGCACTGGCGATGCCCGCCATGTTGTGATGCTCGGCCAGCCAGTAGCGGTTATAGCCGAGCCGCTCGGCGTGGCGGGCCAGGTCGAGCGTGTTGGCGAGCGATTGCGAGGCGGTGCTGCCCTCGGTGATCGGCGACAGGTCTAGAACGGAAAGTGGAATCACGGGCAGGTCTCCGGGCGGCAGGAAGCTCGGATATAGGAACGCCCGGCCTGCTTCGCAAAGGGCATCAGGCCGCTTTTGCCGGTTCCTCTGCCTCTTCTTCCTCCGGCTCGGCGGTTTGCTGGGCGGCCAGAAAATTGCCGACGTGATGCAGGCTCTCGAAATGATCGCAGAAGACCTTGACGATGACGAGCAGCGGCACCGCGATGAGCGCGCCGACGAAGCCCCACAGCCATGACCAGAAGGCAACCGCGACGAAGATCGCCACCGCGTTGATCTCCAGCCTTCGGCCGACCACGAGCGGGGTTATGAACTGGCCTTCGATGATGTTGCAGCAGACCACGAAGAGCGGTGCGACCATCGCATAGGACAGGCTGTCGAAGCTGACGATGGCGATCACCGCGACAAGCAGGATGGTGATCAATGCGCCGATATAGGGCAGGAAATTCAGCAGCGTGGCGGCGACGCCCCAGACGAACGGGTTCGGCATGCCGATAGCCCACAGGCCAAGCCCGATAGCGACGCCGAGACCAAGATTGATGAGCGCGACGGTGAGCAGGTAGCGCGAAATCTCGCGCTCGACATCATAGACCACGCGCAGCGCCCGCTTCTTCTCGCTGAGGCGGGTGAAGGACTGGATGATCTTCTCATAAAACATCGTGCCCGAGGCGAGCAGGAACAGCGACAGCACGAAGGTGATGGCAGTCGTCGTGCCGGCGGACAGCAGGTTGCCGGCTGCCTGCGATATGATGCCGGGCTGCGCGACGACGACCTTCTGCACGCCCGGCTCCTGCGCGGTTTCGGTGACGCGCTCGACCTGATGGGAAATGCTTATCATCTGTTCGAAGGGGTGGCGCAGATGGGCGAGGCGCTCGGTCAACTGGCGGCCGATCGCCGGCGCATCATTGACCAGCGCGATCACCGGGCCGCTGAGCAGATAGCCGGCGAGGCCGATGCCGAGCACGGAAACGACGACCAGTATGGTGGCAGACACGGCTTCGGGAATGCCGCGCTTGCGCAGGAAGCGCACGATCGGCGTCAGCATCAGCGCCAGCAGGCAGGCCAGAATGACCGGCATGAAAAAATCGCGCCCAAAATAGAGCGCGTAGATTGCCATGAACATGAAGATGCCGATGAGCAGCGAGCGCATGAGCCTTGTGTCCGACGCTGTTCGTGCCGCAGCCGACGGATCGGCGGCAGGGCTGGCCGTTTCAGTTTTCATTGTCGATCCCCGATCTTCGCGGACGCCAGAACGATCTGGCGACGCGAAAATCCCTTCAGGCGCAACAATGCGCCTGAAGTCGGAAAGTTCCGCAGCCTCTAATATAGGCGGCTCAGCCTTCGGCCAGCGAAAGCTCCTTCACCGCCGTCTCGCGCCGAACGATAGGGGCGACCTTGGTGCCGAACAGTTCGATCGCCTTCATGATCTTGGCATGCGGCATGATGCCGATGGCCATCTGCAGCAGGAAGCGGTCGTTCTTGAACAGCTTGTGATTGGCGACGATCTTTTCGGCGACCTGCTCGGGATTGCCGACGAACAGCGCGCCGCTCTGGGACCGCGACTGGTCGTAATGCGCCCGCGACGTCGGACCCCAGCCGCGCTCGCGGCCGATGCGGTTCATCACCTCGGCCTGCGGCTCGTAGAAGTCGTCTGCCGCCTGCGCGGTGGTCTCGCCGACGAAGCCGTGGACATTGATGCTGGTGGCAAGGGTCGCCGGATCGTGACCGGCACGCGATGCCGCCTGACGGTAGAGGTCGAACAAAGGTGCGAAGCGCGCCGGCTCGCCGCCGATGATGGCAAGCGCCAGCGGCAGGCCGAGTGCGCCGGCGCGCGCCACCGAAGTCGGCGTGCCGCCGACAGCAATCCAGATCGGCAGCTTGTCCTGGAAGGGGCGGGGATAGACGCCGCGATCGTTGATCGGCGCGCGCATCTCGCCCGTCCAGGTCACGCGCTCGCTGTCGCGCAACGCCAGCAGCAGGTCGAGCTTCTCAGTGAAGAGCTGGTCGTAGTCTTCCAGATTGTAGCCGAACAGCGGGAAGGATTCGATGAAGGAGCCTCGCCCCGCCATGATCTCGGCCCGCCCGCCCGAAAGCAGGTCAAGCGTCGAGAATTGCTGGAAGACGCGCACCGGGTCGTCCGACGACAGCACCGTGACCGCACTTGTGAGCTTTATGCGCTTGGTGCGCTCGGCAGCGGCTGCCAGCGCCACGACGGGTGCGGAAGCCGCGTAGTCCGGGCGGTGGTGTTCGCCCAGGCCGAACACGTCGAGCCCGACCTGGTCGGCAAGTTCGATTTCCTCGACGAGGTTACGTAGGCGCTGATGTGGCGAGATGGCGTCAGGCCCGGGTTTCAGGCTGACATCCGCGAAGGTATAGAGGCCGAGTTCCATGATCTGTCCTCGAAAATGGGGTTTGTTGGGCTACAGGTAGCGACGCCCCGGCTCGCTCGCCAGTGGCCGGGTTGTGAACAGTGAATATCGGAATTGGCGCCGTAAACCGTTCCCTCAGGGCAACATCTGGCGATTACATGGCAGACATGCCGAATTGGCGCTTGAACTCTTGGCTCTCGTGCGTATGTAAGCGGCGCGTACTGATAAGAAAAAATTGAAGGCGAAAATTGGCTATCTACAAGGAACAAGATTTCTCCGAGCGGCGCAATGCCGCAAACGAAGCAAGAAAAGCCCTGCTGGAACGCTTCAAGTCACGTCCGGCTGAAGACGATCCGGAGGTTCAGGCTCGCAAGGCCGAGCGTCAGGCGATCCTCGAGGCGCGCGAAAAGCGCAATGCCGAAAAGGAAAAGCTGAAGCAGGAGCGGCTGGCTCGCGAGGCGATCGAAAAGGCCGAGCGCGAAGCGGCGGCTGAAGCTGCCCGCATCGCAGCAGAGGAAGCTGCGGCTGCGGAAGCGAAAATCCGCGAAGCGGAAGAGACCGACCGCATCACGCGGTTGCTCGCCGACGAAGCCGAACGCAAGGCCAAGCGCGACGCGCGCTATGCCGCGCGCAAAGCACGCGGCGGCCGTATGCCGCTGCCGCCCAGGCCGTAAGGCTAAACTGATCCAGCCTTGACGTCATGTCGGGCAACAGCGCGACGGCCCGGGCCGCCGCGCTGCTTTCGTGCGCGTATTCCTTACTTCTTTTCTTTCAGCCGTATCGCCTGAACCGGTGCCGCCTTCAGCGCCGGTTCGGCTACGGGCTTTTTCGCATCCTTTTTCGGTTTGCGAGCTTCCTTGTTGCTGCGCATTTGACCCTTGGCCATGATTCGCTCCTCCTGTTGTCGGGTGACAGAGTGAAACAACAGATCGTGGCGAGGGCAAGGGGTTCTGATGCCCGCGTCTTGAGCAAAGCTGTGCATGCGCTACTCTCTCGTTAAACGAGGGACAGGCCATGGCTGCGCATTCCGGCTCCAAGAAGGTGATCTACGCGGCACTTGCCGGCAATCTCGCCATCGCGGTCACCAAATTCATAGCCGCTTTCTTCACCGGCAGTTCGGCCATGTTGTCGGAAGGCGTGCATTCGCTGGTCGATACCGGCAATGGCGGACTGCTGCTTTACGGGCTGAGGCGCGCCAACAGGCCGCCGGATGCGACCCACCCGCTCGGCCATGGCCGGGAGCTTTATTTCTGGAGCTTCATCGTCGCCCTGCTGGTCTTCGCGCTCGGCGCCGGCGTCTCCTTCTACGAGGGCGTCATCCACATCCTCGACCCGGAGCCGGTGCGCAACCCGACCGTCAACTATGTCGTGCTCGGCCTGTCCTTCCTGTTCGAAAGCGCATCGTGGTGGGTGGCGCTGAAGGAGTTCCGCCAGGCCAAGGGCCGGCTCGGCTATCTCGACGCGGTGCGCCAGAGCAAGGATCCGAGCGTGTTCACGGTGCTGTTCGAGGATAGCGCTGCCTTGCTCGGGCTGATCATCGCTTTCGTCGGCATTTTCTGCGCGCAGATATTCGCCATGCCGGAACTCGACGGCGTCGCCTCCATCGGCATCAGCATCATCCTCGCATCGACGGCGATCTTTCTCGCCCGCGAGAGCAAGGGCCTGCTGATGGGCGAGGCGGCCTTGCCGGAGGTCCAGAAGGCGGTGCTGGCGCTGGCGCAGGCAGACCCCGCCGTGCAGCGCGCCAATGGCATCCTGACCGTGCACCTCGGGCCGGAAGAGATCGTCGCCGCGCTCAGCCTCGAATTCGAGGACCATATGACGGCGCCGGAGATCGAAACCTGCGTCGAGCGCCTGGAGGCGAAGCTGCGCAAGGAGATGCCTCAGATCACCGCCTTGTTCGTCAAGCCGCAGACCACGGGAACCTGGGAGCGCCGGCGCAAGGCGATTGTCGACGAGGCGAAGGAATAGCCGCGCGAGCGACTATCAAGGAGGAGCGACGATGCGAATAGACGGCGGATGCCATTGCGGCGCCATCACCTACCGGGCCGAGGTCGATCCCGAGAAGACGACGATCTGCCACTGCACGGATTGCCAGCAACTCACCGGCACGGCCTTCCGGGTCAGTGTGCGGGCGCCGGAAGACAAGTACGAGATCACCAAGGGAACGCCGAAGATATACGTCAAGATCGGCGCCAACGGCGCCCGGCGCGCGCAGGGTTTTTGCGAGAACTGCGGCTCGCATCTCTTCGCCACCTCGGCCGACGAGGGGCCGAAGGTCTACGGAATAAGGGTGGGCACGGTGAGGCAGCGCGAGGAGCTGGTGCCGAGAAGGCAGTTCTGGCATCGCTCGGCGCTGCACTGGCTGCCGGAATTCGAGGCCATGGAGACCGTGGAGACGCAGTAGGTTTCCCCGGGGCCTGCCCACTGCGCTCGTCGTCGATGCCTTACGGCAGCAGGCAGTTGTGGATGTCGGCGATGCGCGGGTCCATCGTGTCCTTGACCTTGCGGGCAGCGCATTTGTCGGCCGTCATGGCAATGGCATCGTCCTTCGCGCCGAAGAACCGGTCGGTGATGTGGAAGCCGAGCGCGCGGTAGACCTCGAACTGCTCTTCGGTGAAGAACTGGTCGCCGGTCGATTCATGTGGGAAGGTCGGGTTGCGCCGCGCATAATCCAGCAGATAGTCGTTCTCGTCGCCGGTCAGCGATGCCTTGATGTAGACGAGCGTGCCGGAATGGTTCTTGCCGTAATGAATCTGGCCGATCGCGATATGCGGCATCAAAGGCTTGGCATGCCCGTTTTCTGCGGCTTTTTCCGGCGTCAGGGGTGCGGGAGCGGTGCCGGCGGCGTCGGCGGAGATAGTCTTCTGCGTGTCCAGCGTCGCCTTGCGGATCGCTTCCATGGGCAGGTCGATGCGTACGCCAAGATCGATCCGTGAATGAATTTGCAAGGCGATGAAGGAACCGAAGCGCATCTGCGGATCGGTCTCGGCGTCGACGACGACGATGACCTTGCAGCGGCGGCGCAGGAGTTCATAGATGCCGAGATTCTCGATATGGCCGCCATCGGTGAGGTAGACGTAGCTGCTCTCCTCGTCGAGGAAGCCGAACATTTCGAAGAACAGGAAGAAATGGCCATTGGTGCCGAGGATTTCCTTGAGCTTTCGCAGGAATGACCGGCTTTTGCGGACCATGTCCGACATCGGCACCGTCTCTTCCAGCGGCTCGCCGCCGATAAGCTTCAACACGCTGCTCGGGTTGCGCAGCCAGTAGCCGAGCCGCACATTGAGCATGGCAAGCGTCGGCGATAGCGCCCTTATCGTCTGCGATCCCATGTTGGACGATGCCGATGCACCCGAAATCGCGACGGCGGTCGCTACGTCGAGCGGATTGTCGATCTTCTTGTGGGCATAGGCCCGCGTCGGGATATAGCCGGTGACACGGCTGCCGACGAACAGTGGCGAGAACAGGAAGAAATCGGCATTGCGCCCGCGCCGGTTGGCCTCCGCCGACGACTGCACGTTTATGGCGGTGTTTATGAGGTGATAGGGCGTGTCTTCCGATGCCAGTTCCGTCAGTTGCGGAATATAGCTGTCGGGGTCCGGCTTGCCGGGACGAAACGACTGCGGGTCGAAATGGAAGGCGCGTGATAGCCGGTCGCGATAGAGGTGATGCAGGGAATTGGCATTCGATTTCAGCCAGAAAGAAAAGAAGAACAACAGCAGGCCGAGCACGAGATAGGGTACCCAGGCAATCCCGCCGAGATACTCCTTGAGCCACAGGAACCAGTTGGGGCTGTGCGCGAAGCGCGTGGCCGGGTCGTCGCCGTCGGCGATCGCCCAGTAGCTGAGATGCAGGTAGAAGATCCAGATCAGCAAGGGCAGTGCCAGCGCGCCGATCCACAGGATCAGGGTGGCCGTTCCCCGCGCCAGCAATGCGGCGTAGGTCTTGCTGTAATAGGTATCGGCCAGATAGGACTTCAGCGTCTGGCGAAAGAAGGTGATGACGGCCGTTATCGGCGCAAGCATCAGCCCAAGCCAGGTGAGAAAGCTCCTTCCGCCTTCGGCTACGGGCGCGCCGGGCATGGGTTTGGGCGGCGCTATGGCGTCGAACAGCACATTGACCGCCAGGGGCTGGAACTCGATGAAAGCCACCAGCGCCACCGCGATCAGCACCAGCGCGCCGTAAAACGGCGCGCGCCCGACCGCGTCGGCGAGCATCTGCGCCCGCACGGCCGAGCGCAGCAGCGCCCAGACGAAGAAATAGATGAAGGCGCTGGCGAGGAAGACCAGCGTGACCGCGAAATGCTGGACGGGAGGCCAGTAGAGCGTGAAGCCGAACAGGTCCGACTTGACGAGATCGGCGCGTGTCGGATTGGAAAAGACGGTCAGGGCTGCCAGAAGAAGCGGAATCCACAGGATCAGCGCCGCATTGGCGGTAAGGCCGCGCACCACGACTGCCGCCGCGGTCAGCACGTCGCCCAGGCCTTTCGGAATGAGGAAGTTCGAATAATTGCGCAGATGCCCGACGGCGTCGCTGTCGGCAAGCTCGGAGGCGCTGAGCATCTTGGAGGGCTTGGCGCCGAGCGAGGTGCCTTGCGGTGAAGAGCCGAAGGCGAACTCGCCGTTTCCCTTGACCAGCGTCGCGCTGAGCGAACTGCCGATATAGCCGCCGCCGGAGACGGTCGACAGATAGTCGAGACGGTTGATGATGCCGTAGCGGTCCAGCGCCTGGAGGACGCCGAGCGAAAAGGTCGCTGCCCTGATGCCGCCGCCCGACAGCGCGAGGCCGGTGAGATCGTCGAGCAATTTGCGCTCGTCGCCCGGCTGGTCCTCTGCCGGCTTGGTGCCTACGGGGCTCTGGACCACCAGCTTGGGTTGGGATCCTTCGGCCGGGGCAGCGGAAGAACTGCCATTTTTATGCTTGGCGCGCCGCCGGCGAATGATCTGCTGTTCGTATTGGAGGATGGATTGGCGGTCGGTGCGCATCCGGTTCTTTTCGCCCCACCAATTGTCCGGATGTTCGGCATGGTAGGCGGCAATGCCCGGCCCTTCGGGCATCTCGATCTTGCCCGGTTTGCTGCCTTTGCCCGATTCACTGCTGCTCACTGCGTCGCTTCCCTCCAGAGGGACGAAATGCGGAAACGAGTATTGTCAGGTCGTTACTGGATTCGTGCAGAGAATTTGTATGCGATGCAATTCATATACTGGAATTGTTTCTTGCATGTCACTGCCGTCTTCAACAGCTTTACGTCGAAAAATTCATTCCCGTTCTTCAACGACGCGCAGCCGCAACTGCCCGGTCTTGGATTCGGCGGTTCGTGCGGGTGCCGGAGGCGGAGCGGCTGCTTCGTCGGCGTGGCCGTCGCCGAACTCCAGCGCCTCGATCTTCTGGCCGCGCCGGGTGACCTTGTTGGATGAGACGAGAATGTCGTCGACGTCTTTCGCCGTCTGGCCGAAATGGACCTGAAGCTTGCGCACACGCTCGTCGAGACGCGACACATCCTCCATCAGGCGAATGACCTCGCCCTGGATGAGATGCGCCTGCTCGCGCATGCGCGCATCTTTCAGGATCGCCTGGATGACCTGGATCGACAGCATCAGCAGCGAGGGTGAGACGATGACGACGCGGGCACGGTGGGCGCGGTGGACCAGCGCCTCGAAATTCTCATGGATTTCGCTGAACACCGATTCCGAGGGCACGAACATGAAGGCCGTGTCCTGCGTTTCGCCATTGATCAGGTATTTTTCCGAAATATCCCGGATGTGGATTTCGACGTCGCGACGGAAGGCCTGTGCCGCAAGCTTGCTCGCCTCAGTGCCTTCCGCAGCACGAATGGCGTTCCACGCTTCCAGCGGGAATTTCGCATCGATGACCAGCGACGGCGAGCCGTTCGGCATCTTCACCAGGCAGTCCGGCCGGTTGCCGTTGGAAAGCGTGGCCTGGAACTCAAAGGCGCCGTGCGGCAGGCCGTCGGCGACGATCGCCTCCATGCGTGACTGGCCGAAGGCGCCGCGCGTCTGCTTGTTGGAGAGAATGGCTTGCAGCTGCACCACCTGGCCGGCGAGCGACTGGATGTTGCCCTGCGCGGTATCGATGACGGCCAGTCGTTCCTGCAGCTTGGCGAGGCTTTCATGCGTCGACTTGGTCTGTTCGGTCATGGTCTGGCCGAGCCGGCCGGTCATCGCGTCGAGGCGCTGACTGAGCGACTGGGTGAGTTCGGCCTGCCGCGAGCCGAACACTTCGGCCATCGCGCCCATGCGGCCTTGCATCTCGGCCTGCGATTGCAGGATCGCGGTCATACGGGCGTCGGCCTCGTGAGCACGATCGGCGGCTTCAAGTGCGGCCTCAGCCCGCGCCCTTGCCGACCGCCAGAGTGCCGCGACGAGCACAAGAAACAGGACGAGAAACAGCGCTCCGCCAAAGGCAAGCAACTGGCCGAGCGTGAACACGCTGGCACCAAGACGCAGTATCGGCTCGGATAGCAGGTCTGTCATTGCCGCAGGATACGCGATTCGTTTGTAGAAACCAGATCAAAACGAGAACATCATGAAAGGCAAACAGTTGACGCTTTTCTTGCGACGTCTTAGGTGAGGCGACATGACGATAAAGCCGCTGATCATCCTTCCCGATCCCTTGTTGCGCCAGCTTTCCAAGCCGCTGGAGCGCGTCGACGATTCGCTGCGCAAGCTGGCCGACGATATGCTGGAAACAATGTATGACGCGCCGGGCATCGGGCTGGCAGCGATCCAGATCGGCGAGCCGCTGCGCATGCTGGTGATCGATCTCGCCAAGGAAGACGAGAAGCCGGCGCCGCAGGTGTTCATCAATCCGGAAGTGCTGGAAAGTTCGGATGAGCGCTCGGTCTATGAAGAAGGCTGCCTGTCGATCCCGGATTATTATGCCGAGGTCGAGCGTCCGGCTTCGGTGCGGTTGAAATTCCTCGACCGCGACGGCAAGGAACAGGAAGTCACCGCCGACGGCCTGCTGGCCACCTGCCTGCAGCACGAGATCGACCATCTCAACGGCGTGCTCTTCATCGACCACATCTCCAAGCTCAAGCGCGACATGGTGGTGAAGAAGTTCAAGAAACTCGCCAAGGACCGCCCGCCGAGCCGCATGGTGGGGTGAGGGCGGCCGTTTCTGGCTGCCTCCCGCGCTTGATTTCCACCCGGTTTGCGATTTTCGCAAAGTTTGATATCATTGATATCAAACGATGGAGGCTGTCATGGGCGACATGCTGATCAGGGGTATTCCCGAGCCACTTAAAAGAGAGATTACCCAGGCTGCACAACAAGGTGGCTTGAGCCTGTCCGCAAAGGCTATCGAGCTTTTGCACAAGGGCATCGTCGCTGAACGCAGTGCATCATCGTCTGGCCGTTCGGCGTGGGATGCGTTGCGTTCCGCGTTCGAGGAAGCAGGGGCCATTGGTGACGAGTTCCCAAAAATCATGGACGAGATCGAAGCGGAACGGAAACGTGACTTTGGCCGCCCGGTGGATTTCGGCAGGGACGATGACGATCAATGATCGTTCTCGATACGAATCTCGTTTCTGAGGCAAGCAAACCCAAGCCCGACGCGAATGTTCTGATCTGGTTCCAGAAACAGGACGTTCTCGATCTTTATCTTTGCGGGCCGGTGGTCATGGAACAAGCCTACGGCGCCGAGAAGTTCCTGAACAGGACGGGGTCTGACCGTTATATCCGCGTGCTCGACCATGTCGTTTCCCAGCAGTTCGCAGGCCGTATTATCGAGTTTAGCGGCTCGGTTCCGCGTCTTACCGGAAAGCTGAGGGCAGTAAGAGAAAAGTCCGGACGACCGATAAGCCTGCCCGACGCCATGATCGCCGCGATCTGCCTTGCGCATGACGCGACGCTGGCCACGCGCAATGTCCGTGACTTCGACGGGCTTGACCTGAAGCTCGTAAACCCGTTTGAAGCGGGGGCGTGACGGCACGGTCAAGGCCGCGCCGTCGCAACAGGAACAACCGGACGACAGAATGCCCCTTCGCGTCATCTTCATGGGAACGCCGGATTTTTCCGTGCCCACGCTTCGCGCCATCGCTGAAGCCGGGCACGAGATCGTCTGCGTCTACACGCAGCCGCCGCGCCCGGCGGGCCGGCGCGGGCTGGAACTGACGCCGTCGCCGGTGCAGCGCGAGGCCGAAAGGCTGGGCGTGGAAGTGCGTTCTCCGGTGTCGCTGAAAGGCGAGGCCGAGCAGGCGGCGTTCTGGGCGTTGAATGCCGATGTCGCCGTCGTCGTCGCCTATGGGCTGCTGCTGCCGAAGCCGATTCTCGAGGGGACAAGGCTCGGCTGCTACAACGGCCACGCTTCGCTTCTGCCGCGCTGGCGCGGGGCGGCACCCATCCAGCGGGCGATCATGGCGGGCGATCCCGAGACCGGCATGATGGTCATGAAGATGGATATCGGCCTCGACACCGGGCCGGTGGCGCTGACCGAACGCGTGACGATCGGCCCGGACATGACGGCGGGCGAACTGCATGATCGGTTGATGAGCGTCGGCGCGGAATTGATGGTCGCGGCGCTGGGCAGGCTGGAGCAGAATAACTTGCCGCTTACCGCACAGGCGGAAGACGGCGTGGTCTACGCGAAAAAGATAGACAAGGCCGAGACCCGCATCGACTGGCATCAGCCGGCGCGTGATGTGCACAACGGCATTCGCGGCCTGTCGCCCTTTCCGGGCGCGTGGTGCGAGATGGAGACCGGCGGCAAGGTGGAGCGGCTGAAGCTGCTGCGCACGACGCTGGCCAATGGTTCGGGCGCTCCGGGCGAAATCCTGGACGAACGTCTGGCCATTGCCTGCGGAGACGGTGCCGTGCGACTGCTGGAAGTGCAGCGCGCAGGCGGCAAGGCGGTCAACGCGGAAGAGTTTTTGCGCGGCGCAAAGCTCGGCAAGGGCGCGAGGCTCCTATGAACGATGTCGTCATCAGGCCGGCAGAAGAACGCGACCGCGCGGGTATTCACCAAGTCGAGGAACGCGCCTTCGGCCAGGCTGGCGAAGCGACGCTGGTCGACCGGCTGGTGGCGGATGGCGACGTGGTGCTGGAACTGGTCGCCGAAAAGGAAGACCGTATTGTCGGCCATGTCTTGTTTTCCCGGCTAACGGTTGAAGAGAATGGCGAGGGCTTTGCCGCCGTGGCGCTGGCCCCGCTTGCCGTCGATCCCGATCTGCACTGCCAGGGCATCGGCGGTGCGCTGGTTCGCGAAGCACATGAACGGCTGAAGCAGGCCGGCGAAAAGCTTTCGATCGTGCTTGGCGATCCGGCCTATTACGGCCGGTTCGGTTATCACCGGTCCGGCGCCGAGAAATTCGACAGCGACTATCAGTGCGATGCGTTGCAGGCGCTTGCCTGGAGCGAAGCGCCATCGACCGGCAGGCTGATCTACGCGCCTGCCTTCAGCGCGTTGTGAGTTAAAAGTATGCCGCGCTACCGCCTCGACATCGAATATGATGGCACCGCCTATGCCGGCTGGCAGCGGCAGGACGGGCCTGCCACTGTGCAGGGCGCGATCGAACAGGCGATCAAGGGTTTTTCCGGCGAGGACGTGACGCTGCGCGGTGCTGGTCGCACCGACGCCGGCGTTCATGCGACCGGGCAGGTCGGCCATGTCGATCTCACCAAGGCATGGCGCGACGATACGGTGCGCGATGCCATCAACGCTCATCTGCAGATGGCAGGGGCGGCCGTGGCGATCCTCGCTGCATATGCCGTGCCGGACGATTTCGATGCCCGCTTTTCGGCGACCGGCCGGCAATATCTCTACCGCATACTGAACCGCCGCGCGCCGGCAGCGCTCGAGCGCAACCGGGTCTGGGTGGTGCAGAAGAAGATCGATGCCGACGCCATGCATGAGGCAGCACAGGTTCTGGTCGGGCGGCACGATTTCACGACATTCCGCTCGCTGCAGTGCCAGGCTTCGAGCCCGCTGCGTACGCTTGAGCGCTTCGATGTCGTGCGCAAAGGCGACGAGATCGAAATCCACGCGGCTGCGCGTTCCTTCCTGCACAATCAGGTGCGCTCGATGGTCGGCACCATCAAGCGGGTCGGCGAGGGCGCGTGGTCGGCTGCCGATGTTAAAGCCGCGCTCGAGGCGAAGGATCGAGCCGCCTGCGGCTCAGTGGCGCCGCCTTTTGGGCTCTATCTGACCAAGGTCGATTACTGAGGAAATGATATTCCGAGCAGCGATTGAAGTGCGATGAGCACGACGACCGAGGCGACGAACATGCCGGCAAAGACGGCACTGCCGACAGCCGGTCCCTTGGCGATGATGGCATTGGTGAGCCGCCAGGTCAGCACCATGGAAAGCACGAAGACGGCGAAGGATACTGCGACCACCAATTGTGAGTCCGCTGTCGTGAACAGCCGCAGGAGTGCCGCCGGCAGCACCAGCCAGGACAGGATTACCGAAGCCCAGTTGGTGGCCACGACATAATGCACGAAGCGGTCGCGGATGCCGGCCATGGGCGCGATGAAGGCCAGTGCGACCAGCGGCAGAACCCAGGCGCCCAGATCGACCGCAGCAAGACGCAGGAAATAGGAAAACCGGCTCGACGACGCCATCGGATCGGCGCCGAGCTCGCTTGCCGTTCCGGCCCAGCCGACGAACAGCGGCGGCAGTGCAATGACGATGGCGAAGAACGAATTCCAGAAGCCGTCGGCGGAAAGATCGAGCAGGGCGACGCCGTCGCGCTTGCCCATCATCAGCCGCCAGGCCCCGGCCAGATATCGCTGGATGTCGTCGCCGGGCGGCATCGCGTCAGCCCCGTTCGAACCAGTCTTGAATGAACCTGCCATATATCTCGGTCAGGGTTTCGAGGTCGGCAAGCGGTACGCGCTCGTCCACCATGTGCATGGTCTTGCCGACGAGGCCGAACTCGACGACCGGGCAATAATCCTTGATGAAGCGGGCATCGGAGGTGCCGCCTGAGGCGGAAAGCGCCGGCTTGGCTCCGGTGACGGCATGAACCGAGCCGCTCAGCGTTTCGATCAGCTTGTCGTCGCGTGTCAGGAAGACATGGCTAGGCCGGTCGCGCCAGGTGATGTCGAACTCGATCGGCTCCTTGCGCCCCTTGCGGTATTTCTTGCGGCCGCTGGCGACATCGAGCCGGTTGTGGATCTCGGCCTGAAGGGTCTCGGCGGTCCATGTGTCGTTGAAGCGGATGTTGAACGCCGCCGTCGCCTTGGCGGCAATGACATTGGCGGCAGGGTTGCCGACGTCGATCGAGGTTATTTCGAGGTTGGTCGGCTGGAAATCCTTGGTGCCCTTGTCGAAGGCCGGATTGGTCAGCGCATCGACCAGCGTCATCAGACCGCGCACAGGGTTGTCGGCAAGATGCGGATAGGCGACATGGCCCTGGCGTCCATGCACGGTGACGATGCCGGAGATCGAGCCGCGCCGGCCGATCTTGATCATGTCGCCGAGCTTGTCGGGATTGGTCGGCTCGCCGACGATCGCCGCGTCCCACTGCTCGCCCTTGCCGGCGGCCCAGTCCAGCAGCTTGATCGTGCCGTTGACCGCCGGGCCTTCCTCGTCGCCGGTGATCAGCAGCGACACGGAGCCCTTCGGATTGCCGTGCTTCTCGACATGGCGGGCAAGGGCGGCGACGAAGCAGGCGATGCCGCCCTTCATGTCGACCGCGCCGCGCCCATACATCTCGCCATTGTGGATGTCGGCCGAAAAGGGCGGGTGCGTCCAGGCGGCCTCGTCGCCGACCGGCACCACGTCGGTATGGCCGGCAAACATCAGATGCGGGCCGTTGCCGGAAAGCCGGGCGTAGAGATTTTCGATGTCAGGCGTGCCGTCCTCGGAAAATGTCGGACGCTCGACCGTGAAGCCGAGCGGCTTCAGCAAGGTTTCGAGCGCGCTCAGCGCGCCGCCCTCGGCGGGCGTCACCGACGGGCAGCGGATAAGGGCGGCGAGGTTTTCGGCGGGATCTTTGGGCATGCTCATGAACAAGGCAGATAATGCAAAGCGCGCGTTCTGTCACGGACGATGAGGCGCCGGCATTGGTCCATCAGGGGCTTGTCACGGGGTCAGGTTAACGAAGTGTGGGGTTCGCGGCGATTTCGGCCGTCAAAGTGATCGCTGGCGGCGCGCACCGGCTTGATCACGCATTCGGCGATTCGGTCCAGTTCATTCAGTTCGGCGGCATGTCGCTGGCCCCACTCGCAGAGCGCGAGCAGCACGGGCTGCAGACTAAGTCCAAGGGCCGTCGCGGAATAATCGACGCGAGGCGGAACCTGGCGGAAGATCTCGCGATGGACGAGACCGTGCTCTTCCATTTCGCGAAGCTGCTGGATCAGGACCTTCTGGCTGATATCCGGGATCAGCCGCTTGAGCTCCGACAGCCGTTTGGGCGTTTCGAACAGATGATAGAGGATCACCGGCTTCCAACGCCCGGAAATCACCCTCAATGCTCGCTCTGCCGGAAGCGCCGGCAGCCTTTTGATGATCTCGGCCATGGTTACCTTCTGGTCTGTATGGAACGAAAGGGTGTGTAGAACCGGCTACGCCTGTACACATAGGTAAGGGCAAACACCAAGCCAATATCGTGAGGTCGATTTGCCATGAAAGCTGTTCAGCTAAGCCGCTTCGGTGGCCCGGATGTCCTTGAAATCATTGAAGTCCCAGCACCGGTTCCTGCTCCCGGCGAGGTGCTGGTCCGGGTGCGCGCCTCCGGCGTGAACTTCTTCGAAGTGCTGATGCGCCGGGATCGTTACGCCGTGACGCCGGACCTGCCGATGATCTTCGGCGCCGAGGTTGCCGGTGTCGTCGAGGCGCTCGGGGCAGATGTCGGTTCCGTCGAGATCGGCGCGCGCGTCGCGGTCCCGATGTTCGCCATCGGCAGAGGCTCCGGCGGATATGCGGAATATGTCGCCGTCGACGCCGCTTCCGTGGTGAGACTGCCCGACAACCTGTCCTTCGAAGACGCGGCTGCCCTGATGATCCAGGGGCTGACGGCACTGCATCTCATCCGGCAGAGCCCGCCGAAGGACAAGACGGTGCTGGTGAATGCCGCAGCCGGCGGCGTCGGTTCGCTGCTCGTGCAACTGGCAACACGCGCCGGCGCGAAATGCGTCATCGCTGCGGCGAGCACGCAGGAGAAACGCGATCTGGCGCGCTCGCTGGGCGCGGATATCCCGATCGATTACACCGCATCCGATTGGGCCGGCCGTGTCCGCGATGCGACCGGCGGCATCGGTGCCGATATCGTCTACGAATTTGTCGGCGGGGCGCTCACCAGGGCTTCTCTTGAGGCTCTGGCGCCGTGCGGCGAAATTGTCTTCGGGGCGCTGGGCAGGTTCGATCTCGATGCCGCCGATCTGGAGGGAATGTTCAACAAGAACCAGTCTCTGCGCGGCTTCGCCCTGCTTCCTCTGCTGACGCCAGCCAACCTTAAATCCGATCTCGCGGAACTCTTCGAGGAGGCCGCGAGCGGCAGGCTCAAAGTTCTGCAAGGCGTAAGCTATCCGCTTGACCAGGCGGCTGAGGCACACAAGGCAATCGAGGAACGGCGCACGACCGGCAAGGTTGTTCTGATCCCCTGACGACTTTGCTCCGGGAAGCCGCTCAGACCTCGCGTTGCGTCTGGGATGGTGTTTAAAAGTCCTTGCGCCCTATAGTCTTCGGCGCAGCAGGATTTTCCGATGGTCTCAAACAGCGCTTCGATCGTCATTGCCGGTGCCGGCAGCATTGGCTGCTATGCCGGCGCCTGCCTGGCGCTGGCCGGGCGCAAGGTCACGCTGCTGGCGCGGCCGCGGGTCGTCTCGGCGATCGAGGACGGCGGATTGCAAGTCTCCGATCTCGACGGATTGGACCGGCTTCTGCCGGCCGGCAGTTTAACCGTCACAGACGATCCGAAGGCGGCGCTTGCCGGTGCCGATGTCATTCTGGTGACGGTCAAGAGCGGGGCGACGGAGGAAATGGCCGGGCTGATCGCGACTCATGCGCCCGAGCAGGCCGTGATTGTCAGCCTGCAGAATGGCGTCGACAATGTCGACAGGCTGCGCTTAGCGCTTGGCGGGCGCAATGTTCTGGCGGGCATGGTGCCGTTCAACGTGATCCAGTCCGGTGAGAGCGAGCGTCCCCTGCGCGTCCACCGCGCCACCAGCGGAACGGTGCTGATCGAGGGTCTCGCCGAACTGCTGAATGTCGAAGGCTTTGCCATCGCCGAGCATGGTGACATCAAAGCCGTGCAATGGGGCAAGCTGCTGTTCAACCTCGGCAACGCGCTCGTCGCCCTCTCGGACCTGCCGCTTGCGACCATGCTGTCCGACCGGCGCTGGCGCCGGTTGCTGGCGGCGCAGATGGCCGAGGGCCTTGCGACGATGCGGGCTGCCGGCATCAAGCCGGGGAGGGTCACGGGACCGCCGCCTGCGCTGATACCCACGCTGTTGCGGCTGCCCAACTGGCTGTTTCTGCGGCTAGCGCGGCGAATGCTGGCAGTGGACCCCTCCGCGCGCTCTTCCATGTGGGAGGATCTGGCGCGAGGACGGCCGACCGAGATCGAGTACCTGCAGGGCAAGGTGCTGGCGCTGGCGCGCAACACCGGAACGCCTGCGCCGGTCAATGCGCGGGTTGCCGCCCTGATCCACGACGCCGAAGCGAAAAAGGCCGGCCCGCCGGGGCTGTCGCCGGAGGCCATTTCCGGCGGCTAGCGCTTTGCGCCTTCACGCCGGCCGCAGGGCCGTTGCACGGCGACTGCCACTGGCGCCAGGGCGACGGCAAACATATGTTGCGCCGATGACGATTCTGCCCTCGAAACAACCGCTGACCACAATCGGTTTTGATGCCGACGACACGCTGTGGCAGAACGAACAGTTCTTCCGCACGACCGAGCAGCATTTTGCTTCCCTTCTGGCCGAGCATGCCGAGGGTCACGACATCCACGCAAGGCTGCTCGAGGCGGAGAAGCGCAACCTCGTCCTCTACGGTTTCGGCATCAAGGGTTTTACGCTGTCGATGATCGAAACGGCCGTGGAGATCAGCGAGGGCCGCGTACCGGCCAGCGTCATCCGCGAGATCCTGGCCGCCGGCCGGGATATGCTGAGCCATCCGGTCGAGACCTTGCCCAATGTGCGCGAGACGCTGGAGGAACTGGCGGGAGCCTACCGCCTGGTGCTGATCACCAAGGGCGATCTGTTCGATCAGGAACGCAAGCTGGCGCAGTCGGGTCTGGGCGAACTGTTCGACGCCGTCGAGATCGTCAGCGACAAGACCGCCTCGACTTACGAGCGCATCTTTACCCGCCATGGCGACGGACCGGACCGTGCGATGATGATCGGCAATTCGCTCAAATCCGATGTCGTTCCGGCGATCGAGGCTGGAAGCTGGGGTGTTTATGTCCCGCACGACCTGACCTGGGTGCTGGAACATGTCGACGAGCCGACCGATGCGCCACGGTTCCGGCGACTGGAGCATCTTGGAGAGCTCGCAGGGCTGATTGAGGCGCTGAAAGCCGGTTGATTAGCCGGCTTTTGTCCGGGCCGTATCCTCGATCATCATGATCTTCTGCCAGATCTTTCGCGACAGGTTGGAGCCAAGGCTTTCGATGTCGTTGACGGCATCGACGACCACGTCGTCATTGACCGACTGTGCGAAGAGGGCGGCGAGCTTGCCGGTGATCGACAGCATTTCCGAGCAGTAGTCGAGATAGCGGGCGAGATCGGCCTTGTTGGTGATGCGCGCCGGCGAGTTTGCCGTCGGCTTGAAATTGGCCGACAGCACAACCGGGTCCTTGGTCAACTGGTGCATATCGATGACATGGATCAGCGAGCGCAGCCCATGCAGGGCGCGAAAGACGCGCTTGCGCTTGATGCGCTCCTCGGCGCGCACGAGCGCCAGAAAGCCGAGGGCGGCGAGGATCAGCGTGTTGAGCGAGGCCTCGATGCCCTGGACGAAATCGAAGGCGCCGGTGGAGATGCGGTCGAAGGACAGGAAGGTGCCGACGAACAGAAAGACCGAACCGCCGGCGAGGATGGCAAAACCGATAAGCGCGCGCAGCCACCAGATCGGCGCTTCAAGCGCTTTCGCCGTGCCGGTCAGGTCGCGCGACAGCGAAACGAGTTCGGTCGCGACTTTTCGCAGGCCCGAATCCGGGAAGCGTTCGGCAACGCGCAGCTCCAGCGCCTCCGCGGTGGCGATGATCTTTGCCGGATCGAGCGTGCGGTAGCCTGTCATGCGCTGTGCCCGATGGATGACTGTCTGTTGGTTCTAGCTCGCCGAGTCGGTGCGTTGTCCATAGCGGTTCGCTCCAGCGGTTCCCGGGGGAAAGCAGAGGAGGATGAAGGCAATGATGTCTCCGATCGGGAAGAGCAGGCTCCACCAGCCGGAACGGTCGAAGTCATGCAGCCGCTTCACGGCGAGCGCGATATGGGAAACGATCAGCACGGCGAACATGGCGATGAACACGCTTGCCCAGTGATTTATCACTGTTTCGTCCCCTTCCGCCGCGATCATGCGATAGACCGGATAGAGCCTGATCACATAGAGAAGCAGTCCGGCAAGCGCGAAGGCCTGCCGGCTGATCCGGCCGGAAAAGCCGAAGAAGACCCAGAGAATCTGCTGGCGGTTCACCCTTATGCCCCGCTCAATCGCGCAACAGCTCGTTGATCGAGGTTTTGGAACGGGTCTGGGCATCGACGCGCTTGACGATGACGGCGCAGTAGAGGCCCGGTCCCGGTTCGCCGTTGGGGAAAGGCTTGCCCGGCAGCGAGCCGGCGACGACGACGGAATTGGCCGGCACTTCGCCATAGGTGATCTCGCCGGTGGCACGGTCGACGATCTTGGTCGACTTGCCGATGAAGACGCCCATGCCAAGCACCGAACCCTCGCGCACGATGCAGCCTTCGACGACCTCGGAGCGCGCGCCGATGAAGCAGTTGTCCTCGATGATCGTCGGGCCGGCCTGCATCGGTTCCAGAACGCCGCCGATGCCGACGCCGCCTGACAGGTGAACATTCTTGCCGATCTGCGCGCAGGAGCCGACCGAAGCCCAGGTGTCGACCATGGTGCCGGAATCGACATAGGCGCCGAGATTGACGAAGGACGGCATCAGGATGGCATTCGGCGCGATATAGGCCGAGCGGCGCACGACGCAGTTGGGCACGGCGCGGAAGCCGGCCTTCTCGAAATCGATCGCGCCCCAGCCGGAAAACTTCGACGGAACCTTGTCCCACCAGACCGAATCGGCCGGACCGCCCTTGACGATCTCCATCGGGTTAAGGCGGAAGGATAAAAGCACCGCCTTTTTCAGCCATTGATTGACCTTCCAAGCGCCGTCATCCTGACGCTCGGCAACACGGGCAGCACCCCGGTCGAGAAGATCCAGTGCGCTCTCGATCGCCTCGCGCGCTTCGCCGCGCGTGGCGGTGGTGATCGCCTCGCGTTCCTCGAACGCCTTTTCGATTGTCGCTTCGAGGCTGGCAAGGTCGGTTTTCGACATGAAAGGCTCCGTGATACGTGCTGTTAAGGCGCAGGCCGTTAGACTGTTTTTAAGGTCGCGCGGACCCTATGTCAGGGCTTACAAAGGGTCAATCATCGCATTGTCGCGGGGACCGCCTCGCGGGCAGGAATTGGACGGAAAAAGCATATGAATCCTATGGAAAAGGCGGGATGGACACCGCTTCCGCATTCAGACGAGGATCTGGAGCGGTCAAAGGCGGTTCCCGACACGCCGCAGACGCGCGCCGCGACCTATCGTCTTGCCTGGAACGACGAAGAGTTCATGACGCGCCGCGAGCTGCGCGCGGTACGCCTGCAACTCGAACTGCTCAAGCCGGAAATGATCCTGGCCGAACGCGGCATCCGCTCGACAGTCATCCTGTTCGGCGGCGCGCGCATTCCCGAGCCGGGCGGCGAGGCCTGGGCCGCCAAGGACGAGACGCAGAAGAAGAACCTCGAAAAGAACAGCAAATATTACGACGAGGCGCGCAAATTCGCGCAGATCTGCTCGCGCCATTCGGAGGCATCCCACTATCGCGAGTATGTCGTGGTGACCGGCGGCGGACCGGGCGTCATGGAAGCCGGCAACCGGGGTGCGGCCGATGTCGGCGCGCCGTCGATCGGCCTCAACATCGTGCTGCCGCATGAGCAGGCGCCGAACATCTACGTCACGCCGGAACTGTGCTTCAACTTCCACTATTTCGCCATCCGCAAGATGCATTTCGTCATGCGCGCCAAGGCGGTGGCGGTGTTCCCCGGCGGCTTCGGCACCATGGACGAGTTCTTCGAGACGCTGACGCTGATCCAGACCGGCCGCATGGAACGGGTGCCGGTGATCCTGTTCGGCAAGGAATTCTGGAAGCGCGCCATCGATCTCGATTACCTCGCCGAACAAGGCACGATCTCGCCCGGCGATCAGGACATCATCGACTTCGTTGATACGGCAGACGAGGCGTGGGAGATCATCGCCGAGTTTTATAAGCTTTAGGGGGAGTTTTGGTGGTCTGAGGTGACTGACCACTTCCTCGCCCAATTGCATAGAATTCGACCCCCACTCCGTCTCGGCTTCGCCGATCCACCTCTCCCCCGTTCGACGGGGGAGAGGAAACGTCTGCAAGGTTGGCGTCCTTCCTCTCCCCTTTTGAGGGGGAGAGGTGGATCGGCGAAGCCGAGACGGAGTGGGGGTAGGCTGTGCCATGTGCGATTGCCCTACCGGCAAGAGCGAGGGCAATTTCTGCCCAGCACTGCCCTCCGAAACCGGCCGCGCGGCGATGCCGCATCGGGAAACGCTGGAAAGCGGCTGCCCGTTCGGCTAGAGCTTTTCGTCATGGGATTGAAGCAAGCATCGACGGGATGGTTTGCCGCGCTTCGGCGCGACCGCCGGCTGTTTGCACTTGCAGCAACGCTGGTTCTGGTGGCGCATGTGTTCCAGCCGCTCGCCGAGGCGAGGGCTGCCAATACCGCCAACGCCTGGATCATCTGCACCACGTTCGGGATGCAGACGGCGACGCCAGACGGCAAGCAATTGCCGCCTATCGGTGCCGCTGACGACTGCCCGACCTGCATCGGCGGGCCGTGCGCCGGCATGGCAGCACCGCTCAAGATCGAGCCGTCCTTTGAGGCGGCGTTTCCGGCGCTGGTCGAAAGTCGCGGCCAGCTGTTCGCCTCGTTCGAAGCGAAAATTCCGCCGGACCGGCTGAATGAGCCGCCGCCGGCAATCCGCGCACCGCCATCCATTCTCGCCTGAAACAAGCCTGCTTCCGCAGAATGCGGGAGAAACTGTTTTTGGACGCGAGAGGAAAACCCAATGCGCCGACTTATCTTGCCATTTGCCGCAGCCTGCGCGCTGACGGCCGCTTCGATCATCACCGCCCACGCCCATGCGTCGCTCGAAAAGAGCGAGGCCACGCCCGGCTCCTATAAGGCCGTGCTGAAAATCCCGCATGGCTGTGACGGCCAGGCCACCACCACGGTGCGCATCGACATCCCGGAAGGTTTTATAGACGCCAAGCCGATGCCGAAAGCGAACTGGACGCTCGCCACCGAGAAGGGTGATTTCGCCAAGACCTACAAGCTTCACGGCCAGGAGGTGAAGTCCGGCGTCAAATCCGTGACCTGGAGCGGCGGCTTCCTGCCGGACGAGTATTACGACGAGTTCGTCGTCAGCGGCACGCTGGCCGGCGTCGAGGAAGGGCAGACACTGTTCTTCAAGGCCAAGCAGATTTGCGACAAGGGCCAGGTGACATGGGACCAGGAGCCGGCTGAGGGACAGGATCCGCATTCGCTCGAACATCCGGCTCCGTCTGTGACCATCCTGGCCGCGCAGAGCGGGCATGGCGGCCATGCCGGTCATGATATGGCGGCTCCCGTCAAGGCGGGCGATCTGGAAATCGACGGCGCCTGGGCGCGCGCCATGCTGCCCGGCCAGCCGACCGGCGGCGCCTATCTGACGGTCGTCAACAAGGGTGCTGCCGCTGACAGACTGATCGGCGCTTCCTCGCCTGCCGCCGGCAAGGTCGAGGTCCACACCATGTCGATGAAGGACAATGTCATGGTGATGCGCCCGGTCGAGGGCGGGCTGGAGATTCCGGCAGGCACCACCGTCGAGCTGAAGCAGGGCGGGGAGCATCTGATGTTCATGGCCGTCAAGGAGCCGTTCAAGCAAGGCGCCTCGGTTCCCGTCACGCTGGAATTCGAGAAGGCCGGCAAGGTCGAGGTGACGCTGCCGGTCAAGGCTGCGTCCGGCGGCGACGATCACTCCGAGCACTAAGTTTGCGCGCTACTCGGCGGCCGCTGGTTTCAAGGTGGCCGCCGGTATCTCGTAACGCTGCGGTCTGTGAACCAGCGTCACCAGCACGAACGAGATGATCATCAGGAGATACCAGGCGCCGAGTTTCTGGATGGAAACCGGCGTCCAGCCCTCATGCTGGCCGGGATAGATCCAGGCGCGCGACCATGTGCCGATGTTTTCGGCGAACCAGATGAACAGCGCCACCAGCAGGAAACCCAGCAGCAGCGGCATGCGATGGCGGAAGCGGAAGACGCGGTAATGCACGGTCGTTCGCAGAAAAAGCACCGCCGTGACGGCGAACAGGCCGTAGCGCATGTCGGCAATGAAATGATGGGCGAAGAAGTTGGCATAGATCGCGGCGGCCAGCAGCGCCGTTGCCCATAGAGGCGGATAGTTGCTGTAGCGCATGTCGAAAATGCGCGAGACGCGCGCCAGATAGGAGCCGACGGCGGCATACATGAAGCCGGAGAACAACGGCACGCCGCCAAGCCGGAAGAAGCTTTCCTCGGGATAAATCCATGAGCCCGCCGACGTCTTGAATATCTCCATCAGTGTGCCGACGATGTGGAAGATCAGGATGACCTTGGCTTCCGAAACGGTCTCGAGCCTGAAGATGAGCATCGAAAGCTGGATGGCCAGGGCTGCCAGAAACAGGAAATCGTAGCGCGCGAGCGCGATGCCATCGGGCCAGAAAAGTTTTGTCGCGATGATCAGCGCCAGCATCGCGCCGCCGAACAGGCAGGCCCAGGCCTGCTTCAGCCCAAAGACGAGAAACTCGACCAGCCCGCCATAAAGCCCACTGGCCGGCAGCCGGTCGAGCACGGCATGGGCGCCGGCGTCGATGCGGGCTTCCAGCGATGTGAAGCGTCTCAAAAGAAATGCAGCGATCGAGCCACTCGATTCGTCCCCGTTCTGATGCTCAGAAACAGGGCCAATATGGCTGAATCAGGGTTGCGCAGGATTGACGATCGTCCGCAGGAAGGCGGCGAGATCGTCGGTGACGAAGTCGACCGCGTCATCGAAAGCCGGGTCGCGTTCCCAGATTTCGGAAAAAGTCGGCTCGAAATTGTTGGGCACGATCAGCACGGTCTTCATGCCCAGCGCCTTGGGCACGATCAGGTTGCGGGCGAGGTCTTCGAACATCACCGCGTTCGGCCCGGCGATGCCGTGAAGCGCCAGGAACCGGTCATAGGTTTCGGGCGCGGGCTTAGGCGTCAGCCCCGCCGCGACGATGTCGAATATGTCGTCGAAATTGTCGAGGATGCCGAGCTCGCCCGCCGTGCGCTCGGCGTGGCCGCGGTCGCCATTGGTGAAGATGAACTTGCGGCCGGGCAGCGCCTTGATCGCTTCGCCCAGTGCCGGGTCGGGCTTCAGCCAGGAATAATCGATGTCGTGGACCTTGTTGAGGAAGTCGTCGGAATCGATCTGGTGGCGTTCCATCAGGCCCTTAAGCGTCGTGCCATATTCCAGATAGAGCTCCTTCTGCAGCTTGCGCGCCTCCTCGCGCGGCAATTGCAGCAGCTCCGACACATAGGCCGTCATCTTCACATCGATCTGCGAAAACAGGTTGGTGTGATGCGGATAGAGCGTGTTGTCGAGGTCGAACACCCAGTCGGTGACATGGGCAAAGAGGGCGGGCTCGGGAGACTGTGTCATAAAGGCCTTATGGCACGGTTCCGCGCGGTTGTGCCGGGGCTCGGGACAAAAATTTGTGAGCCAGGACGACCCGATCGCGCAATGGTTCAAATTTTAGCCAAGCCTGAAACGAGACCTTCAACGCTTCCTGTCAAACGAGGCCCGTAGCAGGGGGAAAGCAATGAAGAGCCTAATTCTCAGGTCGGCACTTGTTGCCGTCTCCGCCGCTATTGCTTCCGTCCTCATTGTGCTCGCAGTCGTTCCCGCACTGGGCGGCGTGATCGACGGCAATGCCTGGATGATGTGCATCCTGTGCCCGCTGGCGACGGCCTGGCCGGCCAGCGCCTACACCTTCTGGCAGAGCGATCGTCTCAAGCTGGCGCACCGCGAACTCGCAAGAACCCACGCCCAGCTTGCCGCCGCGCATCGGCGTCTCGAGGAAAAGGCAAGCCGCGATGACATGACCGGCATGCTCAACCGCGAGAGCTTTTTTGCCACACTTGATGCAACGCGGCGCCAGTCCGACCGGGGCGCGCTGCTAATCATCGATGCCGACCATTTCAAGAAGATCAATGACAGCTTCGGCCATCTCACCGGAGACGACGCGCTGATGGAAATCGCCGCGGCGATCACGCGCGGCGTGCGTTCGGGCGATATTGTCGGCCGTATCGGCGGCGAGGAATTCGGCGCCTTCCTGATCGGCGCCAGCGACAAGGAGGCGGCCTATGTGGCGGAGAGGATTCGGCGCGAGGTCGAGCTGACGAGGTTCCGTCCCGTCGACGAACGGACGATCCCGCTGACGGTCAGCATCGGCGGAACGCTCTGTCCGGCCAATGCCAATGTCTCGGAATTGATGCGTGTGGCCGACCGCCGCCTCTACGAGGCGAAGAACCGCGGCCGCAACCTGGCGATCGTAGAGCAGGACTTGCCGAGGGCGGCTTAACGCCGCTCGCTAGCGCCGAGACTAGTATCGATCGGCGCTCACTTCACTGGAATTTCACCGGGAGGGAAATCGGGTTTCTGGCAAAGGCTGGTTCCGGCGGTGCCGGCACTGGAGAGGAGCGCCATATCAGGTCGACCGCCGCCTGATCGAGTTCGCTGCTTCCGGACGACCGGGCAAGCCTCGCCGAAACGAC
The DNA here is from genome assembly GCF_003590645.1 of Mesorhizobium sp. DCY119. Taxonomy (NCBI): domain Bacteria; kingdom Pseudomonadati; phylum Pseudomonadota; class Alphaproteobacteria; order Hyphomicrobiales; family Phyllobacteriaceae; genus Mesorhizobium; species Mesorhizobium sp. DCY119. The sequence goes on along the minus strand of NZ_CP031834.1, from coordinate 95,311 downwards.
ATTGCCGCTGACGTCGATCCTGAACGTCACCTGTGCTGTGCCGGTGTCCTTGGCCGAGCTTCTTCGCGCACGCCGCGCGATCCACGCCTGCACCTTCGATGACCACTTCGCCGGGCTGACGCTTGGGGCCGTGGAAGCCTGTCTCTGAACCACGCGCTTTTCAGTCGGCTTCGTTTCCTTTTCGGCAACGTCTGCCTGTCTCTTCGGCGCGGGCTTCTCCTTCTTGACGACTTCCTTTTTCTTCTCGACCGGCTTCTTTGGTTCTTCGCGGACCACAGGGCGAGGCTGCGGCAAGGGGATCGCCACTTCCGGGGTTATCGCCTCTACGACCTCCGGCTCGATTTCCTCAACAGGTTCGGCCTCGGTCGCCGTTTCCGGCTCAGGCGTTTCAATGGGCTCCACCTCGTCGGGCTGGACAGGTTCTTCGACCGGCGTTTCGGCCACTTCCTCCTGCTGCTCGTCGACCGGTTCGATCGTCTGGTTGGGCGCTTCCTCGACCAGATTCTCCGGCTCGACTTCCTCCGGAACAGAAACGGGCAGCGGGGCGAGCTCGATCATCATCGCCGGCTCGGCTGCTTCGGTGCTGAGCTCTGGCGGCCGGGTGGACAGATAATAGGCCACGGAGGCGTGCGTGGTCAGCACCACCAGACCGGCTGCTGCCCACAGGCTGAATTCCCGCAGGCTCGGCAGCGCCGGAAAGGCGATATGGGTGTCGGCCCGCGCCGTCATTGCGCGGCTGCCGGTGCCTCGCCGGCAGGCAAGGTTTCCAGGCCGACCAAAGCGATCTTGAGGTAGCCGCTGTTGCGCAGGAGATTCATCACCTCCATCAGTTCGCCATAGCCAACGACCTTGTCGGCGCGCAGGAAGATGCGGGTTTCCTTGTCGCCTTTCGTCAGCCGGTCGAGCGTCTGCCCGAAGGCGGGGCGGTCGACGATTTCATTGCCGACTGCGAGGCTGAGATCGTCCTTCAGCGTCAGGAACAGCGGCTCTTCCGGGCGGGGTGCCGGCGTGGCCGTCGAGCCCGGCAGGTCGACATTGATGTCGACGGTGGCGAGCGGTGCCGCCACCATGAAGATGATCAGGAGGACGAGCATCACGTCGATGAACGGCGTAACGTTGATCTCGTGGTTTTCCTCGAGATCGTCGCCAAAACTCTCGCGGATTTTTCCGGCCATGGTCTTAGCCTTTCCTACGCCGCTGCTCTTACGGGCAGGTGACGGAAATCGAGATCGCGGCTGACCAGCCGCTCAACGCCCGCCGACGCGTCTGCCAGTACCTGCCGATAGCCGGTGATCGAGCGGGCAAAGACGTTGTAGATGACAACCGCAGGAATGGCGGCGACCAGCCCGAGCGCGGTCGCGAGCAGCGCTTCGGCAATGCCGGGCGCGACGACGGCGAGATTTGTCGTTTGCGATTCGCTGATGCCGATGAAGGCGTTCATGATGCCCCAGACGGTGCCGAACAGGCCGACGAAGGGTGCCGTCGAGCCGATGGTGGCGAGCACGCCGGTGCCGCGCGACATGCGCCGGCCGGCCTGCGCCTCGATCCGCGACAGGCGCGAGGAAACGCGCTCCTTCAGGCCATCGCCTTTGGCGTGGTCTATGGCTGCGGCCGACATTTCCACTTCCTGTTCGGCCGCACGCAGCAGCAGCGCGCCTGCGCCGCCACGTCCGTTCAGCTGGCGGCTGGCTTCGCTCAGGCTGCGCGCGCCAACGATGATGGCAACGGCACGGCGGGCGCGCATGACGGCACCTGCCAGCTCCAGCGACTTTGCCAGCCACACGGTCCAGGTGACGAGTGAGGCGAAGGCCAGGCCGATCATCACGCCTTTGACCACGATGTCGGCGGCCATGAACATGCCCCAGGGCGAAAGGTCATGCGGGAGGTTCAATTCCACTGCCGACGGTTCCGCTGCCGGAGCCGCGGCTTCCGCGCCGGGGGTGCTGGAGGCCTCGGGCGCGGCCTGTGGCTGCGCAGGGGCTGCCGGCGCTGTCGTTGCGCCTGGAGCGGTCATGGCTGGCGGTGCGGGCTCTGCCGAAGGGGCTGGCGTTGCCGGCTGGGCCGACGGGGCCGGATTGACCGGTTCCTGCTGGGCGAGGCCGGCAGCGGGGAGGCACACGGCCGCAGAGGAGATGATGGCGGCGGCAAAAATCAGACGTCTCAACACAAGCTTTTCCTGTCGATCAGGTGTTCGTTCCTGCGGCGCAAGGCGGCTGGTGTCGAATCGGGAGCTTATCCCTCCGTCGGCTCTCGATCCCGAAACCGCTCGTCGCATTTCGGGATCATGCTCTAATGCGCCTTGCCCCAGACGACAAGAAAAATCTGGATAAAACCAGTCATATTTATGCGAACTTTAAAGCAAACCCTTTGGGAGAGCCGTCGGTTGAAGGCTCAGTTTCCATGCTGGGCCTTGTGCAACCTGCTGTAGAGCCCCCGCTTTGCCACCAGCTCCTCATGCGGGCCCTGTTCGGCAATGCCGGTATCGTCGACGACAACGATGCGATCGGCGTTGCGGATGGTCGCCAGACGGTGGGCGATGACCAGTGTCGTGCGGCCTTGCGAAAGCTCCGACAGCGATTGCTGGATCTCGCGTTCGGTCTGGGTGTCGAGCGCCGAGGTCGCCTCGTCGAGGATCAGGATCGGCGGGTTCTTCAGGAACATGCGGGCAATCGCCAGCCGCTGCTTTTGGCCGCCGGAAAGTTTTACGCCGCGTTCGCCGATTACCGTATCGAAGCCGAGCGGCATGGCGTCGATCATCTCGCCGAGGCGTGCGCGCCGCGCCGCCTCGATGATCTCACCTTCGCTGGCATCGAGGCGGCCATAGGCGATGTTTTCGCGGATGGTGCCGCCGAACAGGAACACGTCCTGCTGGACGATGCCGATCTGGCCGCGCAGCGAGGCCAGCGTCATCGAGCGGATGTCGATGCCGTCGATGGTGATCATGCCGCCATCGACCTCATAGAAGCGCGGCAGCAGGGAGCAGATGGTGGTCTTGCCGGCGCCCGAGGGGCCGACGAAGGCGACGGTCTTGCCGGCTTCGATGGTGAGGTCGATACCTCTGAGGATAGGCCGCTCGCCGCTGTAGCCGAAGGTGACGCCCTGATAGCGGATTTCGCCGGTCAATTGCGGTGCCACGATCGCGTCCGGCGCGTCGGCAATGTCCGGCTCGGTGTCGAGCAGGGCGGTGTAGCGCTGGAAGCCGGCAATGCCTTTCGGGTAGGTCTCGATCACCGAGTTGATCTTGTCGATCGGGCGGAAGAACACGTTGACCAGCAGCAGGAAGCCGACGAAGCCGCCATTGCTGAGCTCGCCGGTGAGCACCAGATAGCTGCCGGCGATCATGACGACGAGCTGGATCAGCCGCATGCTCATGTAGCTGAGCGAGGTCGACGCAGCCATGATCTTGTAGGCGTCGAGCTTGGTGCGGCGGTAGTTGGCGTTGTCGCGGGCAAACAGGCTGCGCTCATGGTCCTCGTTGGCGAAGGCCTGGACGACGCGCATGCCGCCGACATTTTCCTCGATGCGGACGTTGAAATCGCCGACGCGACCGTAGAGCGCCTGCCAGTTGCGCGTCATGCGGGCGCCGTAGTGGCTGGTCACCCAGGCGACCACCGGCACGATCGCCGCCGTGATCAGGGCGAGCTTCGCATTGACCGTGAACATCAGCGCGAAGGCGCCGAAGAAGGTCATGACTGCGATGAACAGGTCTTCCGGTCCGTGATGGGCGACCTCGCCGATCTCCTCCAGATCCTTGGTGACGCGGGCGACCAGATGGCCGGTCTTGTGGTTGTCGTAGAAGCGGAAGGAGAGTTTCTGCAGATGGTCGAAGCTCTTGCGGCGCATCTCCGTCTCGATGTTGATGCCCAGCATGTGGCCCCAATAGACCACCACCGCCATCAAGCCGGTGTTGACGAAATAGATCACCAGGAGGGCTGCCGAGGCGGCGATGATCCACGTCCATTCCTGCGATGGCAGAAGCTCGTCGACGAAGAGCTTTACCGCCATCGGAAAGCCAAGCTCCAGCAGGCCCGAAAGGACCGCGCAGCAGAAGTCGAGGATGAACAGCCCTTTATAGGGCTTGTAGTAGGAGAAAAATCGGCGAAGCATGATGTGGTTTCGGCAGTCCGGATTGGCTGGAATGTGGCGTCGTCCGTGACGCTGACGGACAGGCCTTATTCTTCATTCCTCGCATTGTCACCATCGAAACCGCGCCGCCAATAGGCCACGACGAGGTGATCTTCCCGGGCAAGCTTGCGCTCGCTGCGCAGATATTTGCGGATGGCGCGGAAGGCCTTGTGCTCGCAGCCGACCCAGGCGTAGACGCGCTTGCCGTCCTCGGCAGCCGGCCATTCCACCGCGCGGATGGCGTCTTCCAGCAGCGTGGTCGTGCCGGCTTGCGCGCCATTGCGGTGCAGCCAGCGCAGGTCGAGCTTCGCGGATGTCGGCAGTGGCTGTTCTTCCGTTGCGTCGGCGACCTCGATCAGTGCGGTGACCCTGGCGGTCTCAGGCAGATGCTCGAGAATGCGGGCGATGGCCGGAAGTGCGGTCTCGTCGCCGGCCAGCAGATGCCAATTGGCCTCCTCGATCCAGCCGCCGCCCGGACCGGTCATGCCGACGATGTCGCCGGCAACGGCGTTAGCGGCGAATGTCGCGCCGGGCGTGTCCGCGCCTTCATGAAGGACCATGTCGATCTCGACTTCGCCCTTCGCTGCATCGATGGCGCGGATGGTGTAGACGCGCGCCTGCGGGCGCTCCGTGCCCTTGGGCCAGCTTGGGCGGCCGTCTTCGCCGGTCACCGGCCATTGCGGCGTCTCGACGCCCTTGGGCGGAAACAGCAGCCGAATATGCAGGCCGCCGGTCTCGAAACGGGCAAGGTTTTCGCCGGCAAGCGTCACGCGCCGCATATGCGGGGTGACGCTGTGCGCGCGAACGACGCGCATTTCGCGGAAATAGGGCAGGGGCGCACCGGCAAAGCTGTCGCCGGACCATATGATGCTAGGATTTTCGCCCGGTGCGAATTCCAGCAGGTGCTCGGCCAGTGACAGCTTCACATAGGCAAAGTTGACCTCGTCGTCGCCCTCGGCATGAAGGGTCAGCGCATCGTCATGCGCCTCGAGAGCGGCGGAGCCGTAGAACGTGTCGATGCGCGCCTTGCGGTCGCTGAAAGAAACGTCGCCATGCTCGGCCATGTGGTCGCAAAGCCTTTTCATGACGTCGCCCGGCGCGGTCAGGAGGACGCGGGCGGAGGCCTTGAAGATCGGTTCGTTTTTCATGGCAAAGCTTTCATGTCAGTTCTGGCTGTGGCCTCTGCCGAGCAGCCAGACGAGGTAGGGACCGCCGAGCAGCGAGGCGAACAAGCCTAGCGGCAGCTGGTAGGGGAAGGCCGCCATGCGCGACAGCCAGTCGGAAAGGATCATAAGTGCTGCCCCGATGAGGATCGCGCCGGCCAGATGCGGCAGCACGCGGACAAGACCGATGAGCCGCGCCAGATGCGGCGCGATCAGCCCGATGAAGCTGAGCGGGCCGACGAACAGCGAGGCGGTTGCCGTCAGCAGGCCGGCAGCGAGCGTCAGCGCGATCTGGCTGCCGCGCGCGGGCAGGCCAAGCGCCTGCGTCGTTGTCGAGCCGAGCGGCAGTATTTCCAGCCAGCGCGCCATCAGCGGCAGCGGAGCCAGCAGCAGGACGGTGGCAAGCACTGCGAACCATGCCTGGTCCGGCGTCGCCTGATTGGTCGAGCCGCTGAGCCAGCGCAGCAGGCTGAACGCCTGCATGTTGCCGGTGGCGATGATGGCGGTGAGCACGGCGCTGCACAGCGCGCCCATGGCGACACCGGCAAGCAGCAGGCGCTCCGGGCCGAAGCCGCTGCGGCCGGCGATGACCAGCATCGCCGCCAGAACCGCGATGGCGCCCACAGCCGACCCGGCCAGCTGGATATCGAGACCGGGCGCGGCGAACAGGAAAAGCACGGCGGCGAGACCAACACCAGCGCCGGTGCCGACGCCAAGGATTTCGGGGCTGGCAAGCGGATTGCCGGTGACGCGCTGCAGGATCGTGCCGGCAGCGGCCAGCATGGCACCTGCGGCAGCCGCTATCACCACGCGCGGCGCACGCCACGGCAACAGGTCGGCAAGGAGATCGCCGGTCGCGAGGCTCCAGCCGGCCGGGTCGCGGCCGACGGCGAGTGCGATGCCGGCAAAGGCCAATGTGCACAGAGCGAGAGCTGCGAGCAGGATGAATGGCCGATGTGTCCGGCGCGATATCTGCTGCCGTGCATTGATAGCTGGCCATTCGAACATCCTGAGGCGCGGCAGCAGCCACAACAGCAGCGGTCCGCCGAGAAGTGCTGTCGCGGCACCGGTTGGCACCCGCTCGCCGCCACCGCCCGCGAAAAGCTGCACCAGCCCGTCGGCCAGCCACAGCAGGATCGCGCCGATGAGGGGCGCGGCGATCAGCTTCTCGCGCGGCGAACGCGCGCCGCTGAGATGGGCGAGCGCCGGCGCGGCAAGCCCGACGAAACCGATGACGCCGACCTGCGCCGTCACCGTCGTTGCCAGCCAAACGGCAATGGCGATGACAAGCAAACGCGTCGCGTGCAGGGCGACGCCGAGGCTGCGGGCATTGGCGTCGTCCAACCCGAGAATGGTGAGCGGGCGCAGAAGCAGGGTTGCCGCGATTGCGGCCAGCACGAGCCGGATGGCGATGTCGATCGTCGGCCCCCAGCTTTGCTGGGCAAGCGCGCCACCGCCCCAGATGAACAGCGAGAACATGTATTCGCCATTGGCGAGGATGAGCGCAGCACTTGCAGCCGTGGCCGTCAGCGCCACCATCATGCCGGCCAGCACCACCGAGACGGGCTCGAGCCCGCGTCGCCATGTCAGCGCCAGGATGAGCGCGACGGCCGTGATGCCGCCTGCCAGCGCTACCCCTTCGCGGGCATTCTCCATCAGCACCGGCGCATAGAGGGTTGCCGCCGCCATCGCCAGTTGCGCGCCCGCCGCAACGCCGAGCGTCGAAGGCTCGGCCAGCGGGTTGCGCAGCACGCGCTGCAACAGCAGGCCGGAAAGACCGAGTGCGGCCCCAGCTATGAGAGCGACGGCGGCGCGTGGCAGCACGCTGTAGAACAGGATGACGTTGTCGAGGGCGGCAATGTCGGGCGCGGAGATGCGGGCTGTCGCAAGATGGCTTGAAACCTGCACGCCGAGCAGGCCGGCTGCCAGCACGGCGAGAGCGCCCCAGAGCAGCGGCGGCCGCAAGGCGAACGTTGCGCGCTCAGCCATTTGCAGTCGCCTTGCGTGCGAGCATCGCTTCGCCGAACAACCGGGCAAAACGCCGCGCTGACGGCAGGCCGCCGAAATGGTTGACCGGTTCGATCGTCGCCACGCGGCCTTCGCGGACCATTGGCAGCGCCTGCCACAGCGCGCTTTCACCGAGCGTCCAGCGCGCTTCGGGCGGCACCGGCGAGACGATGACCAGCGATGCCTCGGGCACGCGCGCCAGCGCCTCGATGCCGACGGGTGCGGCGGCGGAATAGCTGGTGGCGTCCTTCCAGGCGTTTTCGAAGCCGAGCCGCGCAAGCACGTCGCCCGGCATCGAATCGGCACCGAAGGCGCGGAAATGGCGTGCGTCGCCGATGCTGACGACGAAGACCGGGCGGTCGGCATATTCGGCAAGTGCCTGGCGCAGGCCTGCGATCTGGTCGGCGCTTTCGGCGATCAGCCTGTCGGCCTCCGTCTCGTAGCCAAGCGCTTTGCCGAGCGCGCGCGTGGCTTCTTCGGCGAGTGCATAAGGTGGCGTGCCCGGCACATAGACCGGCACGGAAAACACCGGCGCGATGCGCTCCAGGCTGCCGCGCTGGCCTTCGTAGAAATTGGAGCTGAGGATGAGGTCTGGCGCCAGAGTGCGCAGCAATTCGTAATTCGGCGTGCCGCGCAGGCCGATGTCCGCGACGCTTTCGGGAACCTCCGGCTCCACCACGATCTTGCGGAACTGGATGAGTTCGGTCGCAGCGACCGGCACGACGCCGAGCGCAAGCGCTGTTTCCAGGACGGCCCAGTCGATCGCCGCGACGCGCCTGCCGGATCCACGCGCAGGAAGCGGCATGAAAAATGCGCCCATCGCAGCGGCCAGGACCTGGCGTCTGGTTATCGCAGTCCGGCCTTTTCCATAAGCCATCGGGGACGGTGTTACCCGTCCCCGCGGCAGAGCTTCGGATGATGGCTTGTTACCAGCTGACATTGGCCTTCAGCTTGAACGATCGCCCTTCGGCATAGCCGCAGGAGAGCTCCGTCTGGCAGCTCGCCACATAGGCCTTGTCGAAGACGTTGGTGACGTTGAGGTCGACACCCCAATTGTCCTTCTTGTAGCCGAGCTTGGCGTCGAAGACGGTTGCCGACGGCACTTTCAAGGTGTTCTCGTTATCGGCCCAGGACGAGCCGACATAGCGCACGCCGCCGCCGACGCTGAAGCCTTCCAGTGCAGTATCCTGGTCGAAAGTGTAGTCGAGGCTGAGCGATGCCTGCTGCTCCGGCACGATGAAGGGCGTCTTGCCGATTACTGCCGGATTCGTGTCTTTTCTTATCTGAATGTCCATTGCGGTGAATGCCGCCGTCACCTTCAGATTGTCAGTGACGTTTGCCTTGCCTTCGAGTTCGATGCCGCGTGAGCGGACCTCACCCGTCTGGACTTGCGCGAAGATATTGTTTGGATCGGCAGTCAGAACATTCTGCCGGGTCAGGTCGAACAAGGCGACGGTGAAGAGGCCGTCGAAGGATGTCGGCACATATTTGACGCCGACCTCATATTGCGTGCCGGTTTCCGGCTGGAAAAGCGCACCAGCCGCGTTAGTGCCGATGGTAGGATTGAAGAACGTGGCGATGCTGGCATAGGGCGTGATGCCGTTGTCGAACTCGTAGGCCAGACCGGCACGACCGGACCACTCGCCATCATCACTGCTGATCGTGTTGTTCTGCGTCGGTGCGTAGAATGTGGGACGGTTCTTGGCGTCGGTCCACACCTGGTCATAACGCCCGTTGAGCGTGACCAGCCAGCCGTCTGCGAAGCGCAATTGGTCCTGAACATAGAGGCCGAGCTGGCTCTGCTTGAGATCCTGGTTGAGGTAACTCACGCGAGGGGTTTGCGGCACGCCGTAGATGGGGTCGAGAACATCGATCGGCGTGGTCGTGCCAAATATCGCCGACGACTGCACCTGATCGATATTGTAATATTTGTAATCGATGCCGGCGAGGATCGTGTGCTCGATCGCGCCGGTCTGCACCTTCCCCTGTATCTGATTGTCGATGAGGAAGCTGTTGACCTGCGTGTCGTGGCCGAAATTGATCCGGGCGAGTTCGGTGGGGCTGGCATAGCCGTTGGGGTAGAGGCTGACTTCGCTGATGTCGGCGTGGAGGTAGCGGGCGTTCTGCCGCACGGTCCAGTCATTGTCGAAAGTGTGCTCGAATTCGTAGCCGATCGACGCCTGCTTGCGCAGATAGGAATCGAGGCTCGGCTCCGTGTAGTTGGCGTCACGCGGGATGCGGCCGAACGGTGCATCGACCACGGTGCCGATATAGGGCAGGAAGGCGCCGCCATTGTGGATTTCGTCGATATAGGTGAAGTTCGACAACAGAGTGAAGCTGGTCTGTTCATCCGGCTTCCAGGTCAGGCTTGGCGAAACCGAGCCGCGAAATCCGTCCGCGAAATCCGAATAGGTGTTGCCGCCGGCGATGCGGCCGCTCACCCGGTAATCGACCACGTCGCTGGCCTTGTCGCCGATGTCGAAGCCGAGATAGACGTTGCCGGCGTCGTTCACGCCGGTTTCGATCGTGCGAAGGCGCTCGCCGGTCGGACGCTTGCTGACATAGTTGATCAGGCCACCCGGATTGCTGCCGCCATAGAGGACCGAGGCGGCTCCCTTCAGCACTTCGATGCGCTCCAGATTGTAGGAGTCGACGAAGACGCCGCCAAAGGCATAGCTGTATTGCTGCAAGCCATCCTGATAGATGCCGGTAGCGGTCGCCTGGAAGCCGCGAATGAAAATCCAGTTGGTGTCGCTGTCCGGGCCGAAGGGCTGGGAGAAGACGCCCGCCGTATAGCGCAGCGCCTCGTCGGCCTTCTGTGCGCCCTGGTCGTCGATTTCTTCGCGGCCGATGACGGAGACCGATTGCGGGATTTCCTCGATCGGCGTGTTGGTCTTGGAGCCGGTCGCCGTGCGCTTGGCGACGTAGCCTTTCACCGGGCCGGTGGCAGAGCCATCCTGCGTCTGCCCCTCGACGACCACCTGGTCGAGGACGATCGCACTATCGGCCTGCTGTGCCGAAGCTGCCATTGGCCACAGCGCGGCAAGAGCTGCCGTGCTGCTCAGGAGAAATGTCGCAAAGTTGCGTCTGGAAATGCCCGTCATTGTCACCCACCCCGGAATAGGGCCGAAAGGCCCCGAACCTCTCGAGGGGAACCGTCTGCGGCCTGACTAATATAAGATGAGTGTCTATATCAAGTTATTTGAACGGGATTGAACGTTACTGGCGCGGATTGAACGTTTTTGGGCTGTTCTACGCAGCGTGACCGCGTTGCCAGCTTGCCGGCGTGGTTCCGACCATGCGCTTGAAAACGCGGGTGAAATGCGCCTGGTCGGCGAAGCCGGCAGCGGTTGCCACGTCCGTCAGCGAAGTTTCGGGCCGCTCGAGCAGTTTTTTCACCCGAGCGATCCGCGCACGCATCTGCCATTTGTGCGGCGCCATGCCCGTCGAGGCCTTGAAGGCGTGGCTGAAATAGGATTGCGACAGGCCGGTCAGGTCGGCCAGTTCCTGGAGGCGGATGTTGCGCAGGCAATTGTCCTCGATGTAGTCGATCGCGCGGCGAAGCTGGCGGGGCGCCAGCTGGCTGCGCTTGCGCTCCTTCCGCTGCCCGATCTGGAGCAAAGCGAAGAACAGCGCCGTCGTCAGCCCATCGCCATAGAGATCGTTGAGGCCGCTTGGGTTGGTGCATTCGGCGGCAATCAACCGGGCGAGGCTCTGCACCCTTTCGTCCGAAAACATCAGGCGCGGCGTCTCGACCGCGTGGCCGTCGAGTTCGTCGGCAAAGCGGGCGCCGAGCGTGGCCATGTCGAAATGCAGGTCGAGATGCCTGAGGGCGCGAAGGTTCTCCACCCGCGACCAGACCCGCAAGCCAGCCGGAACATAGCAGAGCGGATTGCCGATTTCCGCGGGATCGCCCCGGTAACGCCCCGGCGCTGTCACGACATCGATGCCGCCATCGCCTGTCTTGTCGAGCACGACGATGAGGCGCGGGTCCGGCGAGACATATTCGCCGCCCGCACCCTCAGTACATTCGACGCTCCAGACATCGGCGATCACCCCGTTCCATGCACGCCAGCGAAGGTCGCCGACGACGGTGATCCCTTCGATCCTGCTCTGCATTTTGGGATGGAATGTCATTGGCTGTGTTTCCGGCCCTGCCTGGGTTGATTTCTACAAAAACTAGTGCTGAAAAGTCAAGTTTTTGGCTGGCGCATGCGTCCTATAGCGCCTTGACGCGGCGGGTGCGCTTCCCGATTGTCTGCCGCGAACGCGGATCATCCTGGCTCGCGAAACGGCGAGTGGAGAAACAGTGCAGGAATTCGCGGCCGATCTCGGAACCTTCATCGAGGCCAACAAGGCCTGGGCCGGTGTCGTCATGGCGCTGGTCGCCTTCGGGGAATCGACCATCATCGTCGGCGTCCTCATTCCGGCGACGCCGTTCCTGCTGCTGGTCGGCGGCCTGATCGCTTCGGGCGTGGTCGATCCGCTGCCGGTCCTGCTTGGCGCTTTTACCGGCGCCGTTGCCGGCGATTTCGTCGGTTATCTGCTGGGCCGCCGTTTTGGCCCGGGCCTCGTCTACCGCTGGCCGCTGTCCAATTATCGCGAAGGCATTGCCAGGGCGCGGCTGTTCTTCCGGCGCTATGGTTTTGCGGCGGTGTTTTTCGGGCGCTTCTTCGGGCCGATCCGCTGCACGATTCCCGTGGTCGCCGGAATGATGGGCATGGACAGCCGGCGGTTCCAGCTTGCCAACATGTTTTCTGCCGCCGTCTGGGCGCCGGTGATGATCGCGCCCGGGTTTTTGGCGGTCCATGGCCTGATGGAGGCCGATATCCGCACAATGTCCGAGACGGGCTGGCTCGGCCTAGCTATATTCATGACGGTCGGCGGCACGGTGGCTGCAATCGTCGGCGTAAAGCTTCTTGGACGGAGGCCGACCCGGCGCGCCAAACGTGGATTGGCGCGGGTCGAGTAGGCTCCTATTCGGCACTAGACGGCAGCAATGCTGACGCCGCGATCAGAACCCAGCCAACAATCAGCAAAGTACCGCCGATGGGCGCTGCGAAGGGAAACAGCCGCCCGCCGAGAAAATCGCGCGCCAGAAGATCGCCGGCAAACAGCACCAGCCCGACCAGAAGCACAATCGCGCCGATGCGCAGGAACCGCCCGCCGGCAAACAGGCCGATCGCCAGAAACACCGGCGCATGCGTCATCAGGAAGGACGACACCGTGCCGGTGAACGCACCGCCCGCATGGGCAGCCGATGCCGCGAGCGCTACGCCGGCCACGCCGCACAGGCCGCCGGCCCCGACTAGAAAACCGTCTTTCTGCATGATCTTTCTCGCTTTCATCGCGTGAGAACGGGTGTCGTTTCAGCTATAGCGTGGCTTCAGGGTGCTGGCACCTGCCGAGGAGCGACCACGATGTCGCGGCGCTTTCCTGTGGAGCGGCATTTTGACGGCGCTTTTGCGTGATTGGCTTTCGCCTGCGAACCGACCTATGGTCGCCGCCCCATTGCCGACAGTGAGAAAGACATGGCCGCAGACGTCAAACGCATCGCCGCAATCATCGCCACCGAAGTCAACGCGCGGGCCGAACAGGTCGCGGCAGCCATCAGCCTGCTCGACGAGGGTGCGACGGTGCCGTTCATCGCGCGTTACCGCAAGGAGGTGACCGGCGGGCTCGACGATACGCAACTGCGGCTTCTGGCCGAGCGGCTGATCTATGTGCGCGAGCTCGATGCGCGCCGCGACACCATCATCGAATCGATCCGCAGCCAGGGCAAGCTGACCGAGGAACTGGAAACGGCGATTGCCGCCATCACCACCAAGGCCGAGCTGGAAGATATTTATCTCCCCTACAAGCCCAAGCGTCGCACCCGCGCCGAAATTGCCCGCGAGCGTGGCCTTGCGCCGCTGGCCGAGGCGATCCTCGCCGATCGCGCGGCGGTGCCTGCCGAACTGGCGGCGGCCTACATCACCGTCGACGTGCCGGATGTGAAGACCGCGCTGGATGGCGCGCGCGATATCATTTCCGAACAGTTCGCCGAAAACGCCGAGTTGCTGGGGCGCCTGCGCAACCACATGAAGGAACGCGCCTTCCTGCGCGCCAGGGTCGTGGACGGCAAGCAGGAGGCCGGCGCCAAGTTTTCCGACTATTTCGAGCATGTCGAGCGCTGGGCGAATGTGCCGAGCCACCGCGCGCTCGCCATGCTGCGCGGCCGCAACGAGGATTTCCTGTCGCTCGACATCGAGGTCGATGCCGACGACACCTCACCGGTAAAGCCGGTCGAACGCATGATCGCCGACGCCTATGGCATCGGCCGGGCAGGGGCGGGCGACCAGTGGCTGGCCGAAGTCGCCGGCTGGACATGGCGGGTGAAGCTGTCGCTTTCGCTCTCGCTCGACCTGATGCGCGAGCTTCGCGAAAAATCCGAGGAGGAAGCGATCAAGGTCTTTGCCCGCAATCTCAAGGACCTGCTGCTCGCCGCGCCTGCCGGCTCGCGCGCCACGATGGGGCTCGATCCTGGCATCCGCACCGGCGTCAAGGTCGCCATCATCGACCAGACCGGCAAGCTGCTCGATACCACGACGGTCTATCCCTTCCCGCCGCGCAATGATGTGCGTGGTACGCAGGCCGAACTGGCGCGGCTGATTTCAAAGCACAAGGTCGAGCTGGTCGCCATCGGCAACGGCACCGGCAGCCGCGAAACCGAGCGCCTCGTCGCAGACATGCTGTCGGACATGCCTTCGCCTAAGCCGCTGAAGGTGATCGTCAGCGAGGCCGGCGCTTCGGTCTATTCCGCGTCCGAAATGGCCGCCAACGAGTTCCCCAACCTCGATGTCTCGCTGCGCGGTGCCGTTTCCATCGCACGCCGTCTGCAGGACCCGCTGGCCGAACTCGTCAAGATCGAGCCGAAGTCCATCGGCGTCGGCCAATACCAGCACGACGTCGACCAGTATCGGCTTGGCCGCTCGCTGGAGGCCGTGGTCGAGGATGCGGTGAACGCCGTCGGCGTCGATCTCAACACGGCGTCCGCCGCCCTGCTGGCGCGCGTGTCGGGCGTTGGTTCCTCGCTTGCCGAAGCCATCATTGCCCATCGCGACGCGACGGGGCCGTTCGCCAGCCGCAAGGACCTCTTGAAGGTCAGCCGGCTCGGCCAGCGCACCTTCGAGCAATGCGCCGGCTTCCTGCGTATTCCGAACGGCGCCGAGCCGCTCGACGCTTCGGCCGTCCATCCCGAAGCCTATGGCGTCGCCAAGAAGATCGTGGCGGCCTGCGGTCGCGACCTGCGCACCCTGATGGGCGACAGCGCCGCCCTCAAGGCGCTCGACCCGCGTGTGTTCGTGGACGAGCGCTTCGGCCTGCCGACGGTGCGCGACATCATCGCCGAGCTGGAAAAGCCGGGCCGCGACCCGCGCCCGGAATTCAAGACCGCGACCTTCGCCGACGGTATCGATGACATCAAGGACCTGAAGCCGGGCATGGTGCTGGAAGGCACCGTCACCAATGTGGCGGCCTTCGGTGCCTTCGTCGATATCGGCGTGCATCAGGACGGGCTGGTGCATCTGTCGCAGCTTGCCGACCGCTTCGTGAAGGACGCGCATGAGGTCGTGAAGGCCGGCGACGTGGTCAAGGTGCGCGTCGTCGATGTCGACATCAAGCGCAAGCGCATCGGCCTGACCATGCGCAAGCATGACGATGGTGCGGCGAGACCGGCAGCGCCGTCCCGGGATGATCGCTCGCCACCGCGTGGTGGTGGCAAATCGTTCAGCAAGCCGGCTTCATCCGACAAGGGCGGGCACGGCGCTTTCGGCGCGGCATTGGCCGAGGCGATGAAGCGGAAGTAGACCGCCGGAAGCCTTGGCGTTGCGTGGGTTTCGCGCTCAATCACAGAACAATTGCCTCCGGAACCACCCCCACCCCTAGCCCCTCCCCGCAAGGGGGAGGGGGACTTTGTTGCACGCCCGCCCAGCCTCAATCGTCAACGTTCGTGGTGGCTAAAACGACGAAATCGTCCCCCTCCCCCTTGCGGGGAGGGGTTAGGGGTGGGGGTGGTTCCACCACTCAAACCTGTCGGAGAATACCCTTCGCCCGACCGAAGCGCGGTCGATTGACTTTTGTCAGCCTCGGTGAATAATGTAAAAAATGGGAGAGCGGAGCGATGGCGATCCGGGCGACAGATCAGATCATCCACAAGGCCGCATGGCTCTATTATACGCATGGCCTTCGCCAGGACGAGGTCGCAAAGCAGCTCGGCATTTCGCGCGCTTCGGTCGCCATGTATCTGCGCAAGGCGCGCGACACCGGCATCGTCACCATATCGACTTCGACGCAGCTTTTCAGCCAGGACGTGCTGGCGCGCGAGGTCGAGGACGCCTTCGGCCTCGATACTGTCTGGGTGGTCTCGCCCGAGCGCGATGCCCCTGATGCCGCTGCCGAAGTGCCGGTCGTGGCGGCGAGCGTCTTTCTCGAACTGGTCCAGCGCGGCCAGCGCATTGGCGTGGCCTGGGGCCGCACGGTTTACTCCATGGCCGACGTCATGCCCTTCGCCGACCTTCAGGATGTCACGGTCGTGCAGCTCTGCGGCAATCTCGGCGCGCCCTATTCCTACCGGCCCGACCAGTGCACCATGGAGATCGCCCGCCGGCTCAACGCCAAGGGCCTGAACTTTTATGCGCCGCTGGTGCTGAGCTCCGAGCGGCTGGCGCAGGAATTGCGCGACGAGCCGGTTATCCGCGAACAGCTGGCAAGCGTGGCCGACTGCGACTTGGCGCTCTATTCGATCGGCACAGTCGATGAGGATAGCCATGTCGTCAAATGCGGCGCGATGAGCCCGAGCGAGGTGCATGCGCTGCGCGACAATGGCGCGGCCGGCGTCGTCGCCGGCCAGATGATCGACCGTCACGGAAAGTTGCTAGACTGCGACTACAATCGCCGGGTCATTTCGGCAGACCTCAATTCGATCCGGGCAATCAGGCGGCGCATGGTGGTGATCCAGGAAGACAGCAAGCTCGAACCGCTGCTCGCAGCCCTTGCCGGCGGCTTGTGCTCCCATCTGGTGATCACCGCTGAAATGGCCCGGCGGCTGCTGGCACGCGCCGCAAAGCCTTCTGTCAGGGCCTCTGCCTGACGCGAAAATCAACAAACCTTCAAGCGAACACGCAATACGGGAAGAGACAATGAAGAACCTGTGGAATGACGCCGACGCCGAGGCGCTTGTCGAGGTCTATGTTAAGAAAGGCGTCGCGCGCGATCTGGCGCTGCGCGTCTATACCACGCGCCTGCTCGGCGGCGAGCCGCGGCTGGTGCTGCATGGCGGCGGCAACACCTCGGCAAAGATGCGGGTCAAGGACCTGATCGGCGACGAATGGGATGTGCTGTGCGTCAAGGGCAGCGGCTGGGACATGGCCGTCATCGAGCCGCAGGGCTTGCCGGCGGTGAAGATGGGATCGCTGCTGAAAGCGCGTGCGCTCGACAAACTGTCCGACGAGGATATGGTGACGCTGCAGCGCGCCAACCTCATCGATCCCTCGTCGCCCAATCCGTCGGTGGAAACGCTGCTGCACGCCTTCCTGCCGCATAAATTTGTCGATCACACCCACTCGACCGCCGTCCTTGCCATCGTCGATCAGGGCGAGAACAGCGAGGCGCTGATCCGCAAGGTGTTCGGCCCGAAGATGGGTTATGTGCCCTACATCAAGCCCGGTTTCGATCTCGCCAAGGCGGCAGCCGAAGTGTTCGAGGCCGATACCAGCGTCGAAGGCCTGATCCTCGACAAGCACGGCATCTTCACCTTCGGCGACAACGCGAAGGAAGCCTACGATCGCATGATCCATCATGTGACGGTAGCCGAGGATTTCATCGCCAAAAGTGGCAAGCCTGCGCCGAAGCCGATCGAGCTTCCGAAGACGCTCGCCAAGCCGGCCGACTTTGCCTCTTTCCTGCGCGGCGCGGTTGCCTTCGACCGTGGCGAGGGCCGCTTCGATCGCATGGTCAGTGACTTCCGCACCTCGCCCGCGATCGTCGAGTTCTTCAACCGGCCCAATCTCGCGGCCCTTGCAAAGCAGGGCGTCAGCACGCCCGATCTGTCGATCCGTATCAAGACCGGGCCGATGGTGCTGCCGGCGCCGGACGCCGAAAAACTCGGCGACTACAAGAAGGCGATCCGCGAGCATGTCGCAGCCTTCGAGAAGGATTACCGCAGCTATTTCGACACCAACAATGCGCTGGACGATGTCGAACGCACCATGCTCGATCCAATGCCGCGCCTGTCGCTGGTGCCGGGGCTCGGCATGTTCGGTCATGGCCGCACGCTGAAGGATGCGAAAATCGCTTCCGATGTCGGCGAGATGTGGATCGAGGCGGTGCGCGGTGCCGAAGCCGTCGGCGACTTCCACCCGCTCAGCCAGGCCGAACTGTTCGGCCTCGAATATTGGTCGCTGGAGCAGGCCAAGCTTGCCTCCAACAAGCCCAAGCCGCTGACCGGACAGGTGGTGCTGGTGACGGGCGGTGCAGGCGCGATCGGGGCTGCGACGGCGAAACTCTTCGCGCAGACCGGCGCACATGTCGTGGTCGTCGATCTTGATGCGGCCAAGGCCGCAGAGGTCGCCAAGAAGGCCGGCAACAATTCCATCGGTGTCGGGGGCGACATCACCAAGCCGGAAGACGTTCGCGCAGCCTTCGACGCGGCGGTGTCCACCTATGGCGGCGTCGACATCGTCGTATCGAATGCAGGTGCTGCCTGGGAAGGCGCTATCGGCGACATCGACGATGCGCTGCTGCGCAAGAGCTTCGAGTTGAACTTCTTCGCTCACCAGAGCGTGGCGCAGAACGCCGTGCGCATCTTCAGGGAGCAGGGTACAGGCGGCGTACTTCTGTTCAATGCGTCCAAGCAGGCGGTCAATCCGGGCGCAAAATTCGGCGCCTACGGCCTGCCCAAGGCGGCAACGCTATTCCTGTCACGGCAATATGCGCTGGAATATGGCGCGCTCGGCATCCGCTCCAACGCGGTCAACGCCGACCGCATCCGCTCCGGCCTGCTCACCGACGCTATGATTGCCAGCCGCTCGACCGCGCGCGGCCTGTCGGAAAAGGACTATATGTCGGGCAATCTGCTCGGGCAGGAAGTGACAGCCGAGGACGTCGCACTCGCCTTCCTGCATCAGGCCTTGGCCGAACGCACGACGGCTGATGTGACCACCGTCGACGGCGGGAATATCGCGGCGGCGTTGCGGTAATGATCGCTTGAGGGCAGCCGAGTGCTGCCTGCAATCTCCACGGCTCTGGCCGGCGCTCTTGCCTCGCAGGCAACGCCGGCCTATGTCGGGTACATGATGTTTATGTCCACATTCTTCCCGCTGGCCTGACCGGAGCAACGTTCCGGGGCGCCTTGTGCGCCGAGCAGGTTTTGATGGCGCCGCGTGGTTGGTCGCCAAACGGAGATAATTGGACAATGCCGAAATCCAGCCAATACGGCCTGAGTGAAGCTCAGGTCGATAAATTCATTGATCATGGTTATGTCGCGCTGGAGGGTGCCTTCAGCAGCAGCGTTGCCCGGGCGTGCCGCGACATTATGTGGACGGCAATGGGGCTCTCGCCGGATCGTCCGGAAGAATGGAGGCAGCCCGTCATTCGCCTGGGCTTCATGACGCAGCAACCCTTCGTCGAGGCCGCCAACACCTCGCGCCTGCACGCCGCTTACGATGCGCTTGCGGGCGAGGGCCGCTGGATACCGCCGCAAGGGCTTGGGACATTTCCCGTCCGCTTTCCCTCCCACGACGATCCGGGCGACACGGGATGGCATGTCGACATGAGCTTCGGAACCGATAATCCGGATTTCATGCAGTGGCGGAGCAATGTCACAAGCACGGGACGCGCGTTGCTGATGCTGTTCCTGTTCTCGGACGTGGGGCCTGACGATGCGCCGACGAGAATTCGCGTCGGCTCGCATCATATGATCGCGCGCCGTCTCCTGCCTCGGGGGCCGGAAGGCATGACGCTGCAGGAGTTGGCGCAGGATGGCTTTGGCGGCGCGGAGACCTGCGACGAGGTATTGGCGACCGGCCGGGCCGGAACGGTGTTCCTGTGCCATCCCTTCATCGTTCACACCGCGCAGCCGCATCGCGGAACGCAGCCGCGTTTCATGGCGCAGCCGCCGCTGCTGCCGAAGGGCGAGTTCGATCCGTCTCTGCCGCCATCACCGGTTCAGATCGCGATCAGAAAGGCGTGCGGCCTGAAATTCTGAAGGCAAATCGCTACAAGCAGAAGGGCGGCCAATCAGGCCGCCCCTCGTTTTTCTTGCGATTTCGCAAGAGATCACTTGTTCGGGTTCGGCATCCAGGCCGGCATGGCGACATCGGCATGGGCGAATTGCGGCAGCTTGGCCGACAGGTCTTCCATGTTCTTGATGTCGTTGTCGTTGAGGTCCTTCTGGGTGATCAGCGTCGGCGGCACGATGACGCTCTTGCCCGGGTCTTCGCCGGCCAGAAGCTGTGCCAGCGCGCGCACCGAGACCTGGCCGACGACGGCTGGGTTGGTGGCGGCGGTTGCGGCCCAGGCGCTGCCCGACTCGCGCATCGCGGCGATGTCGGAGGTCGAGATATCGGCCGAGTAGATCTTGATGTCGGAGGACAGGCCGGCCTCGTCGACCGCGATCTTCACGCCCTTGGCGAACTCGTCATAAGGGGCGAACATCACCTTGATGTCGGGATTGGCGGTGATCACCGAGCGGGCCTGGTTGGCGACCGAATTGGCGATCGGATTGTCCAGCGTGCCGAACATCGCTTTCTCCTCGATGCCCGGATATTTCTTCTTGAAGTCCACCCAGGTCTCGTTGCGGCGGTCGAGCGGGGCGATGCCGGCGACATAGACATAGCCGGCCTTCCAGCTTTCGCCATTGTCCTTGATCGCTTGCTCCAGCGCCAGCCGGGCGAGGTCGCGGTCCGACTGCTCGATCTGCGGGATCTTGTCGTTCTCGACATTGACGTCGAAGGCCACGACCTTGATGCCGGCATCGACAGCGCGCTGTGCCGCTTCCTTCATGGATTCGGTCAGGCCGTGCTGGATGATGATGCCGTTGACGCCAAGCGCGATCGCCTGGTCGACCATGTCGGCCTGCAGGGCGGCATCCTGCCGGCTGTCGAGCACGCGCAGGTCGACGCCCAGCGCCTTGGCCTGGCTTTCCACGCCTGACAGATAGGCCTGGAAGAAATCGCCGGTCGAGAGATAGCGCACCAGCGCGATCTTGACGTTGCCGGGATTGTCGAACGGCGCGGGCTTTTCCTGGGCCATGGCCGGCAATTGCATAAGGCAGGTGGCGCCGACCAGGCCCATTGCCATTTTACCGAGAGTTCTGCGATCGATCTTCATGACTTTCCTCCACTGAAAACCTGACTTCAAAGTATCGACCTAGATCGCCGTGCGTCCATTTGGACGCACAAAGGACGATCTAGCACTTAGAATGAGCATCGGACCGAAAACCGGTACCCACTTTTCGGTCCGATGCTCTATCTCTGGCCACTCCTCGACAATGCGAAGGTGAAGACCAGCGCAACCACCAGAACCACGCCCTTGACGAAGTCCTGCGTGTAGTAGGGCGCGTTCATCATCGTCAGCCCCTGCAACAGGATGCCGACGAAGAGCGCGCCGATCGCGGTGCCGAAGGCGTTGGGCTTTGCAGCGCCCAGAACGGCAAAACCGATGAGTGCGGCGGCAACGGAATCCAGCAGCAGATTGTTACCCGAAGCGATGTCGCCGCGTCCAAGTCGCGCCGCGAGCAAAATTCCGCCGATTGAGGCGAAAATGCCGGAAATCACATAGGCCCAGATCTTGTATGCCTTGACAGGCGCGCCGGCGAGCTGGGCGGCGCGTTCGTTGCTGCCCACCGCATACATCATGCGCCCGAAACGGGTGTATTCGAGGAAGAACCAGATCAGCACGGCGAGGATCAGAAGCACCACGACCGAGACCGGGACGAGGTTGGGAATGAAGAAATCGAAGCGGTGGCGTCCGAGCGCCAGGAAGGCCGGGCTGAAGGTGCCGCTCGCCACCGAACCGTCGGGCATGGTCATGCCGGTGGCGATCGAGCGGCCCTCGGTCGGGATGCGCTGAAGGCCGACCAGCAGGAACATCATGCCGAGGGTCGCAAGCAGGTCCGGCACGCGCATATAGACGATCAGGAAGCCGTTGATCAGGCCGACGATGACGCCGATGGCCAGGCAGACGATGACGGCGACAAGCGCATTCTGCTCCAGCACCACCATGACATAGGCGGCAGCCATCATTGCCGTCGTGGCGACCGAGCCGATGGACAGGTCGAAGCCGCCGACGACCAGCGTGGCGGTGACGCCGAGCGCCAGAACGCCGGTGATCGCCACCGACTGGAAGATGAAGACCGCACTTTGCGGCGAAACGAAACCGCTGGCCGAAATGGCGAAATAGGCGATCATCGCCGCCAGAAGCGCGAGGAAGCCGTAGCGTATTGCAAGGTCACGCACTGTCATTCTGCGCAGCCTCCGCCGGCGCGCGCCGAAATCGTCATGAAATGCATTCCGTCCTGGCTCCTGTGTATTTGCAGCCTCATGCCGCGCCCCGCACCGGCTGGCCCGCGATCTCGGCGAGCAGCCGGTCCATGTCGACTTCGGCATTGCGGTGTTCGCCGACGATCGAGTGTTCGGACATCACCAGAATGCGGTCGGCGGTTTCCAGCGCCTCATCGAGTTCGGTGACGAAGATGAGCGTGGCGCGGCCGGCGGAACTCGCCCGCAGCTTGGCGGCGATGTCGCGGCGCGCGGCAATGTCGACGCCCTGGAACGGCTCGTCGAGAATGAACAGCCGTGCAGTCTGCGACATCCAGCGCGCCACCATCACCTTCTGCTGGTTGCCGCCCGAAAGCGTGCCCATCTCGTCGCGCTCGGTGCGGCAGACGATGCCGAGATCGGCGATCTGCTGACGCGCCGTGACGCGTTCGGCGCCGCGCTTCAACACACTCAAACGCGACAGGCGCTGGAGGAAGGGCAGGCTCATATTCTCGTAGATATTGAAGTCGTGGACGATGCCGTTCTCGGCTCGGTCCTTGGCGACGAGAAACACACCGGCATTGATGGCCTCGCTGGTCGATTTCGGCGCATAGGACTGGCCATTCAGATTCATGTCGCCGGCCAAAGGCTTGCGCAGGCCGAACAGCGTTTCGGCCAGCGCCGTTTTGCCGACGCCAACAAGGCCGGTGATGGCGACGATCTCGCCGTCGCCGAGGGTCAGCGAAAAGGGTGTTGATCCTTCGGCGATCCGCAGGTGCTCGGCTGAGAAGATCGCCCCGTCGGCATGGCGCACGGCAACCGCGCTGAGGCCGATCTTCTGGCCGAGCATGGCATTGACCGCGCCTTCGTAGTCGAGCGGCTTTTCCCCGAACACACCGGCAATGACGCCGTCGCGCAGGCTGATGATGCGGTCGGCAAGCCGGCGGATGTCGGACATGCGATGCGAGATGTAGAGGATCGCCACGCCGCGCCCGCGCAGATGGTCGATCAGCTTGAACAGGCGGTTCGCCTCGGCGCTGGAGAGCGACGAAGTCGGCTCGTCGAGAATGAGCACCTTCGGCTCATGCGCCATGGCGCGCGCAATCGCCACCATCTGCCGGTCGGCCAGCGACAGGTCTGCGATCTGGGCGTCGAGGTCAATCGACAGGCCCATCGCATCGGCGACTTTTCGCGCTTCACGACGCACGCGGCGCGGATTGAAGAGCAGCGGAGCGCCCTTGCCGTTCAGCCGGTCGAGCGTGAGGTTGGTGGCGACATCGAGGGCCGCGACCACGCCGTCGGCAATGTTCTGGTGCACCGTCACCACGCCGGCGCGAATGGCTTCTGCAGGAGTGGCCGGTTGAAAGGGTTTTCCGTCGAGGGTGATTTCGCCTTCATCGAGGCTGTAGACGCCGCTGACGATCTTCACCAGCGTCGACTTGCCGGCGCCATTGGCGCCCATCAGCACCGTCACCTCACCCGCGTGAAGTTCCAGCCCGACCCCGCCAAGCACCTGAATGGGACCAAAGGATTTCTTCAGGCCCGCAGCGCGGAACACGGCACCCTCGACCATTCATTTCCTCCCAATGACAAGGATGCTATGAAGCGCATCATCAAATGTCAATACGATTGACATTTGACAGAATGGTGAGCTACCCCTTTCATGGTCTTGTCTGGTCCGTCATGCTTGGCGCAGGCAGGCGACGGGAGGAACCGGTGACGAAAGTGATGACATTCGAGGCATTGTCGATCGAGACGCTGGCGTCGCGGCTGGGTGGCACGGAGGCGGTCACCGCACGCATCGGCACTGACACCGGCAAGTGGAAGGTACGCGAGGTTGGCGACGGCAATCTCAATCTCGTCTTCATCGTCGAGGGCGAGAAGGGCAGCGTGGTCGTCAAGCAGGCGCTGCCTTATGTGCGGCTCGTCGGTGACAGCTGGCCGCTGCCACTCAAGCGGTCCTTCTTCGAATATCACGCGCTGACAAGACAGGAAGCCCGCGCCGGCAAGGGCACGGTGCCCGCGATCTACCATTTCGACGAGGCGCAGGCGCTGATCGTCATGGAGTATCTGTCGCCGCATATCATTCTGCGCCGGGCGCTGATCGAGGGGCGCACGCCGCCGAAGATCGCGCGCGACCTCGGCCTGTTCATGGCCCGCACGCTGTTCCGCGGCTCCGACCTCCATATGAAGGCGCGGGCGCGCAAGGAGGATCTGGCGCTGTTTGCCGACAATGCCGAGCTTTGCGACATCACCGAGAATCTCGTCTTCACCGATCCCTATTTCGAAGCGGCGATGAACCGCCACACCACGCCGCAGCTCGACGGCATCGTCGCCGAGTTGCGCGCCGACCGCGACCTCAAGGTCGAGGCGCAGAGGCTGAAGCATCTCTTCGCGGCCAATGCCGAGACGCTGCTGCATGGCGATCTCCACTCGGGCTCCATCATGGTGACCGACGAGGACACGCGGATCATCGATCCCGAATTCGCCTTCTATGGGCCAATGGCATTCGATGTCGGCATGCTGCTGGCGAATTTCTGGATGGCGTTCTTCTCGCAACGCGGCCACGAGCAGGACGGCAATCGCGAGGCTCAGCGCGCTTATCTGCTCGGCGTGATCGTCGAGACATGGTCGGTCTTCCGCACCGAATTCGCGCATCTGTGGCGCACAGAACGCAGCGGCATGCTCTACGCCAAAAGCCTGTTCGAGGAGCGCGGCGATGTCTTCGGCAGCGAGCAGGCGCTCGACCATGTGCTGCACGGCATCTGGACCGACATGCTGGGCTTTGCCGGCGTCGAGATTCACCGCCGCATTCTCGGCCTCGCCCACAATGCCGATTTCGAGGCCATCGAGGATGAGGATCTGCGCGCGGCCTGCGAGACGAAGGCGCTGAAGTTCGGCCGGCATCTCGTCGTCAACCGCCGCAACATCCACAGCCTCGATGAAATCAATGCGCTGGCCGGTCTGATCGAAAAGGAGAAAGTCGCGTGAATGTCGGAGACCGCCACTACCGGACGATCTGGCTGAATGAAGACGGAAAATCCGTCGACATCATCGACCAGCGCTGGCTGCCACATGATTTTCGCATCGAGACTGTCGGCACGGTGGACGGCATTGCAACGGCGATCCGCGACATGTGGGTGCGCGGCGCGCCGCTGATCGGCGTGACGGCGGCCTACGGCATGGCCTTGCAGACGCTTGACGACCCGTCTGACGCCGCACTCGATGCTGCCTGGGAGAGGCTGCACGAGACGCGGCCGACCGCGATCAACCTGCGCTGGGCGCTCGATGAGATGCGCAATCTGCTGCGGTCGCTGTCCGAGGCCGAGCGGGCCAAGGCTGCCTACAAGCGCGCCGCCGAGATCGCCGACGAGGACATCGAGCTCAACCGCGGCATCGGCCGCAACGGCCTCGAAATCATCCGCGCGATCGCGGCGAAGAAGAAGCCCGGCGAGACCGTCAACATCCTGACCCACTGCAATGCCGGCTGGCTGGCAACCGTCGACTATGGCACCGCGACCGCGCCGATCTATCTGGCAGCGGAGGAGGGCATTCCGGTCCACGTCTATGTCGATGAAACGCGCCCGCGCAACCAGGGCGCACAGCTCACGGCGTGGGAGATGGTCGGCCATGGCGTGCCGCACACGCTGATCGTCGACAACGCCGGCGGGCACCTGATGCAGCGCGGCGC
The DNA here is from genome assembly GCF_003590645.1 of Mesorhizobium sp. DCY119. Classification (NCBI taxonomy): domain Bacteria; kingdom Pseudomonadati; phylum Pseudomonadota; class Alphaproteobacteria; order Hyphomicrobiales; family Phyllobacteriaceae; genus Mesorhizobium; species Mesorhizobium sp. DCY119. The sequence goes on along the minus strand of NZ_CP031834.1, from coordinate 69,809 downwards.
AGTGGACATGGTCATCGTCGGCACCGACCGCACAACGGCGGACGGCGATGTCTGCAACAAGATCGGCACCTATCTCAAGGCGCTTGCTGCGCGCGACAATGACGTGCCGTTCTACGTCGCGCTGCCGTCGCCTACCATCGACTGGACCGTCGGCGACGGCCTGAAGGAAATCCCGATCGAGGAGCGCTCCGGCGATGAGGTTTCGCTGGTCTGGGGCAAGACGGCTTCGGGCGAAATCGCGCAGGTGCGCGTCTCGCCCGAAGGCACTACGGCCGGTAACCCCGCCTTCGACGTGACCCCGGCGCGACTGGTCACTGGCCTCATCACCGAGCGCGGCGTCGCCAAGGCCTCGCGCGAAGGCCTGCGCGAACTCTTTCCCGAACGGCGGGGCTAAGCACGCCGAAGGCTCTGCTCGATATTCGCCGACGCGTTGGGCGCATGCCGCGCCGCGCGCCTTCGCGTTCATGCGTGGCCCGATCAGGCTGATCACGATCGCGGCGGTCGGCCTGATGTGCGGTCAGTGCGCGCAGCACGTCGATGATCCTGTCGCCAGAAACGGGCACTCAACTCCTCCCCGAGGCGATATAGCCGAAGCGGCAGTCTGCCGCTCTTGTGTTTGACCGAGCGTCGCCGGTAAATGGCTGTGCTTGCCGGGCCACCTTCTCGAAGATTTTCGGCCGTGATTTCGGCGCTGAGGACCAGCTTGAAAGGCTGCGCCGCAATGCTGTCGATATGGTCGTCCGTTTCGCGACGCGCAGCGAAAACCTCGTGGAGTGATGGCGGCTCGGCTGGTTTTGCATCGCTGCGGGATGCATTTGTGCAGGCGTTGTTCTAGACGAACTGGTTCGTACTTTTATTCGGAGACTTTTGCATGATGAAGACGTCGATAGCGACGGTATCGATATCGGGCGATTTCGGCGAGAAGCTTGCAGCGATTGCGGCGGCCGGCTTCGACGGCATCGAAATCTTCGAGAACGATTTTCTGGCCTTCGACGGCTCGCCGCGCGATGTCGGCGCGATGGTGCGCGATGCCGGGCTGGAAATAACGCTGTTCCAGCCGTTCCGCGACTTCGAAGGCCTGCCCGAGCCGCAGCGCGGCCGCGCCTTCGACCGGGCCGAGCGCAAGTTCGACGTCATGCAGGAATTGGGCACGGACCTGATGCTGGTCTGCTCCAGCGTCTCGCCGGTTTCGCTCGGCGGCATCGACCGCGCGGCGGCTGATTTCTTCGAGCTGGGCGAGCGGGCGGCAAAGCGGGGGCTGCGCGTCGGCTATGAGGCGCTCGCCTGGGGCCGGCACGTCCACGACCATCGCGACGCGTGGGAGATCGTGCGGCGCGCCAATCACCCCAACATCGGTATCATCCTCGATTCCTTCCACACGCTGGCGCGCAAGATCGATGTGGGGTCGATCCGTTCGATTCCGAAGGACAAGATCTTCATCGTCCAGCTTGCCGACGCACCGGCCATCGACATGGATTTGCTCTACTGGAGCCGCCATTTCCGCAACATGCCGGGCGAGGGCGACCTGCCGGTCAAGGATTTCATGCGCGCGGTCGCTGCGACAGGCTATGACGGCTATCTTTCGCTGGAGATATTCAACGACCAGTTTCGTGGCGGCTCGGCCAAGTCGATCTCCGTCGACGGCCACCGCTCGCTCGTCTACCTGATGGACCAGGTGCGGCGCGAGGAGCCCGACATCGCGCTCGCCACGCCGGACATTCCCGACCGGGTCGGCGTTCATGGCGTGGAGTTCGTCGAGTTCGCCGCCGACGAGACTGATGCGGCGAGCCTGGCGACGATGTTTGGCGCGCTCGGTTTCCATAGGGAAGGCCGCCATGTCTCCAAGAACGTGACGCTCTACCGGCAGGGCGGCATCAATCTGGTCATCAACACCGAGCGTGAGAGTTTTGCCCATTCCTCCTTCACCGTGCATGGCACTTCGGTCTGCGCCATCGGGCTGGGTGTGGAAAATGCGCATGCGGCCGTATCGCGTGCGCGGGCGCTGGGCGCCGAACCCTTTGAACAGGCGGTTGGGCCTGGTGAACTGACGCTGCCCGCCATTCGTGGCGTCGGCGGCAGCGTGGTTCATTTTGTCGACCGCACGTCGGAACTGGCGCGGGTGTGGGAAGTCGAGTTCGTTCCAACCGACGATCCCGTTCCCGCGCGTCCGGTCGGTTTGCAGCAGATCGATCACGTCGGCCAGACGATGGGCCATGACGAGATGCTGACCTGGCTTTTGTTCTACACGTCTATTTTCCGGACGCGTAAGACGCCGATGGTCGACGTCATCGACCCGGCCGGCATCGTGCGCAGCCAGGTCATCGAAAACGACGACGGCTCGCTGCGGCTGACCCTCAACGGCGCGGAAAACCGGCGCACGCTTGCCGGCCATTTCATCGCCGAGAGTTTCGGCTCAAGCACCCAGCATCTGGCGTTTGCGACCGACGATATCTTCGCCACGGCCGCCGCGCTGAAGGCGAACGGCTTCGCCACGCTTGCCATCTCGCCGAACTACTATGACGACGTCGAAGCCCGCTTCGGGTTGGAGCCCGAGCTTGCCGACCGCCTGCGCGAGGAGAACATGCTCTACGACCGCGATGAGCATGGCGAGTATTTCCAGCTCTATGCCCCGACCTGGGGCGAGGGCTTCATCTTCGAGATTGTCGAGCGGCGCGGCGGCTACAAGGGCTATGGCGCGGCCAACGCTCCCTTCCGCATTGCCGCGCAGAAGCGGCACATGCGGCCAAGGGGAATGCCCCGGGTCTGAGTTTGGGCAAGGCTCAGAACGCCTCAAGCCAACGCGACGAAACAATGCGAGCAAACGCACCGAATGGACGGCACGTTTGCTCTGAATCCAACGGGCAATTTCAGGCGTCGATAAGCGGCAGGAAACCGCCATGGACCCTGCGCTTGTTGTCGTAGGGCTCTGAATCCGCATACATGCGCGGGTCGGCGATCACCTTCTCCCAGCCTGCGTCGCGGACTTCCTTCGACGGCCATTCGATCCAGGAATAGACGACCTTCTCGTCGCCTGCGGCCTTCACCGCGCCCTTGTAGTCGGTGACCTTGCCGTCGGGAATGGCGTCTTCCCAGGTGTCGACGACACGCGTCGCGCCATGTTCCATCAGAACCGGGATAAGCTTGGCCGACAGTTCATGATAGGCAGCCTTGTTGCTGGCGGGCACGGGCACCAGCGAGCCATCGACATAGCCCATCTTGCCCTTGGCGTTTTCGTCGAGAACCGACGTGAAGCCACCGAAGATCATGCGCATGCCATCATAGGGCATCGTTGCACCAAGTTGCTTCATGCGCGGGTCGCTCATGAATTTCTCGTTGGCCGCGTCGGCCACTTCCTTCGAAGGATATTCGTGCCAGGCAAAGACGATGATCTCGTCCGGCTTTGCCTTCACCGCGCCCTTGAAGTCGGTGATCGTGCCATCCGGCACATCGTCGCCCCAGGTCTCGACGACGCGGGTTGCGCCGTATTCCCTGAAGATTGCCGCGGCGTCCGCGGCGTGCTTGCGATAGGCTTCCTTGTTGGCGGCGGGCACCGCAGCGACGCGTCCTTCGATATAAGCCATTCTTCTCTCCTCTTTGTTCGAAGCGGTTTTCCTGCGCTTGCAGGCCCCTTCACGTGAAAGACGATGCGAATGGCCAAAAAGATTCTCTGGCCTCGAGAATCTTTTTGCGGGCCTCCGGCGTCTTGGTAGCAGGACAAGCATCAGGAGAACGACGATGGGTTACGCAGTCATTCGCTACAGCGTGAAAGACGGCAGGCTGGAGGAGAACCGCGCGCTGATCGCAGGTGTGTTCGAAGAACTCGACCGGTCCGCGCCGCAAGCGTTGCAATATCTCGCGCTCGAACTGGATGACGGGGAGTTCATCCACGTTATTGGCACGCAGGACGAAAGTGCTGCCTCGCCATTGCCCGGGTTCGCCGCCTTCAAGGCGTTCACGGAAAACCATGCTGAGCGACGCTCTACGCCGGTGATGCGGTCGCAGGCGAAGGTCATGGGCAATTACCGCATGCTTGCAGGGCCGAAACCGACGACCTAGGGTTCCGACCCGGGTAGGGTAAATTGCAGAAAATCGGAAACAGCACGGGACGCAATGAGCTCAACACCGCAGAAACTGGACCGGCCGGCTTTCGAGGCCATGCTGGTCGACCTACGCCCCCGGCTGCATCGCTACTGCGCCCGCATGGCGGGTTCCGTGATCGACGGCGAGGATGTCGTGCAGGAGGTGCTTGCGAAGGCGCTTCAGGCGTTCGACGGTAATGTCACGGTCGAGCAGCCGGAGCAGTGGCTGTTTCGCGTCGCCCACAATGCCGCCCATGACTATCTGCGCCGACGCACCCGGGAAAGATCGCGCATGAGCGAGGCCGATACATCCATGATCGAGGACCCGTCTGCTGCCGCCGACAGCCGGCATATCGCCCAGATAGGCCTTCGCACTTTCATGCATCTCTCCGCGCAGCAGCGCAGCGCCGTGATCCTGGTCGACGTGCTCGGCCTCAGCCTGCATGAAGCCTGTGAGGCGACCGGCGCGACGCTTGCCGCAACGAAAGCGGCATTGCATCGCGGGCGGGCACAGCTTCGCCTGCTGGCGCAGGAACCGGAAGAGGTCGTCAAGCCGACGCTGGGCGCCGAAGACGAGCGACGCCTTCGCCGCTATGTCGACCTGTTCAACGCGCGCGACTTCGACGCGGTGCGGGCGCTGGTCGGCGAGGATATCCAGCTTGAAGTCGTCAACCGCACCCGCATGCGCGGCAAGGCGCAGGTGTCGAACTATTACGGCAATTACAGCCGCGCCGACGACTGGGCCCTGTCGCTCGGCTTCGTCGATGGCCGGCCGGCCATCCTCATCCGCGATCCGCAGGCGCCGGATGCCGGTGTGCGCGGCTTCATGCTGCTTGAATGGCTCGGCGAAAACGTCGCGAACATCCGCGATTTCCGCTACGCGACCTATGTTCTGGCCGACGCGGATATCCAGCCGCTTGACGGCTGACCCGTAGCCAGCGCCTGAGTGAGCCATCCAGCCCGGTCCGGCGCCTTTGCGCTAGATGCGCTGGCCGAAAAAATCGCGCTTTGCGGTCTCGTCGACCAGCCGGAGCTTGCCCAGATTGCGCAGCAGACGGCGGGGCCGCTTGAGCGCTTCCCAGCTCAGGAAGTATTTGACCAGGATGCCGGGCGCCTTGCTGTGCGAACCCGCATGGGCGACGCGGTAGACGGCGCCACGGAACGGCAGCGTTCCCAATGGCGTGCCGCGCTGCGCGAGGATGTCGGCGATGCGGACATGGCTGCCCAGCATCGTCTTGATCCAGTCGAGCGAGGCATCCTCGAAGCTTTCCGGCAGGCCATAGAGATCCGAGCGGACGATCAATGACGTTCCGCAGAGATGGTTGAACTCGTCATACCCCAGCAGCAGTTTGCCGCCATCGTCCCAGATATAGCCGCGGTCGATCGCCCATCCGTTCGCGTTGGGATTCTCCGACGCATATTGGACGATGCCGGCATTCACGAAATCATCGTCGTCGACGATCATGAAGAAGCGGCTGTCGCGCGCGCGCAGCATGCCCATCAGCACCCGGCGCCCCTTGTCGGCGCGGAAGGCATCGTAGACAGCCTCGATGTCGGCCTCGTCGATTTCGTGAAGATTGTTTGGCGGAAACGTCACGCGCTCCACCTCGAAACGCTCCGGCAAATCGGGTAGATCGGCGCCCTCATTCGCCACGATGATGCCGCGCCAATCTCCATTGGTCTGGTTCGAGATCGAGGCCATGGTCTGGGTAAGGTTCGCCTTGAGAAGGCTCCAGTCGCGGGCATTGTCCTGATGGCGGACCGGAATGATGAAGGTGACCGTGGTCATCGGATTTCACCTCCGCGGATATCTGTTCGCGTGACGCACGGCCTCATGCGGCGGCTCCGAGGCCGGCCTGACTGCGCGCCCAGGCGATCCCGTCGTCGAGCGATTCCGCCTTGTAGGACAGGTCCGTCCCGCCGGAGAAAGCGTTCATGAATCGGCGCACCTTGCCGTAGCTGTTGTCGAGGACGGCATGCGGCCGACCGAGGAGCAGCGCGCAGATGTGGACATGCAGGCGGTCGGTGACGATGGCCTGCCCGCGCGAAATCTGCCGGATGCCGCGGCGGAAGCGGTTGTGCGCGGCAGCGTTGAGCTTGGCGCCGCGGATACGCTCGGGATCCAGCGAAACCACTGCCTTCGCCGCACCAAGCGCCTTGGCGATGCGCACCGGGGTGCGGGATTCGCTGATCCAGTCCTCCACGGGAACATCGGGATAGGCGGAAAAATCGTAATTCGAGGCCTTTTCCTGATCCGCCCGCAGCATTGCCAGCACCGGAAATTCGGTTGCGGCCAGCGGCTGGATCGGGCCGATGCCGAACGCCATGTCCGGGCAGAGATGTACGCGGCAATCGAAGTGCTTTTCGGCGAACGCCTTCGATTCCTCGTCGCGCACGAGCAGGACGAAGTTCTTGTGCTTTGCGATCGCCCGCGCCATCCGATCGGCGTGGTCTTGCGACTTGTAATGAATGGACTGCGGCAGTTGCACGACCAGACGGCCGGGCCAGCGCTCCAGGATGCTCTCGCGAAGCTCCTGATGTCCCGACCAGATGTCGCCGAACGTTCCCCCGCCGGTGATGAGAATCGGCCCGGACGGGGCCGCATCGTTCAGCTTCTCGTGCGAGTGGTCCTGCAGCGACGATATGTAGGTGGGCGCCTTGTCGAACCGGGAAGAGAGATAGGCCATCTGACCCAGCCAGATCGCGGAATCGCCGACATTCTTGTAGTCGGGGAAATCGACCATCGCCACCGGCTCGTCGCCGGAGACATAGTCCTTCAGGCAATCGTGGATCATGTCCTGCAATTCGGCGATCAGGACCAGATTTGATTTCGAGCTCATTTTCTCATTCTCCATCTGGCGTGCAAGCCGTGCATGCGGCGGGAAATTGCAGCGTAGCCTTCAAGCGGGGCGAACTTTCGACAGGATTTTGCCAAGGATCTTCTGGATCTCCATCTCGGGGCCGGGCGGTCGCTTCATCAATATCCAGAGCAGCAGGCTCGACCCGCAATACAAAGCGCCCCCCAGCGTCACCAGGAGCGCCAGTTGCTGCACGAGCATCATCTTGTCGGCCGTGTGGCCCAGATAGCGCGCGGCGAGCGTAACACCTGCCGCCATCACCACGACGCTCGCAAGCGCACGCACATTCGCCGAGAGTTGTTTCAGCACCGTGACGCCGATGAAGCGCTTGACGAGGATCATGTTGACGAGCGCGTTGAACAGGCCGGTGAACACGCGGCCGATGACGATGCCCGGAAGTCCGTAGAGCAGCAGGCCGATGACCATGATCGGAACCCGGACCAGCAGCATCTGCGTATCGCGGATGAACAGCAGGCGCGTTTCGCCCTTTGCCATGCCCAGCGGCTGCACCAGCGAGCCCAGCGTCTGGAGCGCGAAGACCGACGCGAGAGACTGGATGACGAACACGATCGGCACCCATTTCTCCCCCAACGCGAGCCTGACCAGCGGATCGGCGACCACCGCGACCCCAATGCCGGCGGGAAGCGCGATCGCGGCGACAAGTGCCTGCACGCGCTGATAGGCGGCGGCGAGGCGCGGTGGATCGTGGCTGATGCTGGAGAAGCCGGGATAGATCGTCTGCGTCAGCGGTGCCGTCGCTTCGCGCGTCGGCATCATGGCGAGGTTGCTGCCGACCGAATAATAGCCGAGCGCCGTCCCGCCGAGCATCTTGCCGACCAGGAGGTAATCAAACCGCCAGTTGAGCGTATTGACGATCTGGCCGGCTGTGAGCCACGCAGAGAAGGAAAAGAATTCCCGCATATGCTGGAAGGTGACCCTCGGCCGGAACGGCAGCACGAGATAGGAGACGATGACGTTCGTCGCCTGTGTCACCAGCGTTCCGATCACCAGCGCCCAATAGCTGTGATAGATCATCGCGATTGCAACTGCGGCGATGAAGCCTGTGAACTTCTGCGAGACGCTGAGGACGAATTCCTGCCAGAAGATCAGGTCGCGCTGAAGCAATATCCGGCGCGGATTGATCAGGCCGCCCATGAACATGCTCAGGCCAAGCGCGAGCATGACGCCGGTAAGCCTCGGCTCTTCGAACAGGACCGACGCCGGATAGGCGCAGACCGCAAAAAGCAGGCAGAGCAGCAATCCGCGCGTGGCGTTGAGCGTCCAGGCGGCACTGAAATGCGATTCGTCGGGAGCCTTGTGGCGAATGAGCGCTTCGGTCAGCGATAGTTCGGTGACGGTGCTGACGATCAGCAGCATCGTCGTGCCCAGCGCGACGACGCCGAAATCGGAAGGCGTCAGGTTCCATGCGAGCACGAAAGTGCTCAGCGTCGCCAGCCCGTTCACGATCGCGCGGGACAGGCTCAGCCACATGCTTCCCTTGATTAGCCGGCCGGTGATGCTCGTCATATGGCGATGGTGGTCCTGGTTGCGCGCACCGCGAATCCGATCTTAAATCGATTGATCCTCTTCAGATCGACAGTCGTGAAAGCGATGTCCGCCGGTATCAAACCGTACTCCAATCAGGATTGAACGCGGCGGCAATCCGCGCGTCGGGTACTCGTGCACTCAGCTGACGGTGCTTGCCGATCACGTCGCTGATCGCGCTGCAGCAATTTAATTGCCGCTATGCTGCACTGCAATAGGCGCGCGATCACGCTTGATTTCAGGCGTTTTCTATCGGGCCAATAGAGGCGAGGTGAGGACGGCGACCAGCTTGTCGTTGGTCGTCGGCCCGGCCTGGCAGGGCGTCTCGCCATGGTTCCGACGGCGGTCAAAGTGTTTTCAGGCCGCAGGTCCACATTGTTGTCATGTAATTGAAAACATGGCTGCATTGCGGGCTGCTCGTCTTCAACAAGTGCGCCGAAACCGGGAATCAAGCGTGCTTCGGTAACAGGATAGACAAGAATTGATCCGACATTTGAAGATGGCCCGCGTCCGATTGTCCCAATCTGTTCGGAGCGGGAACTCGGGGCATGAATCCACCAGATGTCTTGCACGCAGCGCACAATTCGGTCGGGATCGGGCTGTGCCATCGCGCTTGCCACAGCTTCCGATCCCAGGCCGTTTCTGATTTCTACACCACGAAGAAATCCGCGTTGGTCGGCGCAAGGCCGGCGCCGAGCGTTGCAAACTGGACCGCTCCGCCGCCGGCATTGCCGTTTGAATCGTAGGTCAGGGCACCGGTGGTTGGATCGTAGATGATGCGGTCGTCGGCATCTTGCGCGGCCGAGCCGATGTGGAAGGCGTCTGCGACCAATGCGCCGAGCGTGGTAAATGCCGTGAAGATCGCATTCTCAAGGTTGATCGTGTCGTCGAGCACCGAAAAGTCAGTGATGGTGTCGACATTGCTGACGGCATTGAGCGCTGCGTTGAACAGGAAGGTGTCGCTGCCGTCTCCTCCGATCAGCGTGTCGTTGCCGAACCCGCCTGCCAGGGTGTCGTCGCCCGCGCCGCCAGCAAGCGTGTTGATCCCGGTGTTGCCGGTCAGGATGTTGGCAAGGCCGTTGCCGCTGCCGTTCAAATTGCCCGTGCCGGTCAACGTCAGGTTCTCGATGTCGCCCTTGAAGATCGTGGCGTTGGAGAGCGATACCGAATAGCCCGATCTTACCGTGTCGATGCCGCCGGAAGCGACTCCCTGCGAATCGGCAACACTTTCGTCGACGCGGTCATCGATGCTGTCGATGACATAGGTGTCGTTGCCCGACCCTCCATACAGCTTGTCGCCCTCGGCGCCGCCATCGAGGATGTCATTGCCGCTGTCGCCGTAAAGCTTGTCGCGGCCGCTGCCGCCGTCGAGCGTGTCGTTGCCGAGGTCGCCGACGAGCCAGTCATTGCCGCCAAGGCCTTTGAGGATATTGGCTTTCTGGTCTCCCGACAGCGAGTCGCCCGAAGCCGATCCGTCGACATTCTCGATGTTGAGCAAAGCGTCGTCAGGACCGTCGCCGTCATCTGCGCGTCCGGCCCAGAGAGACACCGACACGCCGATGTTGGAATAGCCGTACGTCGCCGTGTCGATGCCGGCGCCGCCGTCAAGCCGGTCGCCGCCGAGGCCACCCTCGAGACTATCGTTTCCGGCCCCGCCATAGAGCTCGTCGTTGCCGTCGCCACCCTTCAGCGTATCGTTGCCGGCTTCGCCGAAGAGACTGTCGTTGCCAGCGCCTCCGGTCAGCGTGTCTTCGCCGTCGCCGCCCCACAGTTGATCGTCGCCGAAGCCGCCGTCGAGAACGTCGGCGCCACCGAGACCGTGGATCACGTCGTTGCCGCCATTGCCACGCAGCAGGTTGTAGCCGTCATTTCCCGAGAGTTCGTCGTTGTAGAAGGAGCCTTCGACCGCCTCGATGCCGGCCAGCCGGTCATGCGTGGTGCCACCGGCAGCCATCGCGGTGCCGGCCACGAGATCGACCGTGATGGCCGCCCCGGAGCGAACATAGTCGGCGGTGTCGAAACCATCGCCGCCGCTCAGCTTGTCGCCGTCTGCATCACCGATCAGCCGGTCCTGACCTGCCCCGCCGACGAGCGTGTCCACGCCGGCATCGCCCCAGAGATCGTCGTCGCCTTCGCCACCCTCCAGCCGGTCGTCGCCATTGCCGCCCTGGATCACGTCATTGCCGTTGAGGCCGACGAGCAGGTCGTTGCCGCCGAACCCCAGGATCTGATCGGGATCGTTGGTGCCGTATAGCGTGTCGTCATTATCGGTGCCGGGAATGTATGCCATGGCGAATATCTCCTCTTGATCTGCGACGCTGTGTGGAGAACCTGGTTGCCTGGGGCTGGCCTTCGGGCCAACGCTGACCGCGAAGTCGCGGATGCTCATGTTCACCACTGTTCCTACACGCGGGGTGTGACAGTTTTTTTGACTGTTCCGTTTCGGCTATTGATGGAGCAGAGCGTCAGGCGCTCAGTCGTCCCCATTCGCGGGCAAGGCTGCTGGCAGCGCGATCGAGCGCTTCCTCTGAAAGGATACCTTTGTTGCGCGCGAAGTTTTCGAACGCCTCGCGCACATCTGCCGCGGTTCTCTCGCCATTGATGGCCTTGCGGCAAACCTCAAGAGCACCGTGATAGTCGAGGTCGGGAATGCCGTTCCATTCGAGCAGGATATCGTAGGCGTCCAATACGGTTTCGACGTCACGGGGAAAGCCAAGGCCGACGAAGATTGACAGCGGCTGGTCGAATTTGTGAGCGATCATGGGCTCGTAACTCCTTGCTTGATGCCGCTGTTTCAGCCGCAGAAGTGGGCGAGACCAAGATTCGCTTCGTCACAAATGAAGAAAGAGCGATGGGTGAACGTGAACACGCAGGCACAGGATTGGGAACAGGATCCGCTATTTCCTCAGGCCAGGCGGCGCGATTTCCCGCGGCCCATCCGGCAATCTTCGGTGAATGAACCGGCAAGGGCCGGATCGCCGGCGAACAGGCGATACTCCGCCTCTGAAATCGCGTAGTAGGCTTCGAATTCAGCCGCCCTGAACGCTTCGTTTATGGGTGTCGAGAGATAGAAGCCTCCGGTCTCGTTATCGATGCCGAGACTGAAAATCTGTGCTCGAAAGACATGGGTATCCGTGAAACGAGGCATGGCTGAATGTATATCAACCCAACTGTTGATTCACAGCGTCCAGTGCTTGGCCAGTGTCCGGGGCGTATGCATGTTGCCGTAGAGATAGGCCCAGAATTCGGAACGTCGCTCGCGGGGCACAGTCTTCCAGACCGCATCGACGGCCATGTCGCCACACCAATAGGCGTAGACGAAAGGCGCGCGCAGGTCGTGGCCGAGGAAGGCCAGCCGCGAGCGCGCTGTGACCTGGTCCTGAAAACCGCCTGTGGCAACAACCGGCACGATTTCGTCAAGCGACTTGCCTTGTGCGTGCATCATCCAGGCGGCATTGCAGCGTAGCGCGCTCCGCAGGCGCTGCAATGCGATGCCGAGTTCGTCCTCCGGGCCTTCAATCCAGTCGAGGAAGGCAAGGCCATTGTCGGCTATGCCTTCGAACAGCGCGCTGCTGGCCGAACTGGTGACCACCTGCGCACCATCCAGCGGCATGCGGCCTTCAGCCGCGTAACGCTCGCGCAGCGCCAGATGCACGAGATGCCCCGGAAACACCTCATGCGTGGCGAGGTGTTTCAGCGCAAAGCGGGTGTAGGGAAAATCGAGGTTCATCAGCACCTTGCGGGCCGGATAGTCGCAATAGGCGGAAAACGGGGTGGCGCGCACGCCCTCCGGCTCCATCCACTGGTCGTCCATTGGGTACATGGTCGCGGTCACCCGCTGGCGGGCCTCAAGCGTCAGCTCGCGCATCGTCTCCAGCACCGCCTCGACCGGCACCCGCACCTTCGCCTCCCACCGCGCCAGGTCTTCCGCCAGTCCGCCGCCGGAAAAGCACATTTCGTCGAGCTTCTCGCGGATCGTCGCGCGATAGCCGTCGAGGACTGCGTCGTTGATCAACTGCGTGTCGACGCGGATCTGCCGGCGGACCCGATCGGCGAAGGAAATTTCTTCCTCGCCGAAGGTGGCGATGAGGGCGAGCAGCGAGTCGATCATCTCCGCCAGATAGTCGCGCCTGAGCGCGCTTTCGGCTTCGCCGTCAAGCCGCTTCTGCAGGGAGGTGAGGGCCTCGACAGCTTCTTGATAGCCGCTCAACGGGCGCGGCTCGACAGGCGCTACCGCCACCGGAATGAGCCCCTCGCGGTCGAGAAAGCCGTCGCTGCGCGGCGTGGCGCGATAGAGTTGATCGATGCCGGCGGTAAGCTCGGCCAGTTCCTTGCCCAGTTTCATGAGACCTCCCGAGTCTTGAATGCCGCCGCTATTGGTGGCCGGCGACGGACTTTGGCTGGTATGGCGCTTCCATCGCGGCGACATCCTCCTCGCTCAGCTTCACCTCCAGTGCTGCGATGGCATCGTCGAACTGGTGCAGCTTGGAGATGCCGACGATGGGCGCGGTGATGCCAGGCCGGCTGGCGACCCAGGCGTAGGCGATCTGCGCCGGCGGCCGGCCATGCCGCTCAGCAACCTTGCGGACGGCGGCGATCACTGCCTCGTCCTGCTCCCTCGAGCGATCGTAAAGCGCGCCGGCCGTCTTGTCGGTCTGCGCCCGCGGGGAGCTGGCCGCATCGCCGGTCCGTCCGGCAAGCCGTCCGCGGGCAAGCGGGCTCCATGGGATGACACCGACACCCTCCGAGCGGCACAGCGGCAGCATTTCGCGCTCTTCCTCGCGATACATCAGATTGTAGTGTGGCTGCATCGACACGAAAGGCGCCCAGCCATTGGCGCGCTGCATGCCGAGCGCCTTCATGAACTGCCAGGCATGCATGGACGAGGCGCCGAGATAGCGCACCTTGCCGATACGAACGACGTCGTCGAGCGCATCGAGCGTCTCCTCCAGCGGTGTTTCGTAGTCGAAGCGGTGCAGCTGATAGAGGTCGATATAGTCGGTGCCAAGGCGCTTGAGGCTGCCATCGACGGCCTCGAAGATGTGCTTGCGCGACAGGCCGCGGTCGTTGGGGTCATTACTCATCGGATTGTAGAGCTTGGTTGCCAGCACGAGCTTGTGACGCGGCTGGCCTGCCAGCACGCGGCCGACCACCTCTTCGCCTGCGCCCAGCGAATACATGTCGGCCATGTCGAAGAAGTTGATGCCCAGTTCGACCGCCTTGTCGATGATCGGTCGCGATCCGGCTTCGTCCAGCACCCAGGGTGCCCAGTCGGGTGAACCAAAAGTCATGCAGCCCAAAGCCAGGCGCGACACTTTGAGGCCGGTTCGACCTAGGTTGATATATTCCACTAGAACACCCTTCTTGCAGTCATAAGCTCGCCTTCGGCCATAAGGAAATCGTGGCCTATGGCGTCGTTTCAGCCCAAAAAGCCTTATTTCCTCGGGCATAACTGCATAGAATTTCGGCGAATGCAAACCGTGTTCAAAAAAATCCCAGACCCTATTGCGCTCAGAAAATCAGGTGTTACGGTTAGGTGTACTGAACTGGTAGAACACATGTTTCCCATTGACGCCTCCAGTATCGACAAGTCGCTGCCCGTGCCGGTGGGCACGCAGCTCCATGGCCTGCTGAGCTATACGCTTGCCTTTGGCGACATGCCCTACGGCACCAAGCTGCAGTCCGTTCGCCAGCTCGCAGCCGAGCTCGGCATTGCGCCTATGACCGTCAGTCTGGTCTATCAGCAGCTGCGCGATGCGGGCCTGATCGAGATGCGCCAGGGGCTTGGTGCCTTCACCACCCGCGATCCGCGCATGCAGTCGGACGACAAGCTGCCGATCAACGCGCTGCGCAGCGACATCGAGGCGATCATTGCCAAGGCCGAGGCCCTGGGTGTGTCGCCGATGGCGCTGGTCTCGATGATCAACGCCCGCGCGCAGCTGCGTCGCCCGGGTGCCGCTCTGTCGATTGTCTTCGTCTGCATATTCGAGGGTCCGGGGCGCGACTATGTCGAGCAAATCCGCCCCAAGCTGGGCGCCGGCGATACCGTGCAGCTTGTGACGCTCGATAGTCTGAGCAATCCCGGCCCGGAGCGGGAAGCCTGCATAAAGGCCGATCTGGTCCTCACCTTTCTTCATCGCGAGGCAGAGGTGCGATCGCTGGTTGGCGCGGCCAACATATTGAGCCTTCGCTTTATCCCGTCGCAGCGCACCCGGCAGAACCTCGCAGGCCTCGATCCGCGCGCCCGCGTTGCCGCCGTCACCCATTTTCAGGAATACATCGCGATCATGCGTCCCAGCGTGCGCGAGTTCGCGCCGCATGTCTCGGATATCCGGGTGACATGGTCGTCCGCGCCGGATTTGCGCGAGATCATCGCCGGTTGCGACACTGTGATCTATGCCTCCGGCGCCGACCATGTCGCCGACCTGGTGCCGACCAATGTGTCCTGTTTCGAATACCGCCACGCGCCCGATCCGGGCGCGCTGGAAAATGCGCTGATCCCGCATCTCGCCGAGCTTCGGCAGATGAAGATCGCGCAGGACGCCGGCTCTCAGCCCGGCGCGCCATCGGCAATGCCGGTCATTGCCTGAAAGCCGTCTCGCAAAACAAAAAAAGGGGAACAAACAATGAAGAAACTTCTATTGACCACCAGTGCAGTTCTGGCTCTGGCGTTGGCTGCGATCCAGCCGTCGATGGCCCAGGATGGCAAAGCCATCGTCATCGGCACCGACGTCGATGCCGGCACCCTCGATCCGCGTCTTGCCCGCGATACCACGGCCGCCCGCGTCGGCGATCTTATCTATGCCGGTCTGGTCCACATCACGCCGAAGCTCGAGCCGGTGCCGGACCTTGCCGAGAGCTGGGAGAACCCGGATCCGCAGACCTTCATCTTCAAGCTGCGGCCCGATCTCAAATTCTCCGACGGTTCGCCGCTGACCGCCGACGATGTGGTCTTCACCTATACCACCATCATCGATCCGGCCTTCAATGCGCCGCAGCGTGCGCTGTACTCGCCGATCAAGGCTGTCGAAGCCGTCGATCCGCAGACCGTCAAGTTCACGCTGAGCGCGCCCTATGCGCCGCTGCTGAGCTATCTCGACATCGGCATCGTGCCCAAGAAGCTGGTCGAGGGTGGCGCGGACATCGCCCTCAAGCCGGTCGGCGCCGGCCCGATGAAGCTTGCCTCGTGGAACCGTGGCAGCGAGATCGTGCTTGAGGCCAACGAAAATTACTGGCGTGATGCCGGTAAAGTCGAAAAGGCCACCGTCAAGATCATCGGCGACAATTCTGCCCGCGCGCAGGCTTTCGAAGCCGGCGACCTGGACGTCATCCAGTCGCCGCTGTCGCCGCAGGATATCGAGCGGCTCAAGGCCGACGATCGCTTCGGCAATGTCATCACGGCCGGGCTGGGCGTGAACTATCTCAACTTCAACACCAAGGACCCGCTTCTGGCCGACCCGAAGATGCGCCAAGCCTTCTCGATGCTGGTGGACCAGCAGACGATCGTCAACGACATCTATCACGGCGTCGATCAGGTCGCGCATTCGATCATCCTGCCATCGTCCTGGGCCTATTCGGACAAGATTTCGCAGCCCGGTTTCGACGTGCAGGGCGCGGTCGCCCTGTTCAACGAGATGGGCTGGAAGGACAGCAACGGCGACGGCATCCTCGACAAGGACGGCAAGCCGCTGGAGGTGACGCTCTCCACCCACAGCGAAGACCCCAACCGCGTCCAGACCATCGAATTCATGCAGGCGATGTTCCAGCAGGCCGGCGTGAAGGCGGACGCCAAGATCAGCGACTGGCCGTCCTTCTCGACCAATTACGTGCAAAAGAGCCAGCACCAGATCGCACTGCTCGGCTGGCTCAACATCGTCGATCCCGACCGGCTGATGTTTGCCCAGCTGACGACGGGCGGCTCGACCAACTGGGGCGGCTACTCCAATCCGGAAGTCGACAAGCTCCTGCAGGCCGGGCGCTCGACGCTCGATCAGGCCGGACGCGCCAAATTTTACCAGGATGCAGCAACCATCCTGGCCAAGGACCTGCCTTACTTCATCGTCTCGGCGCAGGGCTACCAGCTGTTCTACTCGAAGAAGCTGGGCGAGGTGCAGGCGACGCCACGCGGCAACATGCGCGGGCTGATCGGGCTTGCCGATTGAGCGATGACACCCGCGGTCGGCATCAGCCTTGATGCCGACCGGCTTTTCCAGTTTCCAGCGAGATCAGCGATGGCCTTTCATCAAGTCCTCAGCCACGAATACTATGCCAAGGTGCATGCGGACATCCGCGGCCACATGGAGGAAGCCGGCATTGACCTGCTGCTGCTCGATTCCAACGACGATGTGATCTACACGACTGGCTTTTCGCACTACACGACCGAACGCCCCGTCGTCTTTGCCATCACCCGAACCGGCGCATTCCTGCTGTTGCCCGAACTCGAGCGCAGCCACGCCGCGCATCAGAACATTGCCGCCGAACCGATCGTCTATTTCGAGTTTCCGGGCGTCGACCGACCCTTCAGCGTTCTGGGCCGAGCTTTTCCCGACATGAAAGGCACGGTTGCCTACAGCCACGCCATTTCGCTGGCCCGTGTCGGGCAGATCGAGGCGGCCTTTCCCAATGCTGCCCGCGTGATCCCGTCCGACATCGTCCAGAAGATGCGGCTGATCAAATATCCCGAGGAGATCGTGCTGCACCGGGAAGCCGCGCGGATTTCCGACGAGATGGTCACTGCAGGCGTCGGCCTCATCGCTGAGGCCATGCGTAAGGGTGGCACGCTGCCGAGCGAAATCGAGATCGAATCCTTCGTTTCGCGCCATGCCATGAAGATCATGCATGAGGACCATGCCGACGTGATGCTGGTGCAAGGACTGGCGAGCGGGCTGGTCTATTCCGGGGCACGTTCCGCCTTTCCGCATGGCATGCCTACCGGCAATCCGGTGAAGCGCGGAGAAAGCATCATCCTGTCGCTCGGCTGCCGCGTCGGCGGACGTGCTGCCGAAAGCGAGCGGACTCTGTTCATCGGCGAGCCGACCGCGCAACAGCAGGACCACTATGCCGTCGCGTTCGAGGCTCAGCGGATGGCTACCGCTGCACTGATTGCCGGTCACACCTGTGCTTCCGCCGACAATCTGGCGCTGGCCTATATCCGCGACAGCGGCATGAGCGACTATCTGCTCCACCGCGTCGGCCACGGCATGGGCGTGATGTTCCACGAGCCGCCCTGGGTCGAGGCGGGCGACCAGACCATCCTGACGCCCGGCATGATCACCTCCAGTGAACCGGCGATCTTCGTGCCCGATTTTGCCGGATATCGCATCGCCGACACCGTCCTGATCACCGCGGAAGGGCCAGACTCCATGACCCATTATCCGCGCAGGATCGAAGACGTCGTGATCGGCTGACCGGGATGATCGCCGTCCTTCAACCGACCAACCAAGGGGAGCCGACGACATGATCGCCTATGTAGTCCGCCGGCTGCTGATGCTGATCCCGATGGCCATCGGCATGGTCATCGTCACCTTTGGCCTGCTGCTGCTCATCCCCGGCGACCCGGCAGCCGTTCTTTTGGGACAGGACGCCACGCCGGAGGCCATCGTCAATCTGCGTAATAGCCTGGGCCTGAACGATCCCTGGTATATCCGCCTGTGGGACTATTTCGTCGCACTGCTGCATGGCGATATGGGCCGCTCCATCTTCCAGAACCAGCCAGTGTCGGAAATCATCCTCGGCCGCCTCGGTCCGACGATCGAACTCGCCGTCGTCTCTCTCCTGCTGGCCGCGATCATCGGGCTCACGCTTGGCGTCTATGCCGCGATCCGCCAGGGCTCGTGGGTCGACACCGTCACCATGCTTTTCGCCCAGATCGGCGTTTCGATGCCGGTCTACTGGCTCGGCCTGCTGCTGATGCTTCTGTTTGCGGTGAAGCTGGGTTGGCTGCCGGCGATCGGTCGGGGCGTGCCACTGCATGAGGCCTTGTTTGCCGCTTTCAGCGGCCGGCCGCAGGTGCTCTGGGATTCGCTTAGCCACATTGCCTTGCCGGCACTGGCGCTGGCCGCCAATTCGGCCGCCATCATTTCCCGGCTGGTGCGCGCATCGATGCTGGAAGTCCTGCGCGAGGATTTTGTTCGTACCGCCTACGCCAAGGGATTGCGCCGCCACCGTGTCGTCGTCCGCCATGCCCTGCGCAATGCGCTTCTGCCGGTGCTGAGCGTCATCGGCCTGCGCTTCGGGGCGCTGCTGGGTGGTGCGGTCCTGACCGAGAGCATCTTCGCCTGGCCGGGGCTTGGCCAGTTGACCATCGCGGCCATATCGCAACGCGACCTGCCGCTCATTCAGGGCATCGTGCTGACCTTCGCCATCATCTTTGCGCTGGTCAATCTGGTGGTCGATCTCCTCTACGCCGCGGTCGATCCGCGCATCCGCCTGAGCTGACCGTCATGCGCATCCCCAAACCCCTCAGGAACACGTCTTTCGTCGTCGGCGCGGTGATCTCGCTCGTCGTCATCCTGTGCGCCGTCTTTGCTCCCTATGTCGCAACCCATGGCGTCGAGCAGATGGATATGCGCAACCGCTTTGCCGGTCCGTCGCTTGATCATTGGCTCGGCACCGACAATTTCGGCCGCGATCTCTGGTCCCGCACCGTTTTCGGCGCGCGCGTGTCGCTGACCATCGCCGTGATCTCGGTGTTCTGTTCGACGCTCATCGGCACGGTGGTCGGTCTGGTCGCCGGCTATTTCGGCGGCTGGGTCGATCAGGTGTTGATGCGCATCACCGATATCTTCCTGGGCTTCCCGGCGATCGTGCTGGCGTTGGCCATTGTCGCGGTGCTCGGCCCCGGCGTGCTGAATGTCTCCATCGCCATCATCGTCGTCGCATGGACCGAATATGCCCGCGTCGTGCGCTCGACCACGCTGGTGTTGCGCGAGCAGAACTATGTGCAGGCGGCACGCGCACTCGGTGCCAGTCCGGCGCGCATTCTGTTCAGGGAAATCCTGCCCAACGCATTGGGGCCGATCATCGTGCTTGCCTCGCTGGGGCTTGGCACGGCCATCATCGCGGAATCGGCGCTGAGCTTCCTCGGTTTCGGCCTGCCGCCGCCCACGCCGACCTGGGGCTGGACGCTGTCTTACGGCACCAAGTTCATGCGCGATGCGCCCTGGCTCTCCATCATCGCCGGTGCGGCCATCATGATCACCGTGCTCGGCTTCAATCTCCTCGGCGACGGGCTGAGGGACATTCTCGATCCACGCCAGCTTTCGCGTGGCGAGGCAAAGGCCGGCAAGGCCAAATAACACTGAAGGAATAATCGTATGGTCAAGTCGATTAACCAGCTTCGTCCGAAGTTCACCACCCACGCCGACGGCAGCGACGCCGTCCTGTTCATGCACGAACTGGTGGGCGAGCAGGATGGTCCCACCATCGGCATTTCGGCCTCGATCCACGGTAACGAGAACACCGGCTCGCAGGCTATCCTGGAGCTCTTCCGCATCCTCATGGACACGCCGCTCAAGGGCCGCATCCTGTTGCTGCCGGTCGCCAACCCTCATGCCTTTGCCGTCAACGAGCGCTTCTCCACCATCGACAAGGTTGACTTGAACCGCCAGTTCCCCGGCAATCCCAAGGGCACCTACAGCCAGCAACTGGCCCATGCGCTGACCGAGCGGTTTCTCAACGTCATTGACGTGCATATCGACCTTCATTCCGGCACCGACCGCCCGACCGTCGACTATGTCTATATCTGGAATGACGAGAAACTTTCGCGCGCCTTCGGCTCCAAGCTGCTCTATCGCCCGGTTGACAACAAGCAGGGCACCGTGTTCGGCGGCACCACCAAGACTGTGACCATCGACACGCGCAACATCCCGGTTGCCGTGATCGAGCTGGGCGGCGGCATCGTCGACCAGACGCCGTACCTGAAGCGCACGGTCGATGGCGTGCTCAACATGCTGCGCACCGCTGGAGCCATTCCGGGCGACCCGTGGCAGAACCCGAAGCAGATCGTGGTCAACGAACTGGCCGGCATTCGCCCGACCCAGGCAGGCTGGCTCGAACCGCTGGCTCCGGCCAATGGCGAGGTCATCAAGGGCGGCCAGCTGCTCGGCCGCGTCGTCAGCCCATACAGCTTCGAAGTGCTGGAGGAAATCCCGACACCCTTCGAAAACGGCGTGATGATCATGCAGCATTTGACGCGCAACCTCGTTGCCAGCGGCGACTATGGCTTCATGGTCGGCAACCTCGAAGGCGCGACCGACTGAACCTACGGCAGGCACCGGCATCGCGGCTTTCCGGCTGCGGTGCCCTCGCAGGGAAAAGACAACGATGAGTGCTGCACCCAACGCGACAACAGCGCCGGTCCTCGCGGTCCAGGATCTCGAAATCCGGATTCGCGGGGCGAACGGTTCGTTCGCGGTCGTTTCCGACATGAACTTCTCGGTTCATACCGGCGAAACGCTGTGCATCGTCGGCGAAAGCGGCTGCGGCAAATCCATGACGGCGCTGTCGCTGCTGCGCCTGCTTCCCGATGCGGCGGAGGTGGCTTCCGGCAAGATCCTGATCGACGGCGTGGATTTCCTGGCAATGGGCCAGCGGCAGGTCGAGGATATGCGCGGTGAGCAGATCGCCATGATCTTCCAGGAGCCGCTGACGGCACTCAATCCGGTTCTCAGGATCGGCGAGCAGATTGCCGAAGCTGTGCGGCAGCATCGCAACGTTAGCCGCAAACAAGCCTATGAACGCGCCATCGAGGCGCTGCAACTGGTGCAGATGCCCGATCCGCGCCGCAGGGCAGGGCAGTTCCCGCACGAACTGTCGGGTGGCATGCGCCAGCGCGCCATGATCGCCCTGGCTCTGGCCTGCGATCCCAAGATCATCATCGCGGACGAACCCACGACGGCGCTCGACGTCACCATTCAGGCGCAGATATTGGGGCTGATTTCCGACCTGCAGAAGCGCCTAGGCACGGCGCAGATTTTGATCACGCACGATCTCGGCGTGGTTTCCGAAGTCGCCGACCGGGTGATCGTCATGTATGCCGGCCGCAAGGTCGAGGAAGCCAGCATCTACGATCTCTTCGACCGGCCGCTCCATCCCTATACGATCGGCCTGATGGGCGCCGTGCCGCGCGCGGGCGCGTCGAGCGAAGAAGACGACCGCCTCGCCGACATCTCCGGCACCGTGCCGCCGTTGTGGGATTTGCCCAAGGGTTGTGCCTTCGCGCCGCGTTGCCCGAATGCCTCTGCGCGCTGTCTCGAAGAACGTCCGCCATTCGAAGAAAAGCGCCCCGGCCATTGGGCCGCCTGCTGGGAGCACGCCGATGCAGCCTGATAGCGCCCCGCTTCTCAGCGTCGACAATCTCGCCGTCCATTTCCCTATCCGCGCCGGCGTGTTTCAGCGCCAGGTCGGTTCGGTCAAGGCGGTTGACGGTGTCAGCTTCACCCTTGGCCGTGGCGAAACGCTCAGCCTCGTGGGCGAAAGCGGCTGCGGCAAGTCAACGACCGGCCTTGCGCTCATGGGGCTGGTCAAGCCGACCGGCGGAACCGTGCATTTCGATGGCCAGGAGATCAAAAGCTTCGGTCGCGCGGCGCTCAAGAGCTACCGCAAGCGCATGCAGATCGTGTTCCAGGATCCGTTCTCCTCGCTCAACCCGCGCCAGCGCGTCCGCGATATCATCCGCGCCCCGCTCGACATCCACAATGTCGGAACCATGGAGGAGAGGCGCTCCACCGTCACTGAGCTCATGCAGCGGGTGGGCCTGCGCCCCGACCAAGCCGACAATTTCGCGCATCAGTTCTCGGGCGGTCAGCGCCAGCGTATCGGCATCGCCCGCGCGCTTGCGCTCAAGCCTGATATCATCGTCTGCGACGAGCCTGTCTCGGCACTCGACGTGTCCGTTCAGGCGCAGATCCTCAACCTGCTCAGCGATCTGCAACGTGACCTCGGCGTATCCTATCTCGCCGTGTCGCACGATCTTGGCGTCGTCGAATACATCTCCCACCGCGTGGCGGTGATGTATCTGGGGCGCATCGTCGAGATAGCTCCCAAGAAACGCATCTTTGCAGCGCCGGTCCATCCCTACACCGAACTGCTGATGAGCTCGGCGCCATCGATGGACCCGCGCAAGCGCCACAAGTTCAGCGCCAGCAATGACGACATCCCCAGCGCCACCCGCAAACCCTCCGGCTGCGCCTTCCACACCCGCTGCGCGCTGGCGACGGAAGTCTGCCGCACTGTCGAGCCGGCGCTGACCGAGCGGGAAGGCGGCCAGCTGGTCGCCTGCCACAACAAGTAACCTCAAGCCCTTCGGAATTTGCCATGACGCAGAGCACTCTTTTCACCGGCGGCCGCCTTCTCGATCCGGAAGCAGGCGTGCTGCGCGACGGCATCGATGTACTGGTCACCGGCGACAGGATCGCCGCTGTCGGCTCGTCCATCCACGCACCATCCGACACGACCGAAATCGCCCTTGGCGGCCGCACCATCATGCCGGGGCTGATCGACTGCCACGTCCATGTCGTCGCCGAAACGCTCGACCTCTGGGCCAACATGACGGCACCGTCATCGTTGGCTGCACTGCGCTCGGCGCGCGTGATGAACGAGGCGCTGATGCGAGGCTTCACCACGCTGCGCGATCTCGGTGGCGCCGACTACGGCCTCGTGCGCGCGGTCAATGAAGGGCTGATTGTCGGCCCGCGTCTGGTCATCTGCGGCAAGGGCCTGACCACGACCGGCGGCCATGCCGACCTGCGCACCCGCACCGACGATCGGCCCGGCCTGTTCTCCGACCGCGTCGGCTCGATGGGATTGATCGTCGATGGCGTCGACAATGTCCGCGCCGCCTGCCGCACCATGATCAAGGAAGGTGCGAATTTCATCAAGGTCATGGCCAATGGCGGCGTCTCCTCGCCGAACGATCCGATCCATTCCATCCAGTATTCGCGCGACGAAATCCTGGCTATGGTCGAGGAAGCCGACAATGCCGGCCTCTATGTCTCGGCGCATGTCTACACCGACAAGTCGATCGGCCGCTGCGTCGAGCTTGGCGTCCATTCGCTCGAGCATTGCAATCTGATCGAGCCCGAGACTGCGCGTCTCGCTGCCGAGAAGGGTTGCATCGCCGTGCCGACACTGGTTGCCTATGACGCGCTGGCGCTGGAAGGCAAGGCGTTGGGCCTGGGCGCTGCCGAGTTCGCCAAGATCGACATCGTGCGCAATGGCGGCCTGCGGTCGCTCGAAATCATGCGCGATGCCGGCCTGCCCATGGCCTTCGGCTCCGACCTGCTCGGCCAGCTGCGCAAATATCACTGCATGGAATTCGAGATTCTCGCCAAGGTGCTGACGCCCGCCGAGATCATTCGCTCTGCAACCGTCATCGGCGCAAGACTCTGTCGCCTGGAAGGAGAGGCCGGCGTCATCGCAACGGGTGCCGCCGCCGACCTTCTGGTGGTCGATGGCGATCCTCTGTCCGACATCAGCCTGCTGCAGGGCGACGGCGCACACATGTCCGTCATCATGGCGCGTGGCCGGATGGCCAGGAATGGGCTGCGAGTCTCGGCTTGACAGGAGTGCTCTGGCGAACCTCACAGGGTCAGCGGCCTGCTTCGGGAAGCACTCAACGACCCGAAGCGCAAATCACCTTGGGCTGACGCCAAAGCAATTCAGGAGACACCGCAGCGAGCACCGAACGGATTTGGCGAACTCCGAATTGAAATCGTAGCGCAGCCAATCGTTCAGCATGCCCGATATGAAGCAATGAAACATGGTCGACGCCGACTTGGCGTCCCAGCCGTTCGCCAACTCACCTCTTGATTCGGCCAGTTCGAATGCTCGGTCGAACACAGCCGCCATCGTGTCGTGAAGAGAGCGCTGCCAAACGAGGGCCTCCTGCATCTCACCGACATATTCGCAGCGCGTCACAATAATTTGATAGACCTTGCGGGTGTGCTCGTCTTCCTCGAACAGCCTGATAATCTCGAAGGCGCGTTCCTCGATAAAGCTGAGAGGATCGGTCGAGGTTTCTTCGATCTGCGTTTCCAGCAGTGCGCTGTGAAGCGAGCGCACACGGTCCGTCATCGCGTTGAAAAGCTGCTGTTTGTTGGAGAAATGCCAGTAGATCGCCCCACGCGTCAGCCCGGCCTCATGGGCGATGCGTTCCAGCGAAGCCCGCGACACGCCCATGTCAAGAAACACCGTCTCGGCGGCATCAACAATATGTTGCCGCGTCTCTTCCGACTCCGATTTCGTGCGTCGCATGATTTCGGCCTCCCTTTACATACATTTCTGTTTGTATATATGTTGCACCGCAATATAGCGACCCCTTCCGTTGACCTGGTGCATCATGAAATTGTTGTCCTCCACTGCTCGAACCATAGCCGTCCTGGCTGTCAGCACCAGTCTTCTAACGGCAGTGCCCAATATTTCCTCGGCCCAGCAAGCCGGTGCGCCCCCGCCGCCCTCGGTCGAGGTCACGACCGTTGCCGCGCGGGAGGTGCCGCTCGATTACACCTATGCCGGCCGTGTCTCCGCCTTCCGTGAAGTCGAAGTCCGTGCCCAGGTCGGTGGTATCCTGAAAGAACGAGCCTATGTGGAAGGCGCCCGGGTGAAAGCCGGCGACGTCCTCTTCCGCATCGACCCGGCCAGCTTCGAGGCAGAAGCCGCGCGTGCCTCGGCGCAGTTGCAGACAGCCCAGGCGCAGCTTTCCCAGGCCAAGCGCGATCAGCAGCGGGCCTCCGAACTGCTCGATCGCAAGGTGGGCACGCAAAAGACCTTTGATGACGCGAAATCCGCCGTGGAACTGGCGCAGGCCGCCGTCGCGGTGGCAGCAGCCCAGGTGAAGACTGCCCAGATCAACCTCGACCACGCCACGGTGCGGGCGCCCATCGACGGCGTCACCAGCCTCGATGTCGTGCCGGAAGGCAGCCTGATCGGCACCGGCGGCAGCGACAGCCTGCTGACCCGGATCACCCGTCTCGACCCCGTCTACGTCAACTTCTCCTACGCCAGCGAAGATGCAGCGGAAATCCGGCGCATCATCGACCAGAATGGTTTGGATGACGGCAGGCTCTCGGCCTCGATCGTTTTCGGCGACGGCACTGCACTCGACCGCAAGGGCGTGATCGACTTCACCGCGCCGAGCCTTGACACCCAGACAGGAACGATGCGGGTTCGCGCCGTCTTCGACAATCCCGACTCCCGCCTGATCCCGGGCCAGTTCGTCCGCATCAGGATTGGCGGCCTGACGGTGCCTTCGGCCATTGTCGTGCCGGAGGTGGCTGTCATGCAGGGGCCGGACGGCAAGTTCGTCTATACCGTCGACGATAGCCAGACCGCGGCCATGCAGCCGATTACGACAGGCCGGTCCGTCGAAGATGGATGGATTGTCACCGATGGCCTGAAAGCGGGCGACCGCATCGTCACCAGCGGCGTCATCAAGGTGCGTCCCGGCACGCGCGTCGCAGCCACCAAGTCCATACTCCAGACAGCCCAGGCCGAGTAATGAACCATCGTTTCTTCATCGACCGGCCGGTCTTTGCGGCGGTCATATCGATCGTCATCGTGCTGGCCGGCGTTGTCGCCATGCGCGTGCTACCGATCGCGCAATATCCGGAATTGACGCCGCCGCAGGTCGTGGTGTCGGCGACCTATCCGGGCGCCAGCGCCGAGGTCCTGACGCAAACCGTTGCTGCTCCCCTGGAGGAGCAGATCAACGGCGTCGAAAACATGCTTTACATGCAGTCGGTCAATTCGGGCTCCGGCACGATGCAATTGACCGTAACCTTCGCTACGGGCACGGACGCCGACCAGGCCACTATCAATGTCAACAACCGCGTGCAGCGTGCTGTTTCGTCCCTGCCGCAGGAGGTCCAGCGTCTGGGCGTCTCGGTCAAAAAACAATCGAGTTCGATCCTGGCGGTCATCTCGCTCAATTCATCGAATGCCCAGTATGATTCCGTCTATCTTGCCAACTACGCGCTGCTCAACGTCATCGACGAACTGAAGCGGACACCCGGCATCGGTGATGCGAGCCTGTTCAGCCGCGAGAACTATTCGATGCGCGTTTGGCTGAGGCCGGACAAGCTCGCGCAATACAATCTGACCACCACAGACGTCGCTACGGCCATAAGCGAGCAGAATGCTCAATATTCGGCCGGTCGCGTCGGTGATCCGCCGACGCAGAACAAGCTCTCCTTCTCCTATGCTGTGACGACTGACGGACGCCTGCCCGATGCGGAAGCATTCGGCAATATCATTCTGCGCGCCGATGAAAATGCCGCCACGCTGCGCCTCAAGGACGTTGCGCGCATAGAACTTGGCGCCCAGGACTACAGCTTCCGAGCCATACAGGCGGGTAAGCCTACGGTTCCGATCGGCATCTACCTGCAACCGGGCGCCAACGCGCTCAACACGATGGCGGCGGTTGAAGCACGCCTTGACGAATTGGCGACACGGTTTCCCGATGGGGTCACCTACGAAATTCCCTACGACACGACGCTGTTCGTACAGGAATCCATCAATGAAGTCATAAAGACCTTCATCGAAGCGCTCGTCCTCGTCGTGGTCGTGGTCTTCGTCTTCCTGCAGAACTGGCGGGCAACGATCATCCCGCTCATCGCCGTCCCAGTCTCCATCCTCGGCACCTTCGCGGGCATGTACCTGCTCGGCTTCTCGATCAACATGCTCACGCTGTTCGGTCTCGTCCTGGCCATCGGCATCGTCGTCGACGATGCCATCGTGGTGCTGGAGAATGTCGAGCGCATCATGACGACCGAGAAGCTTCCACCGCGCGAAGCTGCCATCAAGGCGATGGGTGAGGTGACCGGGCCTGTCATCGCCATCGTCCTGGTGCTGGTCTCCGTCTTCGTGCCGGTCGCGTTCATGGGCGGTCTTGCCGGCGAAATGTACCGCCAGTTCGCCATCACCATCGCCGTCTCGGTGACGCTCTCCGGTGTCGTTGCACTGACACTGACGCCCGCCCTTTGCGCGATCCTGCTCAAGGCGGGCCACCATGAGCCGTGGGCGCCGTTCCGCTGGTTCAACCGCGCTTTCGATAGCCTCACCTCGGCCTACACGGCAGGTGTCCGCTTCT
The DNA here is from genome assembly GCF_003590645.1 of Mesorhizobium sp. DCY119. Taxonomy (NCBI): domain Bacteria; kingdom Pseudomonadati; phylum Pseudomonadota; class Alphaproteobacteria; order Hyphomicrobiales; family Phyllobacteriaceae; genus Mesorhizobium; species Mesorhizobium sp. DCY119. Next base: position 42,240 of record NZ_CP031834.1, on the reverse strand, counting down.
TCCTGAAGCGCGCGCTTCTTGCCCTCACGCTGTTTGCCATCATGGTCGGCGCGATGGCACATCTGTTCAACACGCTGCCGAGTGCGCTGGTGCCGAACGAGGATCAGGGTGTAATCCTTGCCGTCGGCATCCTGCCACCAGCCGCCGCGCTCTCGCGCACCAATGAGGTGATGTCGACTGTCAGCGACAACGTCATGCAGAACCCGGCGGTCGAGAACGTGCTGGCTTTTTCCGGCTACGACCTGCTGGCCGGCTCGCAATCGCCGAGCGCTGGTGCTGCCTTCATCAAGCTGAAGGACTGGTCGGAACGCAAGGCCCCGGAACTCGACGCGCGTGTCTTGCCCGGAGCGGTCATGGGCATGAACGCCGGCATACAGGACGGCATGGTTCTCGCCTTCAACCCACCGCCGATCCAGGGGCTGAGCACGACCGGCGGCTTTGAGCTATACGTGCAGGACCGGACAGGCGCGGGCCCCCAGGCTCTCATGAACGCGACGCAGCAGGTCGTTGCCGCTGCTGCGGAACATCCCGAACTCGCCAATGTGCGCACGACGATGTCGATGAATGTGCCGCAGTACAAGATCGACGTCGATCGCGAAAAGGCGACCGCGCTTGGCGTGCCGCTCTCGTCGATCTTCTCGACGATGCAGGCGACCTTCGGCAATGTCTATGTCAATGACTTCACGCTCTACGGCCGCAACTTCCAGGTCAAGCTGCAGTCGGAGGCTAACTTCCGCGAAAAGCCCGAGGACCTGAGCCAGATCTTCGTACGCTCGCAAACCAGCAGTGCAATGATCCCGCTCGACAGCCTGGTAGAGGTCAAGCGCGTGATCGGTCCTGATCTTCTCGAGCGCTTCAACAACTTCCCGGCCGCCAAGATCATGGGCGATCCTGCCCCCGGCTATTCGTCGGGTCAGGCATTGCAGGCGATCCAGAAGGTCGCGGCCACTGCCCTGCCGGAAGGCTACACCGTTGCCTGGACCGGCACGGCCTATCAGGAGATCGAAACCGGCGGCACCGGCATGCAGGCGCTGCTCTTCGGCATCGTCATGGTGTTCCTGATCCTTGCCGCCCAGTATGAGCGCTGGTCGCTTCCGCTTGCCGTCATCCTTGCGGTGCCGTTCGCATTGTTCGGAGCATTGGTGGCGATCTGGCTGCGGGGCTTAAGCAACGACGTCTACTTCCAGATCGGCCTTGTTACGCTCATCGGCCTCGCAGCGAAAAACGCCATCCTGATCGTCGAGTTCGCGGTGCTGAAGCGGCAGGAAGGTCTCAGTGCCTTCGACGCCGCGATCGAGGCTGCGCGCCTGCGTTTCCGTCCGATCATCATGACCTCGCTTGCCTTCATCCTGGGCGTGCTGCCGCTGGCGATCAGCACGGGAGCGGGCTCGGCCAGCCGTCACTCGATCGGCACCGGCGTCATCGGCGGAATGCTCGCGGCAACGTTCCTTGCCATCTTCCTCATTCCGCTGTTCTTCAAGCTGATCGGCGGCCGGGACAAGAAGGGGGTTGTCGCACCGCAGCCAGTCGGCGGCGGGCATGAGGTGGGGGCAAGCATCCAATGACCGGGCGCGGGCCGGAGTTTGCCGGCTACCAGACTTGCTAGAGAAACAGCAGCGCCGGGCTAAGCGACCCAAAGGATCGGCGACGCCGGATGCCGCCCGCAACAGCAGGGGCGGCATCCTTTCCGTTGCCGAAGCGATACTTGCCGAGCGCGGTGGTTCGGCGCTGACCATCGATGCGGTGGCCAAGGCAGCCGGCCTCAGCAAAGGCGGCGTGCTCTATCATTTCCCGTCCAAGGCATCCCTGATCGAGGCGCTGATCGACCGCTCCATCGCAGCGATCGACGCCGTGTTCCTGGTCGCGGAAAAGGGAAGGGCGGCCAGCGAAGACACGACGACGTCTTATGCGGTGATACGCCGGCACCTCGAGAGGCAACCGATAGAGTTGCATTCGTGCCTGATGTCGCTGACGAATGCGAGCGCCCTTGAAACCTATCGTCGGAAGCTTCTTGAGCTTGCCGGACAGCGGGTGGCAGCCGGCATCGAGCGTGCGACAATGGACACGGTCCTCATCATGCTTTTCGGCGTACTCGGCAAAAGGTTGCTGCGTTTCGAGCTCCGCTGAACTAGCTTGTCCGGGCACCTGGCAGCACGAAGCTGTGTGACAGTGCTCAGGTGGCTTGTGCTTTCTGCACTAAAGCGAAGTCAGCATATGCTCGCGCTTTTAGCCTGGCTTGTACTCAAGAAACCATCTTTACAAAAAAAAGGCCCGTGACCTGGTGGTCACGGGCCTCACTTCAACCTTGGCTGTGAAGCCGATTAGAAGTTGCGCTGGAAGCGGAGGAAGCCGCCGAAGCCGTCGTCGAGCTTGACCTTGTCGTCCGTGTGAGCGGAGAAGTAGGTCACTTCCGGGGTGATCTTCAGGCCCGGAACGAGTTCGTAGGCAACGTTGGCAGCAACGGTGACGTCTTCGTTCTCGAAGTACGATGCCTGAACGTTGAAGGTAGCCTTCTCGTTCAGCTTGGCCGAACCGCCACCCCAGACAGCCCAGTTGCCGCCCCAGGTCTTGTACCAGCTGCGGGTGACATTGTCGTCAGAGCCATAGCCGGCCATGACCCACAGGTTGATGGTCTCCGTAGCCTTGACGTCGAGGCGAACCTTACCGGCCCATTCTTCGTAGACCGAGTCGTAACCGACGACGCCGGACACGCCGCCCCAGCCCTGCGTATAGGCTGCGCCGACCACGACGTGCGGAATGTAGTCGTCGAGCGTGTAGTCGTCGGTGCCTTCTTCAAGAGCGACTGCAGCCGAGAAGCCGTTGGCACCAGTGTAGGTGTAGGAGATCTGGTGCGTGTCCCACGGACCGTAGCCGCCGAGCATGTCATCAGCAATCACGTCGCCTGCATAGAGATTGTTGACCAGCGTCGTGAACATCGAGTCGGTTTTACCAACGCGGAAGCCGCCGAGTTCGATATAGGCGTGGTTCATCTTGGCCGTGGTACCGCCGGCGTCAGAGAGGCTGACGATCGAGCCATCAGCAAGCTCACCGTCGACCTTGCGGGAATCCCAGTCGAAGTTGAGGTGCATGTAGGCGCGCAGGGTGCCGAGTTCAGTCTCCGAACGAGCATCGAGCTGCAGAGCAGCGCGAGCGCGCTTGTAGTAGGTGTCGTTCAGCTTGACCCGGCCGTCCAGGAGATCCAGCTTGTCGGCCACATCTGTCAAGCCGCCGTAATCACCTTTGCCGATGCCGATGTCGTAACGGACATAGCCACCGACGCGCAGGCAGGTCTCGGTGCCGGGGATGTAGTAGAAGCCGGCGCCGTAGACGTCGCATACGCGAACGTATTCCATCGGCTCCGGCTCGGCGACGACGACAGCGTCAGCCGCGCGGGCGCCTGAGACTGCGGTAAGGGCCGCAACTGATCCCAATAGTAACCCTCTAATATTCATACCAATTAACCTCCAGTTAAAATCGCAAGCGGACCAACCGCCGCTACTCAATGCCTACCTTTAACATTGGCGCTAGATCAAAGGACAAGATTGGGGGTATCTGCTGGAGCACTAAGCGTGACAATTATGCAACGTATCGGAGCGTGGCGAGCGTACCCTAAGGCGGATTAAGTGTATGTAATATAGACGAAAATAGACATTTCCTAAAATGGCGAAGGCTGCGGCTTTCATTGGATCGGCCGCTGATCTCCGGAGGCGAAGGCGCTTGGCCACCGCCGCGCACTCAAAGTTGGCCAATCGTAGTCTAACTTATTTCCTCAGGCAGAGTATTTTCTGAAAAACAACAACCAAATATGTCCTTTGACTGGCCATAGGCAGGGGCGCAATATAAGTTTGCCTCTGGCTCACGTAGAAGGACTGCTTGAGTTGGAAGGCGGTTGATGCGTTCTGACCTCCAGTCAACGCACCAAAGCCCCGCTCTTCCCTGAGCGGGGCTTCTTTCGTTTCAGGGTCTAGGGCGAAAGATTCTAATGAACCCGAAATGGGTCTATGGGAAGCAGGTCATAGTCACCATTGGCGAGATGAAGATCGAACTGCGCCCGCGCGACATTCAGTGCAACGATGTTCTCAAAGAAAGCCTCAAGCGGCGGCAATATCTGAACGCGGCGGCCACCGTCTTCCAGCAGGCTTACAAACCCACCGGCCTCCGCCTTTTTCATCAGGCGCCTTACGTGTGTTCTCGACAGTCCAAACAGGGACCCGACTTCTTCGAAGGGGAACTCGACGATATCATCGGCAGTAGATTGGCTCGTACCTTTCAGAGACATCAGCTTGAGCAGCAGTATCTTCCCGCCGTCGGAAGTGTCGAATATCTGTGAGCCTGGAAGGTCGCGGGTAAACGAATTGGTGATTAGTAGAGAATGAATGCTGTTGGCAAAGGAGCGCTCCAGCACGTCCTCATTCGTATCGATCAGTTCACAATATCTTCTGGCGGGGAACAGTGCGTCGGCGACGGCGAGATTGGCACGAAGAAAGCCTTCGACCTCCTTTATGAGCTGTTCGGTGGGGCGAATGCTTCGCCACCGGCGATCCCTGGAATTTTCCGTGCGCGTTACCAGGCCGACCCGCTCCAGAAGCACGATGTTTGCTGCGGTGGTATTCCTGCTGCATAGGTTCATCGCGGTTGTCAGGTTTTGTATGGAGGAGAGAAAGGGGCCGGTCTTTTCCGTTTGTTCGAAATAGAAGGACAGGATTGCCGTGCAGATCGTCTGTCGCGCCACGTTGGCGATCGCCCTGTTGATCAGATAGCGCCCTTTGTACAGGTCCACCATATTGCGGGCATAGTCCGACGCCGCCGCCGCGAAAGCGGGATTGCATCTCAGTATGCGCATGCGCTGCTTGAACCACTCCACACCTGTCTCGTGACTGATGAGCCGCTCGGCCTGCGCAGACTCAAGGTAGCGGACAGGTACGTTCATCGTGAGCCCTCCATTCAGTGGCGGATGCTGCCTCAACAAGCAACGAAGCCACTGCAGTTATCAAAACGCATTCCGAAGCCGAGCCATGCGCAAGCTCTTGCTGGTCATTCTTCCGGACCCCACTGAACGCCAACAATTGAATCTGACAGCCATGCGACAGCCGCCCGCTCGAAGCTGGATGCTCATCCCCGTATGCGGGATTTAAGTATGGCTTGAACGGCGTTCAATGTTGCGTCAGCAGCCTTGAACGATGCACTGGCATACGCAGGCTGCACGCGACTGCATGATGACGAAAACGTGTTCAAAAAGTGCTGCAAATCGGGCAATCAGGAGAACGTTTCCGTGATCAGGCCATGGTGCTTCAACTTCTCGTTACTCTGCCTTGGACGGCCTGATTGTCGCCTTCAGGCTTGCAGGTTCCTGCGCGAATCTGTAGGCGCATGACGCCCGATATCCCTGGCGTCATGGAGTGAATACGTTGAAACTGAAGGTTGCGATTCTTGCCGTTGGTCTGGCTTTTTCCCTGGCGACATATGCCCATGCCGATGACGGCATGGTGGCCTTCGACAAGGGTGAATATGAGACAGCACTAAAGTACTGGCAACCGTTAGCGGACAAAGGCGAGGCGGCTGCGCAATATGGTCTCGGGCTTTTGTACGAAGGCGGCACCGGTGTCGAGCAGGACGCCGCCAAGGCGCTCGATCTCTACAGGAAATCTGCGGACCAAGGATATGCCCTGGGGCAGAACGCGCTGGGTCATATGTATCAGATAGGGCTCGGCGTCGAAGAAGATCCGGCACAAGCCGTCGCCTGGTTCCGCAAGGCTGCAGATCAGGGACTGGCCAAGGGCCAGCGTAACCTCGGCTTCATGTATTCGAACGGCATTGGCGTCGAGGAGGATGATGCGCAGGCCCTTACGTGGTTCAGCAAGGCCGCAGACCAGAATGATGCATGGGCTCAATACTATCTCGGCAACGTCTATTTGAACGGCTACGGCGTGGAGCAGGACGACGCGCAGGCGGTGACCTGGTATCGCAAGGCGGCCGAGCAGGACAATGTCGAAGCCCAGAACGCTCTTGGGCTTTCCTATGAGCTTGGCAACGGCGTTTCCCAAAGCGATGAAGACGCGGCTATCTGGTATCGCAAGGCAGCGGAACAGGGCGATGCCCGCTCGCAGATGAGCATCGGCAACATGTATCTCGAAGGGCGCGGCGGATTGCCGGAAGACGCAGCCCAGGCTGTCGAATGGTATCGAAAGGCGGCTGACCAGGGTTATGACGTAGCCCAGGACAATCTGGGGCTCCAATATGCTGCCGGCAATGGAGTCTCCAAGGACGAAGCCCAGGCGGTTACCCTGTTCCAGATGGCGGCCGAGCAAGGATATGCGAAGTCGCAATACAATCTCGGCGTGATGTATAATCTGGGGCTGGGGGTCGCCCAGGATACGGACCAGGCGATCTATTGGTGGCGCCAGGCAGCCGACCAGGATCTGGAAAGCGCGAAAGAAGCCCTCGAGGCCGCCGGGGCCAAGTAAGCTGCGGCGGACTCCCCGCCTCCATGCTGACCCGAAGACTCGGGGTCAGCATGGGGGAGGGCGTGGCGACCTATTCGCCCTTCACCAACTGCTCGAACAATGGCGCGAGCAGCTTTGCCAGGACCTCCGGATCGGCCTCAGCCAACGCGTCGAGGCGGATCGACTGGCGCATCATCTGAAACCCGGCGACCAGCGACAGGATCAGAGCGGCACGCTGCTCTGCGTGGCGCCCTTGAAGTGCGTTCGCGATCGTTTTCTGGTGGCCGGCTTCGATTGCCGCTCGCCCGATCTCGGCTGCGCGTGAACTCGATGCCGAATTCAAGAGAATAAGAAAACCTTCAAGCGGCGTGTCGCCTGCGCGGGTGATTTCGACCAGCGCGCGCGCTATCGCTTCGCCCGGATGTTCCGATCCAAACACAGCGTCCGTGGCGATCGTGGGCGTGGCGTTTGCCGCCGCAATCGCCTCGGCAAACAGCTGTTCCTTGCCGCCGAAGTAACGGTTGACCAGCATCGCGGTGACGCCGGCTCCCGCCGCGATTTCGCGCACGCCTGCCCCATCATAGCCGGCCCGGGCGAAGACCTTGCGCGCCGAGGTTAGGATCGCCTCGCGCGTGGATGCGGCGTTGCGTTTGCGGGATTCTGGTCTGATCGTCATCTTGAAACTCTACAGGTGTAGACTTATTTGTCAAACGGAAGTATACACATGTAGACTTATCTAACAATGGTGAACGTGATGACGCAGGCGGTGCTGGTAACGGGCGGGAACGGATTTGTCGGGGGATGGTGCATCGTCGAGCTGCTCCGGCAGGGCTTTGCCGTTCGAGCCACCGTTCGGGATATGGGCAAGGCAGAAACGGCGCGCGCGGCGGTCGGCACGCAAACCAGCACAGACCGGCTGAACTTCGTGGTGGCTGACCTGATGCAGGACGGCGGTTGGGACGCAGCGATGGTGGGCGTCGATTATGTTCTGCATGTCGCCTCGCCGCTGCCGATGGGCGCCTTGCTCGATCGCGAGGCGTTGGTGCCGGTGGCAAGGGATGGCACCCTGCGGGTCTTGCGCGCAGCGGTTAAGGCAGGCGTCGAGCGGGTGGTGATGACGTCGGCTTCGGCGACGACGCGCCAGCCGCTGAGCTCGAACACGGTGAGCAACGAAACGATGTGGGCCGACCCTGCCGACCCGCAGTTCGATGCCTATCGGGTGTCAAAGATCAGGGCCGAGAAAGCGGCGTGGGAATTCATCGGCGCCTCGGGCGGCAAGACCGAGCTGGCGACGATCCTTCCGGGAGCGGTGTTTGGCCCGGTGCTCACGACGGGCAGCATCGGATCGGTGAAGATCATCAAGGACTTGCTGGCAGGGCGACCGGCCGCGATGCCGCAGCTCGGCTTCTGGGTCGTGGACGTGCGCGACCTGGCGGACGCACACGTAAGGGCTATGACCTCAGCGAAGGCAGGGAACGAGCGGTTCATCGTTGCCGGAAGCTTCCTGTGGATGGCGGAAATCGCAAAGATCCTGAGAGAGAAGCTCGGTGCAAAGACGCCGACGCGGGTGCTGCCCAATTGGGTTGTGCGGCTCCTGGTGCCATTCATGGCCGATCTTCGAACTCTGGCACCCCTGGTTGGGCGAAAGTTCGAGATGGATACCGGTAAGGCGCGGCGGGTGCTCGGCATCGTCCCGCGACCGATAGAAGAGACCCTGGTGGATTGCGCGGGCAGCCTGACCGCAGCGAGCGACTGACCAGGCGAGCTTCCATCTCAACCCCGCAATGCGCCCTTCGGCACTCCAGTTGTAATGGCCGGTACAGTTTCGCTCAGGAGCCGGCCAGCCGTTGACTTTTTCTTTCTCGTGAAATATTTCACGAGAAAATGGAGGACTCAACAGTGGACAATCAGGCGACCAGAAAACTTCGTATCGCGGTCGACATTGGCGGGACATTTACCGACCTGGCAGCCTTCGACGAAAGCGGGAAAACCTTGGCTTTCGGCAAGGCGCTTTCGACTTACGACGATCTTGTTCGCGGCATCGCCGACACAATGTCGGAGGCCGGGGTCGATGCCGGCGAGGGGGTTCTCTTCCTGCACGGGTCTACGATCGTCATCAACAATCTTCTTGAGCGCACCGGCGCCAGGACCGCTCTCCTGATTACGGAGGGGTTTCGTGACATCTACGAGATCGGGCGCATCAACCGCCCCGATGCGTACAACCTGCATTTCAAGAAACATCAGCCGCTGGTGGCGCGCGCGGATCGCTTCGAGATCGAGGAACGGCTGCTGGCAAACGGCGCGGTCTTCAAGCCGCTCAATGAGGATCAGGTTCGCTCCGTCGCCAAAGAGCTGAAAGAGCGTCGCGTCGAGGCCGTGGCGGTTGCGCTTCTGCATTCCTACCGAAATGCCGCGCACGAAAATCGGGTAAAGGAAATCCTTTCCGAAGAGCTTCCCGGCGTTTTCGTTTCCGTATCCTCCGAGCTCAGCCAGGAGTACCGCGAATTCGAGCGGACCTCCACGGTCGTGGCGAATGCCTATGTCGGTCCGCGGGTGCAGGGCTATCTCGGCGAACTGGAATCTCATCTTACCGATGATGGCTTCAAGGGGCGGTTCTTTGCCGTTCAGTCCACCGGAGGTCTTTTCCCGGTCTCGGATGCGCGCCGCATGTGCGTGAACATGCTGGAGTCGGGGCCTGCCTCCGGTGTCATCGGCGTCAGCGCCGTGGCCAAGCATCTCGATCTCAAGAATGCCATCGCTTTCGACATGGGCGGGACAACGGCCAAAGCCGGCCTGATCCGCAATGGACAGCCCCTCACGACGAGCTCCGCAAAAATCGGCGCTTACGGCAGCGATCTGCCGATCCAACTGCCCATGATCGACATCTTCGAAGTGGGAACCGGCGGCGGCAGCATTGCGCGCGTCGAGGCCATGAATGCGCTGCGCGTCGGTCCGCGCAGCGCCGGTTCGGCGCCCGGGCCTGCCTGCTACGGCCGAGGCGGGACCGAGCCGACGGTGACCGACGCGAATCTGGTGCTGGGCCGTCTCGATCCGGACCATTTCCTGGGCGGTGCCATGAAGCTCAGTCACGAGGCGGCGACCGAGGCCATCAGGCAAAAGATCGCGGATCCTCTCGGCATTTCCATAGAGGGGGCCGCCGAGGGCATCCTGCAGATCGCGGCGACGACCATGTCTTACGCGGTCAAGGGCGTGACCACGGAGCGGGGCCTCGATCCCGGCGGTTTCGCCATGCTGGTCTATGGTGGCGCAGGGCCGCTGCATGCTTCGGCCATCGCACGTGAACTCAGCATCGGCCGAGTGATCATTCCCTATTCGCCAGGGCATTTCTCGGCCTACGGCATGCTGTTTGGCGATCTTCGCTACGATTTCGTGCGCTCGGTGTTCCGCACACTCGATCCAACGATCCTTGGTGAACTGGAGGATGCATTCCTGGTGCTCGAGGAGCAGGGGCGATCCGCCGTCGACAACGCCAGTGCGGGCGAACTGCCGGTGGTTTTGGCGCGCTCGGCGGATATGCGTTACCGCGGCCAGGAACACGCCGTGACGGTCGACCTTCCTGCCGAACTCAGCTTCTCGCGTGACGCCGATCGCATCAAAGCTGCCTTTGATGCGGAGCATCTACAGCGCTACGGCACATCCGCTCCCCGCGAGGAGGCAGAAATCGTGAGCCTCAGGGTAACCGCCTATGGGCGCATGCTGGCCCCGGAACTCAAGCCGCGCCCGCTTTCGGACGTGCCCGGCGATATCGTCCCCTCGCGCGTGAAACCTGTGCACTTCGGCGCGGCAGGCTGGCTTCAGACTCCGGTCCACCTGCGGGAAAGCCTTGTACCCGGCGCCAAGCTCGAGGGCCCGGCGCTCATCGAGGAGCACGCTTCGACAACCGTCATCTGGCCCGGCGATGCGCTGGTCATCGATGCCTTCGGCAACATCGACATAACGATTGGAGAGATCTGATGCTGCTTGTCAAACAGGAATCCATGCTGCCGGCGGCTTCGGCCGACGTCAGTCCCGTCATCGTCGAAATCGTGCGCAACGGCATCATCTCCTTGACCGAGGAGATGAAGATCAACCTGATGCGCACCGCCTACAACATGATCATCTACGAGGCGCTGGATTTCACCGTCGGCCTCTATTCCACTACGGGCGAAACGGTATCGATCGGCCTGGGGCTTCCGAGCTTTGTTCGGGGCATGTCAGAAACCGTGAAAGCCAAGATCGCGCACTTCGGACCGGACGGTATTCACCCCGGAGATGTTCTGGTCACCAATGATGCCTACGTTACCGGAAGCCATCTCAACCACATTACCTTGACCAAGCCGATCTTCTGGAACGGGCAGATCGTGGCCTACGCCTGTTGCATGGCGCATTGGGTGGATATCGGCGGAGCCAAAGGCGACATCACCTCCGACATCTTCTCCGAGGGGCTGCAGGTTCCGATCTGCAAATATATCTCCAACGGCCAGGTCAACGAACTGCTGGTAGACATCATCCGCATGAATGTCCGCATGCCGGATCTGGCGATCGGCGATCTTCGGGCACAGCTGTCCGCCGTGGAAACCGGCGAGCGGCGCATGCTCGAGATGATGACCCGTTACGGCGGCGACAGCGTGCTTCAGTCCATCGACGCCATCATGGACCACAGCGACCGGACGGCGCGCGCTCGTGCAGCGGAAATTCCAGACGGCATTTATGAAGCTGAATCCTTCATGGACGACGACGGCATCAGCAAGGGTGTTCCGATCCCGATCCGCGTCAAGGTCATCGTCAAAAAAGGCGAGGTGACGATCGACCTTTCCGGTCTCAGCCCACAGGTCCGCGGTTACTATAATTCCGCTGGAGCAACAGGCATCGCCTGTGCGCAGGTTGCCTATAAATGCCTGACCACGCCAGAGGTCTATCCGGTCAACGATGGCGCTTTCCGGAACCTGAAGGTGATCTGCCCTGAAGGAACCGTGGTCAGCGCCAAGCGTCCTGCCGCCATGCGCTGGTGGATGGCCATACCGATGACCGTGGTCGATACCATCATCAAGGCTCTTGCGCCGGTCATACCGCAAAGAGCCGCAGGAGGGCACCACTCCGACCTTGCCGTCATCGAGTTTCGCGGCATCGATCCCCAGACCGGCCGATATTTCGTGGCGGCGATCGGCCCGACTGGTGGCGGGTGGGGCGCCAAGGCCCAGGAAGATGGCCACCCTGTCACCGTCGCGAGCAACGACGGCGATACGCACAACAGTCCGACCGAGCGCATCGAAGCGAAATATCCTCTGCTCGTGGAGCGGTATAGCCTGCGCGAGAACAGCGGCGGAGCCGGTCAATATCGCGGCGGCCTTGGCGCCGACATCATTATCCAGGCGCTCTCGCCGGTGGAGGTCAGCACACCTGTCGAGCGTACGCGATGTAAGCCGTGGGGCATCCTTGGGGCAGCCGATGCGATGGCCAACCGCGTGACGCTTTACCGAAATAGTGAATGGCAGGAGCTGGATTCCGGCAAGGTCGCAAACGTGCTTCTCAATCCCGGTGACAAGATCAGGGTCGAGACGGGCGGGGGTGGAGGTTTTGGCGATCCGCGCACCAGAGCGCACGAAGCTATTGAAGCTGATATTCGTAACGGATACATCAGTCTCAGCCATGCCATGGAGGCGTACGGGTACCAGCCGGGTTGACGTCGCGCGCTCCATAAGGGACGAGAGACAATGTCAATACGCAGTCCCATGACAAGCCTGGCGCCGGTGCGTGGACGCCCCCGCGCCAGTGACGACAATCCTTCCGGAATTGCAGCGCTGGATGTGGGTCTCGAGATCCTCCGGGTGATTTCGGAACATCACGGCGCGATAGGTCTCTCAGATTTGTCGCGCCTGACGGGGGAGAAGCCGAACAGGCTCCACCGGTATCTGGTAAGCTTTCGGGAGAGGGGCTTTCTTTCCCAGGCCGAGAACTCCGGTCTTTATGATCTTGGCCCGCAAGCCTATGCGCTGGGTCTTTCCGCTCTGAGGCGGTACGATCCTATCCGGGGTGTGAGAGAGGCGACCGTCGCGATCCGCAATGCGACCGGAAATCAAACCAATCTCTATGTCTGGACGCCCCGGGGCCCCACCCTCATAGCTTCGGAGCAGGGCATCCACTATTTCCCGGTGATGATCCGGCCCGGCACGGCTTTGCCATTGGCAGACTCGATCACCGGACTTGTTTTTCTGGCCTGGACAAGTCGGGACAAGACACAAGCCTTGTTCGACGAAGAGGTCTCGATGGCCGCCCGCGACGGCATTTCGATCGACGTCGCCGGGATCGAGGCTCAATTGAAGGAAATCCGAAAGACGGACGTCTACTGGAGCAACCGTGCGATCATCTCGCACAACGGCGCAGTCATGCCACTGTTCGACGACAGCGGCGAAGTAGCCTGCTGCGTGACGACCGTCATTCCAAGGGGGATGCGCGATGCGCAAACCCAGGAGGCGACGGAAAACGCCTTCAAGAATGCGGTGGAGAATCTGCCGCTAAAAACCGCCTCTCAAGCTGGGCGGTTGCTCTAGGTCTTCCCGATTGATGGCGCGACGCGTGTGACGCTGGCCTGCCCGGCCGTCAATCGTACTTACTTCTTCAATGCCAGCATATGTCCGTCTGCAACCTGAGAAGGCGCGGTCGAACCGTCTCGCGCGGTAGCGGAGGTCACTCCTCGCCATTTCGGTTTTCGCCGCGCGCGGCGGCCCTTACTTGACGTTTCGCAAATTACGTGAAATATTTCACGAGATAGCGAGTATCGAGTGCGGAGGGCATTGGTTCGATGAAGCTGGCGACTATCCAGGAAGGCAACTGGCCCGTGGCGGCCGTGATGGTAGGGGACGAGCTGCTTGTCCTTTCCGGCGATCACGGCGACCCGCAGCTTGCCGGCTTTCCGAGCACCGTGATCGGCCTGTTGCACGATGGCCCGGAGACTATGCAGCGCCTGGCCGACGCAATCGCGCGATTGGGCAATGACAAAGCTCGTCTTGCAACGCTACGCGCCGCAGGAGCATTGCGGCCTTATGACGAAGACCTTCTTTTGGCGCCCATCCCGATCCCCGGCACCATGTTTGCAGCCGGGCTGAACTATCTCGATCATCTTGAGGAAATGGGCAGCCCGATTCCGAAAGAGGCCTATGTTTTTCACAAGAGCGTTGCATCCATCACGGGGCCGCGTTCGGCGATCGCCCGGCCGGTCGGCCACACAGGAATGGTGGATTGGGAAGCGGAGCTGGCGGTCGTAATAGGTGTCGAGTGCCATCGCGTGTCGGAAGCCGACGCTCTCTCATATGTGGCGGGCTACATGGTCGCCAATGATGTCTCAGCGAGAGATTGGCTGGATCCTGTTTTCCAGAATCCTGGAATCATGGAGCCGATCGTCAATTGGGACCGGAACATGATGGGAAAATCTTTCCCGACCTTCTGCCCCCTGGGCCCGGTTCTGGTGACGGCCGACGAGATCCCGGATCCTCAAGTTTTGCCGATCAGCTCCCGCGTGAACGGAAGCGTCATGCAGGAGAGCAATACGCGCCTGATGATCTTCTCTGTCGCGCAGATCATTGCGCATTTGTCCCGCTGGTACGTGCTGCGGCCGGGCGACGTCATTTTGACCGGAACTCCGGCGGGGGTCGGGGTCGGGCGCACGCCTCGCATATTTCTTCAGGGGGGAGATGTCGTCGAGGTGGAAATTCAGGGCTTAGGCCGCGTGGTGAATTCAGTTCAGTAAATCGGCCCCGCATCGCGGGGTTCTCTGCAGATGCCCATGGGAGGGAAATCATGACCATATCTAACCCTGCACTGATGAGTGAGGGAGGGATCACCGGCACGCGCGGCGTGCTGCGTGAGCAAGGCGACGCGGTTGGCTTGCTTGCCCGGGTGGAAAGCCTGCCGCCGCGCGGAGTGCTGGTGCGCGCCAGGGTGCTAATCGGCGTTGCGACATTCTTCGATGCGTTTGATGTTCTGGCGATTGCCTATGTACTGCCGACATTGGTCGGCCTCTGGGAACTGACGCCGCAGCAAATCGGCTTGCTGATCTCCTCCGGTTTTGCCGGTCAGTTGATCGGAGCCCTGTTTTTCGGCTGGCTTGCCGAGCGTGTAGGACGACTGCCGGTGGCAACGGTTACGGTCGCGATCTTCGGCGTTTTCAGCCTCGCCTGCGCCTTTGCCCCCAGCTATGGCTGGCTGCTGGCACTTCGCTTCATTCAGGGTGTCGGACTCGGTGGTGAGGTGCCGGTCGCGGCGGCATATATCAACGAGCTTTCCCGAGCCCGCGGCCGCGGTCGCTTTTTCATGATCTATGAATTGATCTTCCCGCTTGGCCTGTTGCTGGCGGCGGGATTGGGGTCTTGGCTGGTCCCGCGTTTCGGCTGGGAATCCATGTTCGTTATCGGCGCGCTGCCCGCATTTCTGGCGCTGTTCCTTCGCCGCGCTTTGCCGGAATCGCCCCGTTGGCTGATCGACAAGGGCCGCCTGACGGAGGCCCGCGCCGCACTTGAGCGGATCGAACGGTCTGCGGGCGTGACACCGTCTCACGCCGCAGCAGCAGCTGCTGCGCCCATGCAGATCGTCGCTCCCGACGTGCAGGCACCACGCCGTCTGGAACTCCTGCGTGCTCCATATCTCGGCCGAACACTGACGGTCTGGGCTATATGGATCAGCGCTTATTTCATCACCTATGGCCTCACGGCCTGGCTGCCGACGGTCTATCGCACGGTCTTCAAGCTGCCCGTCGAAACGGCGCTGCAATACGGGCTTCTCACGAGCTTCGCCGGCTTCCTTGGATCGGCCCTTTGCGCTTTCCTGATCGACAAGGTCGGCCGGCGTCTATGGATGACCGTGGGGCTGATCGTTGGTGGCGTGCTGCTCAGCGTGGCCTACTTCGTCGGCGTCAGCGATGTCCGCATCGTTCTTATGACGGCGTCTTCCGGGTACTTCTTCATCGCATCGGTGGCTACCATGCTCTATCTCTATACGCCGGAGCTTTACCCGACCCGCATGCGTGCCTTCGCCTCGGGCGCAGCCAGTAGTTGGCTGCGCATTGCATCGATAGCAGGGCCGACAATCATCGGTAGCCTGATCGCCAGCGGCGGCCTCGACGTCGTCTTCGCTATGCTCGCGCTCGTCGCTATAGCCGGCGGCGTCGTTGCGATGCTTTTCGCAGTCGAAACGTCAGGTCGGCAACTGGAGGAAGTATCTCCTTGATACGACAAGTGCGGGAGATGGGTGAGCGATTGTCATCCACTGCCGCATGCGATCGGCGGAGGTGCCGCTAACTTTTTAAGTTGGCGCCTCCGCGGCTGAATAGAGATGCTTATGCTGCACGACTACCGGTTAGCCAGCGGAAGGCGCGACGGATGAATTCCTGGCCACCTTCGGTTATCGGGTCTCCGTGGGCCATCAGCACTTTTTCGGCGGGCCAAGCCAAAATCCGCCGAATGGAGGCGCGCGCGGCGTGTCGGTCGGTAAAGGCGACACGAAATTTTCGCGGCACTGATGGTTCGGCGGCCACCATCAGATCCAGCCGGGCTACGATTGCTCGCCAGCCCTTGAACCATTTGGGGCGGAAGTGCTGAATGAGATCGGTGAACAGCACCGTTGCGCTTTTGCGGTGAAAGAAGACGACTTCGGTTGTGATCCGGCTGCCGCGCATTATGACCAGGTCGATATCATTCACCCAGTCCGCAATCACGACATCGTCCAGGTCGCCATCAAACCTGATGTCCTTGCGCTTCTGCCGCAGGCCCGGTGGCACATACACCTTGGCGGCCGGGTAGGCGCGCTGCCAGTCACCAAGAAATACGTGATGAAGAGAATTGGGTGGGATCAGGTAGCGCGCCTCGCCCAAAGCGTCGACCTCTGCGCGAAGATCGTCTGAGAGCTGCGTCGGCGACCATATGAAGAGTTCCCCGCCGGATAATCTGATGACAGCCATGCGCGTGGGGTAATGAAAGCCGGCGGCGGCGGTGACGGTTGGACCGTCTGCGATCCAGATATCGGGACCGAATTCCTTGAGAACAGCAACCATTTCCTGCAAAGTTCCCGATCGATCTAAAAATTTACATATGAGTAAATTTACACTAGAGTATAAAAATGGCAATACCGAAGCGAACGGAACGGTCGCGAACACTCATCCTCGATGCCGCCGACCTGGCATTCCGGGAACTGGGGTTTGCCGACACGTCCGTGGAGGAAATTGCAACGCGCGCCGGCTTGACCCGCAAGACGGTCTACAATCTGTTCAGCTCGAAAGAGGAAATCGCCTTGCAGCTTATCGCCCGCGTGGAAGCGGGCGATGCAATCTATCGCGCCCACATGGAGGCGAACGAAGACGTATTTGTTCTCCTGGAGCTTGTCTTTCTCGACAGCGCGCGCTGGTGCCTGGCCAATCCCTCGATTGCAAGGCTTGCCCTTGCCCCCACAGAGAGACCGTCTTTCGAACCGCCGACTGGTCGCCCGACGTTCCAGCGGCTCGTAAGAGACCTTCTGGTGCTTGGTCAACGACAGGGTGTCATCCGCAAGGACGAGGATCCCAATTTCATGTCGCTGGTTCTACTCGGTATCTATGCGCAGGCCATGCTTACGGCCCTTTCCGGTGGGCCGTTCAGTGAGGATGATATCCGGCGCCTCATCCGCATTGTCGTCGAAGGCATTGGCGAACGATCCTTGTCCTGAATAGCGGCTCAGGCTTTGCCATATGGCAGGTGGCTCGGCGCGCCCAACGTCAGTTACACCTCAACGTTACGACGACCCGCCTTCATGTTTCATTTATGGAACGTGATGACGACAAATATCAAGTCTCCTCAACACCTCGTTCCATCCGTATCTTCCACAACGAGCAATCAAGCTCGTCGCGGGCAGAGGAGATCAGACATGACCACGCTATTCACCGCAGAGAACTCGGCACTTCTGCTGATCGACCATCAGGTCGGCACCATGCAGCTCATCAAGAACATCGACGTCGAGCAGGCCAAGCGCATGTCGCTCGCCCTGGCCAAGGCCGCCAGCATCCTCGGCATCCCGACCGTGCTCACCTCCAGCCAGGAGGACCGTTTGCAGGGTCCGCTGCTGCCGGAGCTGAAGGAGATCCTGCCCGACGCCTTCGACAAGCGCGTCAAGCGCGAAGGCATCGTCAATGCCTGGACCGACGCCAACTTCAAGGCGGCTGTCGAGGCGACGGGCCGCAAGAACCTGATCATGGCCGGTGTGACCACCGACGTCTGCCTGGTGTTCCCGGCGATCGACGCGGTCGGCGAAGGCTATAATGTGCAGGCCGTCATGGACGCTTCGGGATCGCCGTACGAGCTTTCCGAGGACATGTCGCGCCGCCGCATGCAGGACGCCGGCGTCATTTTGACCGCAACCAACACCATGATCGCCGAACTCGCCCAGAACTGGGGTTCGCCCAAGGGCCAGCAGCTCATCCAGTTGCTCTTCACCGAGGTCTTGCCCCCTGTCCACGCGTAACCGCGCGGCGTGATTGACGCGGCGTATGATGCAGGAGACGCCGAACGGTGGATCGTCACCGGGGCGTTGAAGATCATGCGCCCATCGACCCACCATCGATCAAGGAATTGGAAAGAACATGACCCAGAAACATTTTCCGATCGTCAATGCCATCGCTTCGGGCGAGCCCAACAGCGTCTTTGGTTTCAAGCGCCATTTCCGGATCACGCCCGAAGATACGGGCGGTGCCTTCTGCGTGTTCGAAGAGGAAATCGAGGAAGGGGCGGGGCCCCCTTTGCACATACACCATACCGAGTACGAGATGTTCACGGTGCTGTCCGGGTCGGTGAAGTTCCACTGTGACGGCACGGAAGCCGTGGCCGAGGTGGGGACAACCGCGTTGATCCCGCCCGGCGCGCGCCACGCCTTCAAGGGCATCGGCCCCGGCCTGTCCCGCGTGCTCATCATGCTGTCGCCGGGGCACGGCGAAGGCTTCTTCCGCGAAGTCGCAAAAGAGGGGCTGTCGCCACAGAACGATATGGACCGGGTGAACGAGATCGCTGCGAAATACAGCGTCGAATTCGTCGGCCCGCCGATTGACTGACCTGCGCCAAGGCGCGCCCGGCGCGCCAAATGCAACCACCGAAAAGGATCAGATTCCATGACCGATGTATGTTGTGACCGCCGAAACGCCGTGTTGCGGAGGACTTTGTGATGAGCCGCACCAGTCACCGCGTTCCCGTCGAGGGCGGCTTCTTGCATGCCTTGTCGTCCGGCCATGGCGATGAAACGATCGTGCTTCTGCATGGCTGGCCGCAGACAAGCCGGGAGTGGGACCGCGTCAGCGCCCTGCTCGACGGCGACTACCGGCTTATTGCGCCTGATCTTCGCGGTTGTGGGGACAGTTTCAAGCCTATGACAGGCTATGATGCTTTGACCCAGGCCGACGATATCCTGGCGCTCATTCAGCATTTCGGTGTCGGGCGCGTCCATCTCGTCGGCCATGATCTCGGCGGGCCGGTGGCTTACGCCTTCGCCGCAAAGTACCGCGATCGCTGCAAGTCCCTCACCCTGATCGAAGCGCCCCTTTGGGGCATCGTCAGCGATGAGGTACCCGATTTGGCGACGTTGTTCTGGCATCTGAAATTTCATCAGGATGTGGATATGGCCACCAAGATGATCGGGAGTGATATCCCGGCCTATCTGAACCATTTCTACCGGGACTTCGCCTTCAATCCCAATGCGATCACGCCCAACGAGGCCGCGGACTACATCCGCGCCTATAGCGGGGTCGGCGCATTGCGCGCGAGCCTGATGCAGTATCACGCGATCCCCGAGATCGGTGAGCAGCTCAAGGAACTCAGCGCGCAAAAGCTTACCGTTCCCGTCGCATCCTATGGCGGGGCAATGGTGATGGCTGACTACTCGGGCAATGCTGCCAAGCTGGTCGCCGAGAAAGTCGATGCCGGGATCGTTGAAAATTGCGGCCATTGGGTGCCTGAAGAGAGGCCCGAATTCGTCGCCGATCTGATCCGCAAGACCGTTTCAAGAGCGGGCTCGCACGCAGTTACGGAGTAAAGAAGATGACTATAGAAACAGCGACCAAAGAGGCGGTGAAATTCGTCTCGCCCGACACCCATCTGGTAAGGGACCACGGCCCCTTCAAACTCCGCCGCATCCACCCCGGTGCTGCGTTGGGCCGGCCAGACGATGGTGGTTTCGGCGGGCTCGGCCTCATTGACCATGCGCGGTTGCAGCCCGGCCTGGTCGTCAGGATGCACGAGCATCGTAACGACGAGATCATCAGCTATCTGCGCTCAGGCCGCATGCAGCACACGGATTCCGCCGGTCGCAGCGAGGTCATCTCGCCCAATCGCTTGATGGTGATGAACGCCGGTGCCGGCTTTTCGCATGAAGAAGCGGTGATCGGGGATGATCCGATCGAAATGCTGCAGATCTTTGTGCGGCCCGAAGCAGCCAATATGGAGCCAGGGGTCCAGTTCGTCGGCCTCGACGAAACCGAGAGCACAGATCGCTGGCGGCTGCTGGCGGGACCTATGGGCTCGGCGGCACCGAGCTTCGTGCGCCAGGCCGTCTACCTCTACGACACCCATTTGTCGGCGGGGGAAAGCATCGACCTGCCGACGATGCCGGGGTTCGATCGCTGGCTGTATGTGTTCCGTGGCGAGGTCTCGGTCGGAGACAAGCAAGCCGAAACGCATGTAGCGTTGACCATCGGCGCCGATGAGTTCGCGCCCGAGGTGACGGCGACCCGGGAGACGGACCTCGTCCTCTTTCTGGTCAACCGCCGGGCAGCTTTCTCCCGTGCAGGCACCATGAGCGGGTGAGCCGAAGAAGGCTTGTCAGCCGTTCGATCCGGCGGTGAAAACCGCCAATTGAGCATCGAAAGCGCGCTTGTAGGCGGGCCGTGCCTCGCCGCGGGCGACATAGGCGGAGAGGGTCGGGTATTCGTCGAGTATGCCCGATCCCCGCAGCCTGAGCAGCACATGCACCATCATCAGGTCGCCGGCGCTGAACGCACCATCGAGCCATTCGGCATCGCCAAGGCGGTCGGAAAGTTCGCCCAGCCGCTCCCGGATGCGATTCTTGACGAGAGGCAGGCGCTGCTCGGACCACGGCTTGTCGTGCTCTACGAGCTTGGCGATCTGCAGGTCAACGATCGGCGGTTCCACCGTGCTGAGCGCGGCAAACATCCATGTGATCGCGCGCGCCCGGGCATTCGCATCGTCTGGCAGCAGGCCCGCGTGGCGCTCCGCGATATGGAACACGATCGCCCCGGACTCGAACAGAGCAAGCCCGCCTTCTTCATAGGTCGGAATCTGCCCGAAAGGATGGAGCGCGCGATGTGCCGGCTCGTTCATCCCGGCGAACGAAACAAGGCGCACGTCATAGGGCTGGCCCACTTCTTCAAGCGCCCAGCGAACGCGCATGTCACGCGCAAGGCCCTTGCCACGGTCGGGCGACCGTTCAAAGGCGGTAATGGTGGGGAGCATTGGAAGGGTCATGGTGTTCTCCTCTCGTCGCCGATCCGATAGCTGCGTCCAGCGTCTCGGCCTGGCCGCAGACGCTACGGCCGCAGGAGTGCATCGACTTCATCGCCTAATACGGTCGCAGGGCAGGGTGCGGCCTGCTCGCTGTTTTGGCCACTCCTGACTGCACGGATCAGGAGTGGAGTTGGTCGATTTCAGCGAGACTTTCGACCTTGGAGACAGCGTTCTATTGTTTGATTTCCGGCTCGACGAGCCGTGCCAGGTTTCGCAATGACTCCTGCCAACCGAGATAACAAGCTTCGGCTGGAATGAGGTCCGGGATGCCCGCCTGCGTGATGTCCAGCTCGGTTCCGACCGATACTTTCTTCAACGTCACCGTCACCTCCATCTCGCCCGGCAGGTTGGGATCGTCGAATTTGTCCGTATAACGCACGCGTTCGCCCGCAACGAGTTCGAGATATTCGCCACCGAACGCGTGGCTATCGCCCGTTGTGAAGTTGCGGAACGACATCCTGAAGGTGCCGCCGACTTTTGCTTCCAGATGATGAACCGTGCAGGTGAAGCCGTTGGGCGGAAGCCATTTCGCGAGCGCATCTCCCTCGAGGAATGCGCGATAGACTTTTTCCGGGCTGGTTGCCAGAACGCGATGCAAACGTACAGTGCTGGGCATGTCGCTTATCCTTGTAGCTGATTTGCCGGTCTATGCTCCAAGGACGAACGGGGTTTCGTCAATCCGACACGGGTCCTCAATTTTTTTGGACAGCGGTCGACTTGGGCGGAACGTCACTGGCTCACGCTGCGCTCGCGCCTTGCCACCTCCTGCTCACATTCGTTCGCCCGGCAATTGGCTGGCCTGTTTCACCCAGTCGGCAAACTGGGCCTCATCGAACGGATCGTCCTCGTGGATGTCGAGATAGCGCACGTCCTTCTGCTTGGAGGTGCCGGGCGGGAGAGGATGCAGGGACGCGCCCTTGAAGAAGGCAACCTTGATGTACTTGGTCATGCAGTGAAAGCTCAGAAACCAGCTTCCGCTCTCGACGCCGTAAAATGGCGAGTTCCATTTGACGGCCTTGCTCACACCGGGGACGGTGCGTTCGACGAGCGCGTCGAGGCGGCGGCCGAGGTCGCTTTTCCAGCCCGGCATGGCCGCGATATAGGCCTGCACCGGGGCGTCGCCATATCCCTTGGCGATCTGCGGGTTGCCGCCCGAGAGAAGCACGACCTTGCCGGGCTCCGGCTTTGGTGCTGGTTTTCGCGGCTTGGCGGGCGGTTTCCGCGCTGTGCCGGGCTTTTCATCGGCCATTATGTTCACGCCTCACTGGTGGTGCCTTGCCCGTTGCGCCACCTGGCGGCATAGGGCAGCGCGAACAAATACAGCCCGGTGAACACGAGCAAGGCAAGCGGGAACAACGGCAGGAAATACACCCACTGGACGGGCTCCTTCCCCACGCCCAATGTGATGAAGATGGCGGCGACGATCACTGTAAAGATGATCGACGTCCAGCGATGGAACTGCCTAATCCAAAAATTCCACTTCATGAGATCCTCCTTTTCACATGAACGAAGCTTGGACGTGCGCTTCAATCCGGCCGTGCCAGGACCTGCTCCAGGGCCGCAAAGAACCTTTGCCAGCCGACCGTGGCGCCCCGGTAGTAAGGCTGCTGATCCGGCCGGAAGCCAGTCTGCTCCATGCGCAGGCGTGTCCCCGTGCTCGTCGGGATGAGAGACCATGTGACGACACTTTCGAGATCCTTGGTCTCCCAGGTGTAGGACAGCTTCCTGTTCGGCTCGACTGTCTGTACCCGGCAATCCACGCTGCCCCAGTCTGCGCTGAGATTGAAACGGTGATCCAGGACCGGCTTGAAATCGTTCTTCATCAGCCACTCCTCGATGAGGTGCGGCTGGGTGAGCGCGCGCCAGATCTTTTCCGGTGCAAAAGGCACCTCCCGTTCGACAATGACGGAGAGGGTTTCGGTCGCTGTATTACTCATTGATCCATCCTTTTGAGCAGGTCTTCGAGTTCGTCGAACCGGCTTTGCCAAAACCCGCCCATCTGGTTTGTCCAGTCGATCAACGGGGCCAGGGCGCCGAGCTGCGCGCTGTAATGCGTCTGGCGGCCTTCGTGGCGGTCATGCACCAGCCCGGCCCGCTTCAGAACCCCGAGATGCTTCGATACGGCAGGTTGCGAGACCCCGGCCTGAGCCGTCAGCGCGACGACCGTCTGGGCTCCGTCGCGACACAGCCGCTCGAAGATGGCCCGCCGCGTCGGGTCGGCAAGCGTTCTGAAAAGGACATCGTGGAGCTGCGTCATCGCAATTCATAACTCATGGGCTATTGATTGAAACCAATAACCGCCGAGATATGAATGAGTCAAGCGAGAATGCAGAGCAGTAGGTTGGAGCCAGGGGAGGCGGCGCGCTTTACGCAGTTGGCCTCAGGCGGGCCAGCAGCTAAATATAGAAATTCGGCGTGCTAATTCTGATTTTAGCGGCGCGGCAAACGGTCAAGTTTGAGAAAATTGGCGCGCCCGAAAGGATTCGAACCTCTGACCCCCAGATTCGTAGTCTGGTGCTCTATCCAGCTGAGCTACGGGCGCGCAATCGACCGTGTTTCACACGATCGCCGCTGGCAGGGATTTTGTCCCCACCGCGATGAGAAGTGCTACCTAGCGATTGAAGGAATGAAAAGCAAGCGGGTGCCGGCAAACTTTTTTCGTCGTTGAAATCGGTCCACAGCCTGCGCGCATCCGACATGCTGTCGTATCGACGTTGCGCCGGCACCAGTGGCCGGTCCGTGCCGCCTAGTCTCAGGCCGGCCGGCGCAGGTGATGGCGCGCTTCGTCGAGGCGGACGGGCTGGTCGGGTATGGTGACGGAGAACACCGTGCGGCCGCCGACGCTTTCGACGAGGTCGAGCGCGCCGCCATGGGCCCGCACCAGTTCGTGGGCGATCGCCAGCCCAAGGCCGGTGCCGCCGCTGCGCGCCGAGCCGCGGAAGGCGGCGAAAAGGTTCTCGCGCGCCTTTTGCGGCAGGCCGGGGCCGGTATCGGTCACC
This sequence comes from Mesorhizobium sp. DCY119, assembly GCF_003590645.1. Classification (NCBI taxonomy): domain Bacteria; kingdom Pseudomonadati; phylum Pseudomonadota; class Alphaproteobacteria; order Hyphomicrobiales; family Phyllobacteriaceae; genus Mesorhizobium; species Mesorhizobium sp. DCY119. Next base: position 18,270 of record NZ_CP031834.1, on the reverse strand, counting down.
AGGATGCGGCTGACGCTGCCGGTGCGGTCGGCAGAGATGGAGAGCCGCCGGACGATGGCGCCCTCGGTATCGGCGGCCATCGCCTGGATGGAGTTGCGGCACAGATTGGTGAGCACGCGCACCAGCTGTTCCGAATCGGCATCCACTTCGAAATTCGGCTCGACGTCATTGATGAACTCGATCTCGCCCTCGGGATCGATGCCGAGCAGGCCCTGTACATCCTCGACGGTCTGCCGCAGCCGCAGGCGCCGGCGCGACGGCGGCGCTTCCTGCGTGCGGCCATAGGTCAGCACGCCTTCCGAATAGGAAACGGCGCGGTCCAGTGCGCGCACCAGCTTGGGAACGAGGGATTGAACGGTGGGGTCCCGGACCATCCCGAGCCGGTCCGACATCAGCTGCGCCGAGGCCAGTATGTTGCGCATGTCGTGGTTGATCTTCGAGACCGCAAGGCCAAGGTCGGCGAGATGCCGCTGCTCGTTGAGCGTCTTTTGCAGGCGCTGCTGCATGTCCGAAAGCTTGCGCTCGGCAACGCCGATCTCGTCGCCGCGGTCTTCCGGTTCGATGATGCGGCTTGGATCGTCAGGCGCCTGCGAAAAGGCCAGCATGGATTGCGTCATGGCGCGGATCGGGCGGATCATGATCCGGTCGATCGCATAGAAGACAAGCGTTGCGGTAAACAGCGAGATCAGCAGCGACAGGAAGGCGACGTTGCGCGAATAGACCAGCATCGCCTTGCGCAGCTTGTAGTCCGGAATGATCAGCTCGAATTCCTTCTCGCTGTCGCCGACGGGACCGAACACGCGCAGCATGCGGTCGCCGCCTGTAAACAGCGTGCTCAGCGCGCTGTTCATCGCTTCCATCGGGCCGGTATTGGCAAGGTCGATATGCTCATCCACCTGCGGCGGCATTTTCGCGACGACGAGAAGGCGCGACACGCCGCCGTCGCGCACAGCGATCGCCTTGGCGCCGATCGATCTCAACACGTCCTGCTGCACCTCGCGCGACAGGTCGGAGGGGTCGGTCTGAACGAGCACGATGGAAACGGCGGCGGCGGTGCCGAGCCGTTCTTCCAGCCAGCGCAGGCGGAAATTGGCGATCGACGGCAGGAAGATCAGCACTTCCGCGATCAGCACGAAAATGATGGTCAGCACGAGCAGCTTGGTCGACAGGCCGCGCGAAAGGGGCACGGAGCGTCCCGTTTTCATGCCGGGGCTTTCATCGGCATCGCCAACGGTTTTGTCTGCCATCCGACCTGTCTCAAACTCTCGATTCGCCGCCTATCTAGCCGAAATACCGTAGAAAGGCGATCAGGCGCCGAACCAGCTTCTTGCGCGTGGCGGGAGTAAAGTAGGTGATTGCGGCGCGTTTGCCAATTTCGCCCATGGTGGGATAAGGCGCGACAAAGCCGGCGATGTCGCGAACGCCCAGCTTCTTCGACAGCGCCAGCGACCAGAAATTTATCATTTCGCCGGCACCAGAACCGACGATCGAGACGCCAAGGATTTTGCCTCTCCCATCGGTCACCAGCTTGATATGGCCATGCGTCTTTCGCTCCGCCTGGGCGCGATCGTTTTCGGCATAGGGCCAGCGCAGCACGCGAATGGTCTTTTGCTTTTTGGCGGCTTCGGCTTCGGAAAGGCCGACATGGGCGATTTCCGGGTCGGTGAAGGTGACGCGCGGAATGATGTCGAGGTTCTCACGCGCCGAGAGCCGGAACAGCATGGCCCGTATCACCAGCCCGGCATGGTAGTTGGCGACATGGGTGAATTGCAGCGAGCCCGCGACATCGCCGACGGCATAGAGGCGGCGGTTGCTGCTGCGCAGCGTGTCGTCGACCTTGATGCCCTTCTGGTCGCGGAGGATGCCTGCCTTGTCGAGGTCGAGCCCGGCGACATTGGCCGAGCGTCCCGCCGCCAGCAGAAGATGCGAGCCATCGATCTTTTTCGCACCGGCAGCAGTCTCCAGGAACAGGCGCACACCGGCTTCACCAAGGCTTTCGACGCGCGTGACCTTCGCACCTTCGCGGATATCGACGCCTTCGGCGCGGATACGCGCGAGCGCGATAGCCGAAATCTCGGGGTCTTCCTTGCCGAGCGCGCGCTCCGCCTCGATGACCGTCACGTCCGAACCAAGCCTATGGTAAGCCTGCGCCAATTCCATGCCGATCGGGCCGCCGCCGACGATGATGAGATGGCCGGGGCGCTGCGTGAGGTCGAATACCGTCTCGTTGGTGAGGTAATCTGTTGAATCGAGCCCCGGTATCGGTGGGATCAGCGGCGAAGAGCCTGTGGCTACGACGAAGCGCCGGGCGCGGATTTCGACATCACCGGCAATGACCGTCCGGGCATCCTTAAAGCGGGCTTCCGCTTGGATCACATGGACGCCGAGTGCGGCGAACCGTCCGACGGAATCATTGGGAGCGATCGATGCGATCACCTCGTGGATATGTCGATGCACCGCCTCGAAGTCGATTTCCGGCTCAACCGGAGCGATGCCGAACCCGGCGCCGCCTCGCATGGCATGCGCCTGTTTTGCAGCCGCGATCAGTGCCTTGGAGGGCACGCAGCCATAGTTGAGGCAGTCGCCTCCCATCTTGCCCTTTTCGATCAGAACGACATGGACGCCGAACGCAGCGGCTGCCGCCGCGACCGACAGACCGCCTGACCCGGCGCCGATCACACAGATGTCCGGGGTAAGCGTTTGCGTCATGAGGTCCCTTGTGAAAGCAGGGCAGGAAGGCGGATGCGGATCGAATTCCGGCTGCCGCGAGTCACAGCATGCGTGATATCCATACCTTCTTTACGACGGCGGCAAGTGCCGCGACAAGCGCAAGGGCCACGAAGGCGATGGTGATCTGCGGTGTGACCAGGTCGCGTATGGTTGCCTGCTGGCCGGCGTTCCTGGCCGCGATGAGCACGCTGTCGCAGCCCTGCCCGAGCCAGGCATAGGCGAATGCGCCCGGCATGATGCCTATGAAGGTTGCGACGATGTAGGTGCGCAGGCGTACCTTGAACAGCGCCGGGGCGATGTTGACGATGAAGAACGGCACGAACGGTGCTATCCGCAGCACGAGGAGATAGGCAAAGGCATTCTTTTCGAAGCCGCGCGAGAGTTTGGTTGCCACGCTGCCGACGCGCTCTCTCACATAGCCGGAGCAGAAGGTGCGCGCTGCCATGAAGATGATCGTGGCGCCAACCGTCGCGCCGACAATGGCGAGCACGCCGCCAAACAGCCAGCCGAACAGGAAGCCGCCGAAGATCGTCAGGACGGAAGCGGCCGGAAAGGAGAAGGCGACGGCAAGTGTATAGAGGACCACGAAGCCGAGCGGCGCGATGACAGGATTGGCCGCCACGAAGGCCTTCAAGGCTTGCCGGCTTTGGCCAAGATAGTCCAGCGACAGATATTGGTGCCAGCCCAGTGCGTAGCCAAGCACGAGGCCTGCAGCTATGATTGCGAGCGGAACAAAATGCCAGCGCCCCGGTTCGGGCATGCCGCCATCGCAGTTTCCGCTAATATTGGCTCCGGCAGCCTTTTGGTTCACCGTCTCGCTTCCATCATCGTCCTGCGCGGGTTACCGCGGCAAGAGGCCGGTCCGCCTGGGTTCAGTTGATAGACAAAAGCCGCCGAAGCAAGCAGTTCTCGTATAAACTCACCGTCTGTTGATCGCGTTTCACGAAATGCTCACCCCGCCGTGACGCATTTTACGGTGCGGTGGCAGCCGCAAATCCGGCGATTGACTCAGCGAAACCTTCTTTCTATAAGCCCGCACACGCTCGGGCCCTTCGTCCGGCGCAATTTGCATTGCGCCAAGATAAGCCCGGCACAGCTCCTGTTACATGAGTGACAGATACAAGAAGGGCCGCACACCGCGGTATTAAAACAAATGAAGCGTACCTATCAGCCATCTAAACTCGTCCGTAAGCGTCGGCACGGTTTCCGTGCGCGCATGGCCACCAAGGGTGGTCGCGGCGTCGTCGCAGCTCGCCGCAACCGCGGCCGCAAGCGGCTGTCCGCATAAGAAGAAGAGAAGAGACCGTTGCCGGATAACGGCAAGTCAGAATTTCTGCCTCCGCTGCGGCTTCGCAAGCGAGCTGAATTTCTTGCCGTCCGGCGTGGTGAAAAGCGCCGCGGGCGGCTTTTCCTCATGGAAGTCCTGGATCGCGGCGTGACGGAAGCACCGCGAGTCGGCTTCACGGTCACCAAGAAGGTCGGAAATGCGGTTGTTCGCAATCGCATCCGCCGCCGCCTCAAGGAGGCGGTTCGCGTCCATGCCGCAGGTGACATGCAGCCTGGCAAGGACTATGTGATCGTCGGGCGGGAAGATATCCTGACGGCTCCTTTCGATGAGCTTGCTGCCGAGCTCAAACGACGAATTCGCGGAACGCGTTAAGGGTTTTCGATGGAAAACAACCGGAATTTCTTCATCACGATCGCGCTTTCGGTGCTGATCCTGACCCTGTGGCAGGTGTTCTACATGAACCCGCGCATCGAGCGCGAGCGTCAGACCGCACAGATCGAAGCCCAGCGCGTCGAAGCCGAAAAGAAGGCCCAGCAGCCGGCCGGTCAGGGCGCTACGGGCGCTGATGTTCCTGCTACGCCGGGCGCGGTTCCCGCTATTCCGGGCGTCGACGGCGCCACCTCGGTGAGCCGCGACCAGACCGTTGGTTCCTCGCAGCGCGTCAAGATCGACACGCCGAGCCTTGCCGGCTCGATCAATCTGACCGGCGCGCGCATCGACGATCTTCTCCTGAAGGATTATCACCTGACGGTCGACAACAGCTCGCCCGAGATCGATCTGCTCAATCCGGCCGCATTGCCGAACGGCTACTACGCCGAGATCGGCTTCGTCGGCAACGAGGCAACGGGGGCTGTGCCCGGTCCCGATACGGTCTGGACCGCCGACGCCGGCGCTACGCTGACCCCGACATCGCCCGTCACGCTGACCTACACCAACGACAAGGGCCTGACGTTCAAGCGCACGATCAGCGTCGATTCCGACTATATGTTCACGGTCTCCGACACGGTCTCCAACGCTGGTCAGGCACCAGTGACGCTCTCCAACTACGGCCGCGTCATTCGCTTCGACAAGCCGACCACGGCAAGCGTCTACGTGCTGCATGAAGGCCTGATCGGCGTGACCGGCGAAGACGGCCTGCACGAGATCAAATATTCGGCGATCGAGAAGGACAAGCAGGTCGTTCCCGGCAAGTCGAATGATGGCTGGCTCGGCATCACCGATAAATATTGGGCCGTGGCCATGGTGCCTTCCGAGAAGCAGGCGTTTCAGCCGCGCTTCAGCTATTTCAGCGAAGGCCGCCCGCGCTATCAGTCCGACTACATGACCGACCCGCTGACCGTCGATGCCGGTCAGTCGGCAACCGTTGAGACCATGGTCTTCGCCGGCGCCAAGGAAGTGGCCAAGATCAATGGCTATGAGAAGGACCGCAACATCCGCCAGTTCAATCTCCTGATTGACTGGGGCTGGTTCTATTTCATCACCAAGCCGATGTTCTGGCTGATCGACACGCTCTACAAGCTGCTCGGCAATTTCGGCCTGTCGATCCTCGCCACCACCGTTATCGTCAAGGCCATCTTCTTCCCGCTCGCCAACAAGTCCTACAAGTCCATGGCGAACATGAAGATGGTGCAGCCCAAGATGCTGGAAATCCGCGAGAAATACGCGGATGACAAGATGAAGCAGCAGCAGGCGATGATGGAGCTGTACAAGACGGAGAAGATCAATCCGCTGGCCGGCTGCTGGCCGGTGCTGATCCAGATCCCGGTCTTCTTCGCGCTCTACAAGGTGCTCTACATCACTATCGAAATGCGCCATGCGCCGTTCTTCGGCTGGATTCAGGATCTGGCCGCGCCCGATCCGACCTCGCTGTTCAACCTGTTCGGCTTGCTGCCGTTCATGGTGCCGCAGTACCTCCATATCGGCGTATGGCCGCTCATCATGGGCGTCACCATGTTCCTGCAGATGCGCATGAACCCGACGCCGCCGGACCCGACGCAGGCGATGATCTTCACCTGGATGCCGGTGATCTTCACCTTCATGCTGGCATCGTTCCCGGCGGGCCTCGTCATCTACTGGGCGTGGAACAACTCGCTGTCGATCCTGCAGCAGGGCATCATCATGAAGCGCCAGGGCGCCAAGATCGAGCTCTGGGACAACCTCGTGGCCTTGTTCAAGAAGAAACCGTCGCCCGCTGAATAGCGGGACCCCCGATCGAAAAAGCCCCGGCATGCCGGGGCTTTTTTGTTTCGTAGCATCAAGGGATTGCCGTTCCTTGAACCGCTCAATTAATGCCGTAGATCTTGGCGATCCGCTGATAATAGTCGTTGGCGTCATCCAGCCTTTTCATGAACTGCGTGGCGACCTCGGGTCTGGTAGGCGGGCATCCCTTGCTGACGTAGTAGTCGGCATCGCGGAGGATGCCGGAATGGGTCGCGTAGAAATTCACGAAAAGAGCAAGGTTGGGATCGCCGAAATCCGCCAGCTTGGGTGCTATCGAATCGTAGATCGGGGTGGACCGCACGAAGGCGTTGTCCAGTTCTTCGATGACGCCGGAGCAGCCGGCTGAACCGACCGCCGCCGCATCGCCGCTGACGGCGTGAAAGGTTGCCGCGGTTTGTCGTACCCTCTGAAGCACGTCGTTCATGCTTCTGGCCTCAACGGCGAGTGCGTGGCCGGCATGGACGGTTGCCTCGGCGTTTCGCTGAGCCGTCGTTTCCTGCTGGAAAGCAGTGCTTAGCGCCAGAATGCCCGCTGCCGTCGCAAAGCCTATCAGCGTTCCGAGCATGGTTTGCCATTCCCGGAGCGTACCGATCCAGGTCACTGCGCCGTCCGTTCGTATGTCGGTCAGAATCACGATGACAAGACCGGCGACGATGAGCGCAACTGCTATTGAAGATATTGCGAGCATGGAATTTTCCGCGCACTTGCCGCTGAAAGTAGCCGAAATTCTCCAGAAGCAACAGCGGTCGCATAAATGCCGTTCCTGCAGCGATCGGCAATTCATTGTGGACGCACCGGGGTCTCCCGGCTAAACAGGTCACCAACAGGAGTTGTTTCGATGGTCGGTTAAGCGAGATCCGTTTTCGTCAGGCGTCAAATGCGCCGGAGCGGATCGCATCATTTCACCCCTTGCGAACCCATCTCGACGGAACTTGCCATGACTGGTCCCAATCCATCCATCAAACACCCGATGCCGCTTCACCCGCGCGTCGGCTTCCTCAAGGCGCTTGTCGACGCTGAAAACATCGAAATCGGCGATTTCACCTATTACGACGATCCCGAAGGTCCCGACCGCTTCGTCGAGAAATGCGTGCTGCATCATTACCCCTTCATCGGCGACAAGCTGACCATCGGGAAGTACTGCGCAATCGCTGAAGGCGCGAAATTCATCATGAACGGCGCCAACCATGCCATGTCCGGCTTTTCGACCTATCCGTTCAACATCTTCGGCCACGGCTGGGAGGAGGGGTTTGACCCCGCCACATGGTCCAAGGAGGTGCGCGGCGATACTGTGATCGGCAATGACGTCTGGATCGCCATGGAGGCGCTGATCATGCCGGGCGTCACCATCGGAGATGGCTCGATCGTTGCCGCGCGTGCAGTCGTTACTCATGACGTGCCGCCTTACTCCATCGTTGCCGGCAATCCGGCCAAAGTCGTCAAGACGCGCTTCGACAGAAGGACCGTCGATCGCCTGCTGAGGGTGGCCTGGTGGGATTGGCCGGTTGACAAGGTGACGCGTAACCTTGATGCCATACGCGGCGCCGACATTTCCCGGCTGGAGCAAGCGAATTGAGCGAATACACAAAGTCGAGCCTGCCGGTGGCGAGCAGCCTCTTCACCAACACATGGATTTTCATCCGCGGCGTCCCGTCGATGAAGTTCCTGCCGCCGGAAGGTCCGCCCGAGATCGCCTTTGCCGGGCGCTCCAATGTCGGCAAGTCTTCGCTGATCAACGGGCTGGTCGGGCAGAAGGGCCTTGCGCGCACGTCCAACACGCCCGGGCGTACGCAGGAGCTCAACTATTTCGTGCCGGACGGCTTTTCGGGGGTGGGCGACGATCTTCCGCCGATGGCGCTGGTCGACATGCCGGGCTACGGCTACGCCAAGGCGCCGAAGGATCAGGTCGACGAATGGACCAAGCTAGTCTTCGACTATCTCAAGGGGCGGGTCACGCTGAAGCGCGTCTATGTCCTGATCGATGCGCGCCATGGCATCAAGAAGAATGACGAGGACGTGTTGACCCTTCTCGACAAGGCCGCCGTCTCCTACCAGATCGTTTTGACCAAGACCGACAAGATCAAGGCGGCCGGCGTGCCGCGCCTGATCACCGAGACGCTGGAAAAGATTCGCAAGCGTGCGGCTGCCTTTCCCACCGTCATCGCCACCTCTTCGGAGAAGGGCGACGGCATGGAGGAACTGCGCGAGGCGATCGCGCTGGCGGTTCGCGGCGGCTGAACGACGAGCCGGTCTCGCAGACCTTGCCGGCGAACCACAGCGGCAAGTAGAAACTGCGACCGGCTTTCATTGCGGCATTCGCCTATGCTTGCCAGAAGCGCTTGGCGATCTCAGCCTCGGCCTGTCGTTTCGTCAGGCCGATATCCTCGATCAAATGGGGATTGGCCTTCGCCATTTTCTCAAGGTTCCAGCGAAAGCGTATCCGCTCGCTCCAGGTCGCGATGATGCTTCGTGGGGCGGACGCAAATGTATCGTTCATGGCAACCTCCTATGGTTGAGGGCCGGAGCCCTTGACCTGAAAGAGGCTGAATTCTGCAGGATGCGAACAGCGCCGTAATTAAGCGCGCACAAATAGTTCCAAAAACTTCCAAACGGGCTAATCTTGCGACTTCATAGGCTTGGCGCAGGATTTCGCCCCTGCCGCAAAGGGCCTCCATCCCGCCCCTCAATCATCAAGATCATCAAGAAATGACCAGCTCACCTTCCTTTCTCGGCCTTCCTGATCGCCTCGCTGATGGCCTCATGCCCCGTGCGGTCATCTTCGGAGCCGCTCACGGCAGCACCTATCCCGGCGAGGACAGCAACGGCTATGAGTTGGCCGCCAACGCCATCCGCGCTGCGAGCCAGGCGGATGCCGCGCTGGTCGAGCACTGGGATTTCGATCTCGGCGGTCCGCTGTTCGACGGCAAGCCGGCCTGCTGCATCGACACCGGCGACATCGCGACCACCATGCATGACAATGCCGGCAACCGGGCCCGGATCGAGGCCAAGACGCGCGAGGTCCTGGCCTTGCCGGCGGTGCCGATCCTCATCGGCGGCGATGATTCCGTGGTCATTCCCTTCCTCGCCGGCTTCGCCGAGCACGGTCCGGTCTGGATCCTGCAGATCGACGCCCATATCGACTGGCGCGATGAGGTGAAGGGCGAGCGCTACGGCTATTCGAACCCGATGCGGCGGGCGAGCGAGATGGCGCATGTCGCCGGCATGGTGCAGGTCGGCCTGCGCAGCGTCGGCAGCGCGCGCCTCGCCGAGATTGAAGCGGCGCAGCGCTACGGCAGCCGCTTCGTCACCGCCCGCGAGGTTCATGCCGAGGGCATCGACACCGCTCTGCGGCATATTCCGCAAGGAGCCCGTGTCATCGTCACCCTCGACTGCGACGGCCTCGATCCCGGCATCATGCCGGGCGTGGCGGCGCGTACGCCCGGCGGCCTCACCTACACACAGGTTATCGACCTGATCGCGGGCCTCGGCAGGCGCGCCAGGATCGCAGGATTCGATCTAGTCGAGCTCTATCCGCCCGCCGACATTGATGGCCTGTCGGCCCTGACCGCCGCGCGCCTTCTCGTCAACGCGATCGGCGCTATCGCCCGGCAGGTTTGAGCCCCGGCTTTGGAGAGAGGCCATCGAGCAGGAAGCCGAGGCCTTTCCGGAAAGCACCGTCCCAATCGTTATCCAACAGCAGGCGCGAGCGTTCGATCGTCGGGTAGAGTTCGCTGCGACGTGTAAGGCGCTGCTGCGCGGCCGCCCTGTCGTCGTCCGAGACGTCGAAGCTCGCTCGGGTTATGGTAGCGCCCATCACATAATTCCAGAGCGACCATATCGCGGCGTTCATATCTGCGTCCGCTACACCGGCTTTGGACAAGGTCTTGCCCAGCAGTTCCAGGAGACTGAGGATGTTCGGGCCAAGCGCCCGGCGCGGCAACAGCGATACCGACCAGGGATGGCGCAGCATGCTGGCGCGCCAGTCATCGAGCATATGAACGACTTCCTGGCGCCAGTCTTGAGGCTCGGCCGTTTGCGGCTGTCCGCGATATTCGAGCACCGAGTCGAGTGCCAGATCGAAGACATCTTCTTTGTTGTCGACATGCCAATACAGGCTCATCACGCCCGAGCCGAGGCGATCGGCCAGCCGACGCATCGTCATTCCGTCGAGCCCTTGAGCATCCAGCAGGTCTACCGCGGTGGCCACGATACGTTCGCGCGAAAGCGGCGGTTCACCGCGCTGCTCCTGCACGGGCAGCGGCCGCTCGCTTTTCCGTTGAGATCGTTTGCCCTGGGCGCCGCTGCGTTTGGCTGCCATTCGTCTTCCCCGCTGCTCAGAACGTCGATTTTGGCAGGCAACGTCAGGAATGTCGATCTTGAACGCTTGACTCGTACGACGTACCATAGGATGACTCGTACATCGCACGAGTCCTATGGGCGATGGGCTAAAAGTTCAATCATGCCGGCCGCGAGGGGACGTTGCTCGCAGTCCGCAGAGCCAAGAGAAAAACATGTCACGCGCAATCAAGCGTCTGCTTGTCGGAGGGCTAATCATCATGACCATGGGAATTCCCGCTGCGGCGACTGCGGCTGAGAATGATCTCAAGCTGACCATCGTCAATCCACCAAACCTCTATGACCCTTCGCCGAATGGCTACAGCACGGCGGTAATCGTGCCCAGCGCAGCCCGGGTGGCCTACATCTCCGGACAGGGCGGCCAAGACGGCACAGGAGCCTTGTCTCCAGACTTCGCGGTCCAGGTTAAGCAGGCCTACGCAAATTTGCGCACCGCCCTCGACGCGCTCGGTGCCAGGCCGGATCAGGTTGCCAAGCTCACGGTCTTCGTGGTCGATCACGATATGTCGAAGCTTGGGGTGCTGACCGAGAACGTCAAGGAAATGTTCGGCGAGGCGCTGCCGGCCCAGACATTGATCCCCGTGCCGAAGCTCGCAATCGACCCTATGCTATTCGAGGTGGAGGCGGTGGTCGTGCTTGACTAGCGGGGCGGCGCTTTTGGCCCCATCGCTCGAATTGAAATGGGTCGAGCAGGATAGGAAAAGCGCAGGCTCTCCAGCAGTTCGCAAAAATGTCCAAACGGGCTAAAGATGCGCCGCATGCAGGGATCGCGCTTTGCCTTTGGTCCATTCGTGCTTGATCCGGGTGCGGGAACGCTCCTTCGGGACGATGTTCCCGTTGCCGTTGGCTACCGTGCGCTGAAGCTGCTTGCCGCACTCGTAGGGCGGCCGGGTGAAATCCTCGGCAAGGCCGAGTTGATGGATGCGGCGTGGCCGGCTACGGCCGTCGAGGAAGGTAACCTCACCGTCCAGATCGCGCAGCTGCGAAAGCTGCTTGGCCCTACCGCTGAAGGCGGGGAATGGATCGTCACGGTTCCGCGTGTCGGCTACCGCTTCTCGGGTGCCGTCGAGCAGCTCATGGACGCGAAGCGAAAACCTTCGCCGCTGCCCGACAAACCATCGATAGCCGTGCTGCCTTTCCTTAATCTCAGCAACGATCCCGAGCAGGGCGTCTTCGCGGATGGCTTGACCGAAGACCTGATCACTGACCTGTCCAGGATCTCCGGCCTGTTCGTCATCGCGCGCAACTCGGCCTTTGCCTACAAGGGAAAGGCGCTTGCCGTGCGCGCGATCGCCGAGGAGCTTGGCGTGCGCTACGTGCTGGAAGGAAGTGCCAGACGCGCCGCCGGGCGCGTGCGCATCAACGCGCAACTGGTAGACGCGGTGAGTGGCGAGCATCTCTGGGCGGAACGTTTCGATCGCAGCCTGGAAGATATCTTTGCCGTTCAGGACGAGGTGACGGCCAAGATCGTGGAGGCGTTGCTTGGCCGCCTGCGCGCACTCCCACCGCGCAAGCGGCCAGAAAATCTGGAGGCTTACGATCTCTGCGTGCGGGCGCGCAGGCTGATGGATGACACGCCGCAGAGTGCGCGGGAAGCGCATCTGATGCTGACGCGCGCGGTCTCGCTCGATCCGGAATATGCCGAAGCCTATCGCTGGCTCGCCATGAACCACTGGATGGGATGGGTGCATTCCGGCGGACCAACGGAAGCCGACCGCAGCGTTGCCCTGGAACTGGCGCGCAAGGCTGTTGCGATCGATCCCGACGATGCCGGCTGCCGCTGGGTCCTGGCTTACCTGCTTGCCTATGAGCGCAGCTTCGCCGAGGCGGACGCGGAGTTCGAGCGTGCGATCGCACTCGACCCGAACGAGGCCGACGCCTGGGCGGCATTGTCCGACATCGCGGTGCTGGCCGGGCGGATCGAGCACGGCCTCGAGCATATCGCCAAGGCGTTCCGGCTGAACCCGTTTCCGGCAAGCTGGTACTATCTGACGCTCGGCCAGGCGCAATATGCACACCGAGAATACGAAGCCGCTGTAGAGACCCTACGCCGGGACGAGACCTACCACACAAGCTCACGCCGCTTCCTGGCGGCAAGCCTTGCCCAACTCGGCCGGTTCGACGAGGCGCGCGCAGAGGCCGAACTGTTCCTCGTCAGCAACCCGGATTTCACGACCCGCCACTGGGCCGCGACGGAGCCCTTCCGCGACGCGAAGACGCTCGAGCATTTCGTGGATGGGTTTCGCAAGGCGGGACTGCCCGAGTGATGCGGGGCACGCCATGTCGAGCAGGCTTCGACGCAGACATCTTCTCCGCTCGACGCTCCTGGAGTAACCAAGAGGAACTGTAGGCTGTTCTTGCCGGTGGAGATGATTGTAGGCTAGTGCCTTGACGCAACTGACTGACGCTTTTGGGAACTACTGGTTTTGCTCATGCCGAGACGAGACAATGACACTCCATCCAAAGTACGAATATTCGGAAATGATGGTGCCATTTCTGCTTCTGTGATTTTTCATCAAGAACAGCATTATCTACATCCTAACCTCATATACGTTCTCGGCAATCGGGAAGCCGAACTCGAGACAATGAGACTGGATGTTGGAGGAGACCTAACATGGGAAGCCACGAGTAACCCGAGTTGGCCGTATGGATCAGACAATACTTATGACTCGACGACTACAGGGTCAGGACATCTCTACTCAAGCGGCGCGGCTGCCGGACTAAATATCGATGAAGAGACCATACAGACCGTTGCTGAGATACGTCTTCTCAAGACAACTGAATGCTATCGTGGTGATGGTCTTGGCGGTGCTTTGCGTGCGACCTATTGGTTTTTGCAAAGACCTCGGCATTGGCGCGTATACCCCCGCAGCCTCGGAAAAAAAGATCGAGCTTATAAAACTGGTGACTGGACCTCTTTGGGGTTCCTTCCACTCAAGTTCAGAGTAATTTCGTGGTCACTTGATCGCGACGATCCACGTTTATCAATCGAAAAAGAAACTTTGGAAATTCCTGGCATTCAGATTGAACCAACGGACTCGAACATAAGCCCAGAGACTTTCTACGCTTCATCAGATGAACTTTGGCATTTGCTGCGAATCTTGCTTACAGTTGAACTTCGACAACACATCGCTACCTTACGAGAGGATCGAATTTCACCGAATGAGGTATCTAATACTTGGCACTCTGTTGCGGTTCGGCCGAGGGAGAGGCTAACAGGACATCCCGCCGACAACATCTACTATGGTCAACGACTCGAGACTTATCTCAAGAGGGGAGCAGTGTCGTTATCGACCCACTCAAAACAAAAGGAACTACTCCACGCTGCTGCACACGGCTATATAAATTCGTTTGACCCGCTGATGTGGGAGGCGGGATTAACCAGCTGTGTAGAGGCGATAGAACGGTTGGTCAGTGTTTTCGAGAAAACAATGCTGATTTCCCGCGAGCTGATCCCGACTAAAGAGTGGAAGCCTCTAGCTAAGGTCCTCAAGGATACCGTTTCTACTCTCCCGATAGGAGCCGCTGTCGCGGCGCGACTCAAAAAACAACTAAGCCATCCGCCGAGTCTCGAACTGGAAGAACGGATTCTGAGAATGGCGAAGAGATATAAGCTTCACTCCAATACAAACCAATTGTTCGTTAACTTAGCGCGTATGATTGGAGCACGAAACGCTATCGTTCACGGGAGACTGATATCGGATCATAATCTGACCTACGTCGAGTTGATACGTTCACGAGCGATCTTCGAGAAATTATTCTTATGCTTTTGTGGCTGCGCCAATTTCAAGATGAACGGTTACGCACTACATGTCATTGAAAACTACAATAGGAGAGCAAGCGAATAAGTAGTTCTCCTGCGATTATGGACGTCTCCAGGGGTTGGTTTGACTGAGAAGTGGTATGTGAAAGAGCTTGAAACCGGGACCCTTCGTGCCGCCTACTCCTCAAAGCGACCCTTCGCCTCACGATCACGCTCATATCGTCTCATGTGCGGAAATGGCGGCAGCCAGGACTCGCGACGCGCGGTCCAGCTTTCGTAGGTTGGCATCAATTGGTCGGGGGCATCCAGGGCGCCCAGGTGCACTTCGATTTCGTCCCCGCTGCGTGCAAAAACGGATGAGCCGCAACGAGGACAGAAAAACCGCCCGGCGTAGTCGCGTGTCTCGCCATCGATCGTCACCGCCTCCTGAGGGAATATCGCGGCAGCATAAAAAAGCGCACCATGATGCTTGCGGCAGTCGAGGCAGTGACAAATGCCGACCCGGTAAGGCGTACCCGACGCCACAAGTCGGACGTTGCCGCACAGGCAACCGCCGGTGAATCGGTCCATGCTGCGCCTCCTCCAGGATCAAGCGATCAGAATGGCTACAACGAACAGGACAGTCCTTGCAAATTGCGCGCCCGCAGCCGCTCGCGGAGGAAAGGGAAGATCGGGCGATGTTGGCGGCTTGCCGCGCGTCACGCCGCCTATATCTGTCCGACTTCGTGGACAACCTGGTAATAACCCGGTCCCGCACTTTCGATCAGCGGCCTGACCTTCTGGACGTGTTCGGCGAAACGGCTGGTTTCGTGCACGCGCTTGTGGTCGCCGATCGTGTCGAAGGCGCTCATTATGATCGCCGTCCGGCCGTCGGTGGCGCGATGCAGGCGGCTGCCGCGCCAGCCTTTGACGACGCCCGCCGATCCATCGAGATTGGCCTTCTGGATCGCGATGAAATCGTCGAGCCTGCCCGGTTTCACGGTGAAGATGTTGATGAAGACGACGGGGCCGAGGTCGTCGTTCTGAACTGCTGCTTGCATGATAACATTCTCCCTGGTTCGGGACTTTCCCGATAGGTCGAATGGGTTTGTAGGACCTCAAGCGCAGTTGAGGTCAAGCGAAAATAGATGTTCAAACCGAAGCGGCGTCAACACATCGGTAACCAGTTAGCGGTTCCGTGCGGGCCTGCACTGCACCCAGCCGAACGGATTTCGAACAATGATCGACAAACTCAGGATGCCCGCGCTTTTGCTTGCCTTTGCGGCCGGCCTCACCTTTCCAGCCGCGGCTGCTTCGCAGAAAAAAGCCCCCGAATGCACGGTGATACTGGATGCCGCCTCGGGGGATGTCGTTTATCGCGAGGGTGTTTGCGACAAGCGTCTCAACCCGTTCTCGACCTTCAAGTTTCCCTTGGCGCTGATCGGCTACGACGCGGGAATACTTGAGGGCGAACACACGCCTGCCTGGGACTACAAGCCCGAATTCGATGCGGTGAAGCGCGACCGGAAGACCGTCGATCCGACGATCTGGAGAAGGATTCCGTTCTCTGGTTTTCGCGTGAAATCACGCGACGGCTCGGCAAGGAGAAATTCGCCGCCTACGTCAAAAAGCTCGGCTACGGCAACATGGATGTCTCCGGCGATGCCGGCAAGAACAATGGCCTGACGCACTCCTGGCTGAAGTCGTCGCTGAAGATCTCGCCGGACGAACAGGCGGCGCTCGTGCGCAGCTTTCTTGCCGGCGAACTGCCGGTCTCAGGCAAGGCTAACGACATGACCCGGGCGGTCATCCCGAGTTTCGCCTCGCAGGACGGCTGGACCGTCCACGGCAAGACCGGCAGCGGCAGGCTCGGCGATGATGCAGGCAAGGCGAACAGGAACAAGCCTCTGGGCTGGTTCGTCGGCTGGGCTGAGAAGGACGGCCGTAAAGTCGTCTTCGCGCGCATGCAGGTGGGCGCGGACAGCGCCGACTCTCCGAAAGGCCCGAAGGTGCGGGAGATGTTCCTGAAAGAGCTGCCGCAACTGATGAAGCAGCGCTGAAATTGCTGTCCTGCGCGCCGGCGCGGAAACAGCGTCTGTGCCGTTGCAAATCAACTGCAAAGCCCTAGTTTGGCTTCGATGACGCCACAAGACATCACAAAGCTGATCGTCCGGACATCGATGAAGGACCGGGCGGCGTTCGACCTGCTGTATCGGCAGACGAGCGCGAAACTTTTCGGCGTCTGCCTGCGTGTCTTGAACGATCGCGCAGAAGCCGAGGAAGCGTTGCAGGAGGTTTTCGTCAAGATATGGACGAAGGCCGATCGCTTTGCGGTCTCGGATTTGAGCCCGATATCGTGGCTGGTGGCGGTTGCGCGTAATCACGCGATCGATCGCATCCGGGCGCGACGCCAGCCTGCCGTCGATATCGACGCCGCGCTCGACGTGGCCGATCCGGCGCCCGGGCCAGAGGCGGCGGCGGTGGCTGGCGGCGAAAACGAGCGCATCCACCACTGTCTCGAAGAACTGGAAAAGGACCGGGCGGCGGCCGTCCGGGGCGCCTATCTCAAGGGCGAAAGCTATGCCGAGCTGGCGGCGCGCTACAGCGTACCGCTGAACACGATGCGAACCTGGCTGCGCCGCAGCCTGCTTAAACTGAGGGAATGCCTCGAGCGATGACGCTGGCGGACAACAACGAACCGGAACGTGGCGGCGACGCCATGATCGCTGCCGAATACGTTCTTGGCGTTCTGCCGAACGATGAAAGGCAGGGAGCTGCCCGCCGCATCGACGGCGAGCCTGAGTTCGCGCGTCTCGTCGATCGCTGGGAGGTTCACCTGTCCCCGCTCGCCGAAGCCTATCCCGAAATCGAGGCGCCGACGTCCGTGAAGCCCGCCGTCGACCGGCGGCTGTTCTCCGGGGCCGCGCAATCCCAGGCCGCGCGGCAAGCCGGCATGTGGTCGAGCCTCGCCTTCTGGCGTGGCTTGGCTGCCGCCGCCATCGCCGCGCTCGCGATCTATATCGCCGTGCCCTACATCAATCCGCCGGCTCCTGTGCCTGAGAGGCGCCTCGTCGCCTCGCTTGCCGCGGATGGCAGCGATGTGCGTTACCTCGCCGTCTATGATGCCGCTCAAGGCGATGTGGGTCTGTCGCACGTATCGGGTGAACGCGCAGCGGGCCGCGATTTCGAGCTTTGGATGATCGAGGGAACCAATGCGCCGGTCTCCATGGGCGTCATCCCGGTCGGATCGACCATTCATCTGAAGATCTCGCCCGAGTTTCAGAAGAAGCTCGCCACAGGCGCGGTTCTGGCCGTCAGCCTCGAGCCGTCGGGCGGTTCGCCGACCGGCCAGCCGACCGGGCCGGTGGTCGCAGCGGGCGATCTGAAGAATATTTAAACAAAGCTCTTCTCGCCGTTATCACTCTATCGTGAAGTATAAGAGAATATATAATTAGGTAACGCTAATTATATGCGGAAATATAGGGCGTGAATTGGTGCGAGATATTTTATGAATTCCGGAAAGAAATAAATATTTTTTCGCAAGCGCCGAAACTTACTCTTTTCATCCCCGTAACTCCTTGCATCCACCGAATGTGGAATAACCCAGGGAGTTACAAAATGCGTAGATTCACCTCCACCATTCTCGCCGGCGCAGTCGCGCTCTCCGCTCTCGCCACGGTCGCCTATGCCGAAAACCCGAAGGTCGGCGGTGCGGCCATGTTCGAAGACAAGAACATCGTCGAGAACGCGGTAAACTCGAAGGATCACACCACGCTCGTTGCCGCCGTCAAGGCTGCCGGCCTGGTCGAGACCTTGCAGGGCAAGGGTCCGTTCACGGTTTTTGCTCCGACCAACGAAGCTTTCGACGCGCTGCCCAAGGGCACGGTCGAAGAGCTCATCAAGCCGGAGAACAAGGAAAAGCTGACCAAGATCC